>NZ_JAGIQD010000011.1:76243-224583 GCF_017815045.1 Burkholderia sp. CpTa8-5
CGGCTGTAGCTCAGTTGGATAGAGTACTTGGCTACGAACCAAGGGGTCGTGGGTTCGAATCCTGCCAGCCGCGCCACTTTTTCGAGGGCCTTCCGAACCGAAGGCCCTTTCAGTTCGAAGCAGTAGAAGTTTGTTGTTGCGTGCGGCTGTAGCTCAGTTGGATAGAGTACTTGGCTACGAACCAAGGGGTCGTGGGTTCGAATCCTGCCAGCCGCGCCACCTTAAAAGGGCTTTCCTCCGGGAAAGCCCTTTTTCTTTTTGCGCCCGCCTCCCTCGTTCGCACCCTCACCCCGCACGCGCTCGGCAAAGCGCCGGCATCATCGCACGCGCTTTCGACAGCCCCAATGAAAACGGCGGCCATAAGCCGCCGTCCGTCGATCATCGAATCCGCCCGCGCCCACCGCCGCGCGCGTCAACGTCAGTAATCCTGCCGCTCGCGCTCGATACGCATGCCGCCGTCATGGCGTGCATGCGCGCCGTCGTCGGTCGAACGCTCGCGCATGATCCGCATCACGTCCGGATTGGTTCTCACGCGCCGCATCACGTTCGCGAGATGCACGCGGTCGCTGACCTGGATCACGAAGCGCAGCACCGTCGACTCGTGCGTCAGATCCTCGTCCATCGCGATATGAACGATGTTCGCGTCGGCCGACGTGATGTCCGCCGCGACGCGCGCGAAGATGCCCTTCGTGTTCTTCACGAGCGCCTTCACCGCGACATCGAACAGGCGGCCCGGCTGCGGCGCCCATTCGACGTCGATCCAGCGGCCTGGATCGCGGCGATGGATGCGCTGCGCGACACGGCAATCCGTCGTATGAATCGCCATGCCCAGACCGATGCCGATGTAACCCATGATCGCATCGCCCGGGATCGGGCGGCAGCATGCTGACAACTGCACGGACATCCCTTCGGTGCCGGTAATCACGACCGGCGGCGCATGATGCGCGGGATGCCGCTCGGACTTCGGCAGATCGTCGTCCGCGTCGCGGCCGCTCATCAACACTTCGATGCGCTTGGCCATCACCGCGGCGACGCGACGACCGAGGCCGATATCCGCGAAAATTTCCTGACGACTCTTGTTGCCCGTCCACTGCACGAGCTTCTCCCACACCTCCGGCTCGACGTCGGCCAGCGCGAGACCGTAGCCCTTCAGGCTCTGGTCGACGAGCCGCTCGCCCAGTTGCACGGACTCGTTCAGGCGCATCGTCTTCAGGTAGTGGCGGATCGCCGAGCGCGCCTTGCCGGTACGCACGAAGCCGAGCCACGCGGGGTTCGGCTTCGAATACGGCGCGGTGATCACCTCGACGATGTCGCCGCTTTTCAGCTCGGTGCGCAGCGGCAGCAGCTCGTTGTTGATCTTCACGGCCACGCACTGGTTGCCGAGATCGCTGTGGATCGAATACGCGAAATCGAGCGCCGTCGCGCCGCGCGGCAGCGCCATGATCTTCGACTTCGGCGTGAACACGTAGACCGCATCCGGGAACAGGTCGATTTTCACGTGCTCGAGGAATTCGCTCGAATCGCCCGCTTCGCTCTGGATGTCGAGCAGCGACTTCAGCCACTGGTGCGCGCGCTTCTGCACGTCGCTGAGATCGGCGCTGCCGTTCTTGTACAGCCAGTGCGCGGCGACCCCTGCCTCGGCGATCTCGTGCATCTTGCGCGTGCGTACCTGGAACTCGATCGGCGCGCCGAACGGGCCGACGAGCGTCGTGTGCAGCGACTGATAGCCGTTGATCTTCGGGATCGCGATGTAATCCTTGAACTTGCCGGGTACGGGCTTGTACAGCGCGTGCAGCGCGCCGATGCACGTGTAGCAGTCGAGCGGGCTGTCGACGACGACCCGAAAGCCGTACACGTCGAGCACCTGCGAGAACGACAGTTGCTTGTCGCGCATCTTGCGGTAGACGCTGTAGATGGTCTTCTCGCGGCCGGTGATCTCGGCGTCGATCTTCGCGTCGGCCATCGCGCGCTGCGCGGCCTCGAGGATCTTGCTGATCACTTCGCGGCGGTTGCCGCGCGCGGCCTTCACGGCCTTCTCGAGCGTCGCGTAGCGATGCGGGTTGAAGTTCGCGAAGCTCATGTCCTGCAGCTCGCGATACGTGTTGTTCAACCCGAGCCGGTGCGCGATCGGCGCGTAGATGTCGAGCGTTTCGCGCGCGACGCGGCGGCGCTTTTCCATCGGCACCGCGCCGAGCGTGCGCATGTTGTGCAGGCGGTCGGCGAGCTTGACGAGAATCACGCGCACGTCGCGCGCCATCGCGAGCAGCATCTTGCGGAAGTTTTCCGCCTGCGCTTCCTCGCGGCTGCGGAATTCCATCTTGTCGAGCTTCGACAGGCCGTCGACCAGTTCGGCGACCTTCGGGCCGAACCGCTCGGCCAGCTCGTTCTTGGTCACGCCCTGGTCTTCCATCACGTCGTGCAGCAACGCGGCCATCACGGCCTGTGCGTCGAGCTTCCAGCCGGCGCAGATTTCCGCAACGGCGACGGGATGGGTGATGTAGGGTTCGCCGCTCTGGCGATATTGACCGAGGTGGGCTTCGTCGCTGAAGTGGAACGCCGCCTTGACCTCTTTGATTTCGTCCGGAGCGAGATACTCGGCAAGCGCGGCCGTCAGTTTCGCGATCGAAACGACGCCGTGCTTGCGCGGTTGCTCCGGCGTGGCGGTCGGCCCGAACAGATGCCGGAAGGACTGTTCGAGGACCGCGTCGATGTACTGGCGCGCAGGCGACTGGGCCGTGGCTTCGGTAGTCGAATCCGCGGAGGCGGACGATGGGGTGGTGCTCATATTCGCCTCCAGGTCGAGTCGTTGCGCGCGTGGACTACATGGCTGGAACGGGCCGGATGCGCGTTACACCGGCACCTTCTTCAGCATCTCGACGCCGACCTGGCCGGCGGCGATTTCGCGCAGCGCGACGACGGTCGGCTTGTCGCGGCTTTCGATCTTCGGCGTATGGCCTTGCGCGAGCTGCCGCGCGCGATAGGTGGCGGCGAGCGCCAGTTCGAAGCGATTCGGGATTTGCTTCAGGCAGTCTTCGACGGTAATGCGAGCCATGTTGGTAATTCCTTCTGAATATAGTCCTTATTCTACCTTATGTCCCTCGTGCCCCGCGTCATTCCGCGTGGGGCAGATGGATGCCGAGCTCGATGAACAGCTCCGCGTGTCGCGCGTACTGCGAAGCAAAACGCAGGCGCGTCGCCGCGACGATGCATTCGAGTTCCGCGAGCGCGCGTTCGAAATTCTCGTTGATCACCACGTATTCCGCTTCCGACGCGTGCGCGATCTCGCTGCCGGCGGCCAGCAGGCGTCGCGTGATCACGTTCGGCTCGTCCTGGCCGCGCTTCTTCAGGCGTTCCTCGAGCGCGTCGAGCGACGGCGGCAGGATGAAGATGCCGACCGCGTTGCGGAACTGCTTCTTCACCTGCAACGCACCCTGCCAGTCGATTTCGAGCAGCACGTCGTGGCCGTTCTTCATCTGCTCTTCGATCCAGACGCGCGACGTGCCGTAGTAGTTGCCGTGCACTTCCGCGCTCTCGAGAAATTCGTGCGCCGCGTGACGCGCGCGGAAATCGTCGACGGTCGTGAAGTGGTAGTGCTGGCCGTCCTGCTCGCCCGGGCGCGGCTTGCGCGTCGTGTACGAGATCGACAGGCAGATGTCGCTGTCCTTCGACAGCAGCGCATTCACGAGCGTCGACTTGCCGGCGCCCGACGGCGCGACGACCATGAACAGGTTACCGGGATAGACGCCGCCGTGCAGCGAATGCGACGCGTGGCCGTCGCGGGTGGATTCGGTCATGACAGCCTCCGCCGGGCCTGGCCACATCCGCATGAATCGGCTTTCGAAGGATGGGGGGGCTGCGCCCCCCCAAGCGAACGTAGTGAGCGTGGGGGTCGTTTCATCTCTTTACTCCAGGTTTTGCACTTGCTCGCGCATCTGCTCGATCAGCAGCTTCAGCGCCATCGACGCGTCGGCCAATTCCTTCGCCGCCGCCTTCGAGCCGAGCGTGTTCGCTTCGCGATTCAGTTCCTGCATCATGAAATCGAGACGCTTGCCGACGCGGCCGCCCTTCTCGATCACGTGACGCGTTTCGTTCAGGTGCGCGGTGAGCCGCGACAGTTCTTCCGCGATGTCGATCCGGATCCCGTACATCGTCACTTCCTGACGGATGCGCTCCGCGGCTTCCTCGCGCGTGACGACCGTCGAGCCGCCTTCGGGCGCCGCGAGGCCGAGCGCTTCCTGCAGCCGCTCGACGATCTTCTGCTGGTGCTTCGCGATCAGCTCCGGTACGAGCGGCGTGATGCGCGCGACGATCGCCTCCATCTCGGTGACGTTCGACAGCAGCATCGTCGCCAGTTGCGCGCCTTCGCGCGAACGCACGACGACGAGCTCGCCGATCGCTTCCTTGCCGCAGGCGAGCACGGCGTCGCGGATCGCGTCGGCCGACACGCCGGCCTCGGCGAGCACGCCGGGCCAGCGCAGGATTTCACCCGCGCGCAGACGGCCGACGCCCGGGAACGAATCGAGCACCGCGCGTTCGAGATCGGCAAGCTGGCCGAGCGCCGACTGGTTCAGCGCGCCCGCGCCGATGCTTTGCTCGCCGCGCTGCAGGTTGATGCGCACGTCGACCTTGCCGCGCGACAGTTTGTTCATCAGCATTTCGCGCAGCGCGGGTTCGCACGCGCGCACGTCGTCCGGCATCCGGAAATTGAGATCGAGGAAGCGCGAGTTCACGGTGCGCAGTTCGACCGACACGCTGGTGCCGCCGTTGCCGGCGGCCGTCGTGAGTTCGCGCGTCGCGCTCGCGTAGCCCGTCATGCTGTAGATCATGGTTCGTCTCGCCGTCTGGTGCCCTCGCGGGCGGGAATACATCGAGGCGCCCGGCGCATCGGAAAGCGCGGGGCGGGAAGCGCGCATTATCCCATTTTTGCGGACCACCCCGCCGGGGACGCCCGCCGTTCGGCGCTAAAATCGGGGTTTCCTCTCCTTCCGCGATTTCCCCATGACGTCTTCCGTTTCCCGCCCGAGCGGCCGCCGCGCCGACGAACTGCGCAAGGTCGCCCTCACGCGCCACTACACGAAACACGCCGAAGGCTCCGTGCTGGTCGAATTCGGCGACACCAAGGTGCTGTGCACCGCCAGCGTCGCCGAGCGCGTGCCCGAGTTCCTGCGCGAGCGCGGGCAAGGCTGGCTGACCGCCGAATACGGGATGCTGCCGCGCGCGACCCACACGCGCAGCGACCGTGAAGCGGCGCGCGGCAAGCAGACGGGCCGCACGCAGGAAATTCAGCGCCTGATCGGCCGCGCGCTGCGCGCGGTGTTCGATCTCGAGGCGCTCGGCCCGCGCACGATCCACATCGACTGCGACGTGATCCAGGCCGACGGCGGCACGCGCACGGCCAGCATCACCGGCGCGTTCGTCGCCGCGCACGACGCCGTGTCGAAGCTGATCGCGGCCGGCAAGCTCACGCGCTCGCCGATCACCGACCACGTCGCCGCGATCTCGGTCGGCGTGTACGAAGGCGCCCCCGTGCTCGACCTCGACTACGCGGAAGATTCGCGCTGCGACACCGACATGAACGTCGTGATGACCGGCGCGGGCGGCTTCGTCGAAGTCCAGGGCACGGCCGAAGGCGTGCCGTTCTCGCGCGCCGAGATGAACGCGCTGCTCGACCTCGCGCAGGGCGGGATCGCCGAGCTCGTGCGGTTGCAGAAAGAGGTCCTGGGTGCGAGCCATGCCTGACGACCGCACCGTCGCGCCGCTGTCGCGCATCGTTCTCGCGTCGAACAACGCGGGCAAGCTGCGCGAATTCACCGCGCTGTTCTCGACGGTCGGCATCGAGATCGTCCCGCAGGGCGACCTCGCGGTGCCGGAGGCGGAAGAGCCGTTCGGTACGTTCATCGAGAACGCGCTGACCAAGGCGCGCCATGCGTCGCGGCTCACCGGACTGCCGGCGATCGCCGACGATTCCGGCCTGTGCGTGCGCGTGTTGCGCGGCGCGCCGGGCGTCTATTCGGCGCGCTATGCACAGCGCGCGGGCCGCGACAAGGGCGACGCGGCGAACAACGGGTATCTCGTCGAGCAGCTGCGCGGCGTCGCCGACCGGCGTGCGTACTACTGCTGCGTGCTCGCGCTCGTTCGCCATGCGGACGATCCGGAACCGCTATTCGCCGAAGGGCGCTGGGCCGGCGAGATCGTCGATACGCCGCGCGGCGAACACGGATTCGGCTACGACCCGTATTTCTACCTGCCGTCGCTCGGCGCGACGGCCGCCGAACTCGAGCCTGCAGTGAAGAACACGCACAGCCATCGCGCGCTGGCGCTGAAGGCGTTGCTCGCGCGGCTCGCGGAGGAAGCATGAGCCAGGCTTCGGACACCGGTGCGCGCGTCGTCGCGACCTTCACGTCGCCCGGCCAGGTGCGCCTCACGTCGCTGCCGCCGCTCGCGCTGTACGTGCATTTCCCGTGGTGCGTGCGCAAGTGCCCGTACTGCGATTTCAACTCGCATGAATGGAAAGGCGAACGGTTTCCGGAAGCCGACTATCTCGACGCGTTGCGCGCCGACCTCGAGCAGGCGCTGCCGCTCGTGTGGGGTCGGCAGGTGCATACCGTGTTCATCGGCGGCGGCACGCCGAGCCTGCTGTCGGCGGCCGGCCTCGACCGGATGCTGTCCGACGTGCGCGCGCTGCTGCCGCTCGACGCCGATGCCGAGATCACGCTCGAGGCGAACCCGGGGACCTTCGAAGCCGCGAAGTTCGCGCAGTTCCGCGCAAGCGGCGTGAACCGCCTGTCGGTCGGCATCCAGAGCTTCAACGAAGCGCACCTGAAGGCGCTCGGCCGGATTCACGACACCGCGCAGGCCCGCGCGGCCGTCGAGATCGCCGCGAAGAACTTCGACAACTTCAACCTCGACCTGATGTTCGCGCTGCCGAACCAGACGCTCGACGAATGCCGCACCGACATCGAGACCGCGCTGTCGTTCGCGCCGCCGCACCTGTCGCTGTATCACCTGACGCTCGAGCCGAATACGCTGTTCGCGAAGTTTCCGCCGGTCGTCCCCGACGACGACGCGTCGGCCGACATGCAGGAATGGATCCACGCGCGCACGGCCGACGCCGGCTACGGGCGCTACGAAGTATCCGCGTACGCGAAGCCGAATCATCAGTGCAAGCACAACCTGAACTACTGGCGCTTCGGCGACTATCTCGGGATCGGCGCGGGCGCGCACACGAAGCTGTCGTTCCCGAACCGGGTCCTGCGGCAAGCGCGCTACAAGCATCCGGCAACCTTCATCGAACAGGCGAAGGCCGGCACGGCCGTGCAGGAAGAGCGTGAAGTCGGCGCGCGCGACCTGCCGTTCGAATTCATGCTGAATACGCTGCGGCTCGTCGAGGGCTTTCCCGTGCACAGCTTCGTCGAACGGACGGGCCTGCCGATGAGCACGATCGAGCCGGCGTTGAAGGAAGCGGAACGGCGTGGGCTGATCACGCGCGATTTCACGCAAATCGCGCCGACGCCGCTCGGCCAGCGTTTTCTCAACGACCTGCAGGAATTGTTCCTGCGCGACGACTGAACGGATGAACGCGGCGGCATTTCGGTTACAATGCCGCCTCGTGTGGAAGCGTGGCCGAGCGGTTTAAGGCACTGGTCTTGAAAACCAGCGACGGGAAACTGTCCGTGAGTTCGAATCTCACCGCTTCCGCCAGGAAGTTCGCCGAACCCCGTCCATTCGCAGAATGACGGGGTTTTTGTTTGTCCGCACGCGTGCGCCCCGCACGTTCCGACGCATCGCGCCGGATGCCGTTACAATCCCGCGCTCCGATTCGCGAAACGGGAAATCCACGTCATGAAGCCCTTCCTCGTCTCGTCGCTCGTCGCCGTGCTGGCCGCCGTCAGCGCGCATGCGGCGGCCGACACCGCCTCCGGCAGCGACGCACAGGCGTCGTGCGCGATCGCGTACGTGACCGGCGTCGGCGGTTCGCCGCGCGGCCTGAGCGAGTATCTCGCGAGCCCGTCGCCATACAACTACCTGAAGGACAACGAGCTTCAGTGCAAGGTGGGCGACGACGGACGCACGTCGAACTGCACCGGCGTGACCTACCTGCGCAACGAACAGGTCAGCGTGTACGACGATTCCGACCCGGCGACGCTGACCGTCGTCGCGCGTGTGGAACTCGATCATGGCCAGAAGTATCCGGTGATCGTCGTCGTGCAGCGCAAGGACGCGCGCTGCAAGCAATGATGCGAAAAATACGATGATCCCCGTTTCCGTCGCCCGCTGATGGAATCGGCGCCGGATCGTCGACGCGTCGAAGCGACAGGGTGCGAGCGTCCCGGACGCCTGCCGTCGCACACCGCCTGACGCCTCCCGGCCCGCCCCGTCATCGCCTAGAATTCGTTCAACACGGCGACACGAACGCCGCCGCGTATTCGATGTATTCGATGCCGCACGCGCCACCCCTGCGCGCGGCACACGGAGATCGCCATGACCGACCTGTCGACCGCGACGGACCACGTCGATTACGAAGGCTTCGAGATCCATGTCGTGCCGGCCGCGATGCCCGGCAGCGACACGCGCTATACCTACACCGGCTACGTGTGCCATCCGGGCGTGAATCCCGCGCTGCCCGGCCACGCGGTGCCGTTCCACGCGGATGGCGAAGAAAGCTTCGCGAGCGTCGACGAGGCGACCCACGAAGCCGTGCACATCGGCAAGAGCATCATCGACGGCACGCACCCCGACCTGTCGGTCCTGTCGCTCGTGACGCACGGCTTCTGACGCGGCCGGAACGCATCGCCGACGATTCCCCGGAAGGCTGCCGAGGTGGCCGCATCGGCTGACCGCGCCGCGCGGCCGGACGATTGCAGCGTGCCGCGACTTTCAACCTTCCAGCACGCGTCCGCTGCGGACGCCGCCACATGTCGCGTCACATCGCGGTGCACGACGCGCGTGGCTCGACGGGGCGTCCGGCCGGTATCATCTGCGAGCGCAACGACCGGTCCCGTGCGCTATGCGTTTCCCCCCATATCGCCTCGCGTCGGTACGCCTATCATTTTTTTATCGTCCCTCCCGGCCATCACGTCATGCGCCCCCTTCCCCGTCCGTGCGTCGCCCGGCTGCGTGTTGCCGCGCTGGCCGTCGTCGCCCTGCTCGCCGCGTGCACGATCACGCCGCCTTCGTCGTTACGCTCGGTCGTGACGATTCCGTCGGTCATACGCAGCGGCAATCTCGACCAGTATCGCGTCGAGGTCGCGCACCGCGTCGCCGAACGCAATCCGTCCGGCATGCTGCACGGCACACCGCAGGCCATGCTGCGTTCGCTCGTCGTCGTGGCCTTCACCGTCGATGGCAACGGCCGCGTGATCAACGCATCCGTCTATCGCAGCAACGGCGACAGCGAGGCGGAAGCGCTCGCGCTCGCGTCGCTGCGCCGCTCGGCACCGCTGCCGGCGCCGCCGTCGCGGCTGCTCGACGGCAACGGTCGGCTCGAACTGATGGAAGGCTGGCTCTTCAACGACGACGGCCACTTCCAGCTGCAAAGCACCGCGTCCGCGCAGGCGCAATCGATCGACTGACGCGCCGCCGCGGCCCGATTGCCGGGGGGCGGCAGCGCTGGCTATAATTTTCCGCACTCGCGCGGCCATCACGCCGCGCGCGCGTTCGCGCGCCCCACCCGGCAAGCGAGCCGACCACGCCGGCACCGGGCGGCGGCGACGTATCCGTCTCCATCGTCGACCGGCGGGTGACGTCCGCGCCACGGCGCGCGTCCACGCCGCCACCGCGTCATCCGCATCAATCATTTGCCCGGCTGCGCCCGGCAGGCAGTCGCCTGCCCCAGCGCACGCCCAGCCGGCTGCCCCAACGACAAAACGGAGACATCCATGTCCGCATCCCCCGCAACCGTTGCACACGCAACCGGTTCGGCCGGCGCCGTCAGCCACCGGCGCATCGTGTTCGCGAGCTTCATCGGCACCGCGATCGAGTTCTACGATTTCTACGTGTACGCGACGGCCGCCGCGCTCGTCATCGGCCCCGTATTCTTCCCGCACGGCTCCGCGACGGCGCAAGCGCTGTCCGCGTTCGTCACGTTCGGGATCGCGTTCATCGCGCGTCCGATCGGCTCGTTCCTGTTCGGGCACTTCGGCGACCGCATCGGCCGCAAGTCGACACTCGTCGCATCGCTGCTCGTGATGGGCGTGTCCACTACCGCGATCGGCTTCGTGCCCGGCTACGACGCGATCGGCGCGCTCGCGCCGGTGCTGCTGTGCGTGCTGCGCTTCGGCCAGGGAATCGGCCTCGGCGGCGAATGGGGCGGCGCTGCGCTGCTCGCGACCGAGCACGCGCCGCAAGGCAAGCGCGGCTGGTTCGGGATGTTCCCGCAACTGGGGCCGTCGGTCGGCTTCCTGATGTCGAACGGGCTGTTCTTCGCGCTCGCGCTGTCGCTGTCCGACGCGCAGTTCCGCAGTTGGGGCTGGCGCATCCCGTTCCTCGTCAGCGCGGTGCTCGTCGCGCTCGGCCTGTACGTGCGGCTCAAGATCACCGAAACGCCCGCGTTCCAGGCAGCGCTCGACCGCAACGAGCGCGTGCGCGTGCCGGTCGCGACGCTCGTCACGCTGCACTGGCGGCCGACGCTGCTCGGCGCGCTCGCGATGGTCGTCTGTTACACGCTGTTCTACATCTCGACGGTGTTCTCGCTGTCGTACGGCGTGTCGGCGCTGCATATTCCGCGCCAGAGCTTCCTCGGCCTGCTGTGTTTCGCGGTGGTCTTCATGGGCGTCGCGACGCCGCTGTCCGCATGGGCGTCGGACCGCTTCGGCCGCAAGCCGGTGCTGGTCGTCGGCGCGATCGCCGCGCTGCTGTCGGGGTTCGCGATGGAACCGCTGCTCGGCAGCGGCTCGATGCCGCTCGTCGCGCTGTTCCTGACGATCGAGCTGTTCCTGATGGGCGTGACGTTCGCACCGATGGGCGCGCTGCTGCCCGAATTGTTCCCGACCAACGTCCGCTACACGGGCGCGGGCGTCGCGTACAACCTCGGCGGAATCCTCGGCGCGTCGATCGCGCCGTATATCGCGCAACTGCTGGTTGCGCGCGGCGGGCTGTCGTGGGTCGGCGGCTATGTGTCGGTGGCGGCGGCGATCAGCCTGATCGGCGTGCTGCTGATGCGCGAGACGCGCGACGCGTCGCTCGTCTGACCCTTCGGGGCGACCCGGGTTGTACGACGGCGGGCGCTGCCTATACTCGATCCTGGGCGCGTCGTTGCGCGCCCGGAGATCCCGCCCCGACAGGAGCCGCCGCCATGAATATCCGCCTTGCCAATGCCGATCTCGTGCTGATCCTTGCGCTCGCGCTCGGTGGCGCGCTGCTGCTCGCGCTGCGGTTTCGGCCGAAAACCTGGCGCGGCCTCGTGTTCGAGGCGCTGCTGGCGAATCTGGCGGCCATCGCCGCCGTCGTCACGGTCGAAGCGCTGCTCGCCTGACCGCGGCCGCCGCGCCGCGTCAGGCGGACAGCCGCGCGCGCACCGTGCCGTAGGCGGGGCAGACCGTATCGATCGCCTCCAGCGCCTCGTCGACGGTCGGCATCGCGCCCGGCTCGCCGATCGACAGCGCATTCGGCACGCCGCCGATCCCGCAATGGTGGCGCGACGTCGCGACGAAAATCATCACGGTGGGCCGCTGCAGTGCGTGCGCCATGTGCACGAACCCGGTATCGACGCCCACCACGAGCGCGGCCCGACCCAGCGCCGCGCCGAGCTCACGCACCGTCATCGCCGGTAACACGATCGCGCCCGGCGCCCGCGCGGCGATATCCCGTGCATCGTCGTGCTCGGCCGCCGATCCCCACGGCACCAGCACGCGCACGCCGCGCGCCATCATCTGCGTCGCAAGGGCGGCCCAGTGTCCGGGCGGCCACTTCTTGTCGGGATTGGACGTCGCATGGAACAGCAGCATGAACGGCCCGCCGTCGGTCACGGCGGCGGGCAGGCTCGCATCCTGCGGCGCGACGATGCCGTGCGTGGCAGGCCCTTCCGGCACGTAGCCCAGCGCTTCGCCGGCACTCACCCGCATCCCGTGCCATGCGTCGCAGTCCGGCCGCGGACCGAAACGGTGCGAATACGCGAAGCGCGCGCCCGTTTCGCCGAGATCCTGCGTCTGGTAGCCGAAGCGACGCGCGCCACGCGCCAGCGACGAAATGATCGCGCTCTTGTACACGCCGTGCAGATCGATGATCGCGTCGTAGCGGTGCGCACGCAGCGCGCCGATCGATGCCGAGATCGCCTTCAGGTCGCCTGCGTTGCGCATTTTTTTGAAGCGGCGCAGCGGCGCGCACAGAACGGCGCTCACGCCCGGATGCCAGCGTACGACCTCCGCGCACGATTCGTCGACGGCCCAGTCGACCGTCACGCCGGGGAACGCGCGATGCAGGTCGGCGACGACAGGCAGCGTCTGGACGACGTCGCCGAGCGACGTCACTTTCACGATAAGGATTCGTTTCACGATTTGCGGGAATTCTCGACTGGCCATCTTGGCATGCTAACGACGGTTGCTATGTCCAGACATTACGCGAACATTACATTTGCAACAAATTGCATCTCTTTTGTGAATTTTTGTCGTCCTGCGCGGCGCGTCGTCGGCCCCGCTGGCATCGGTTCCTTTTTATAATCCACTCTTTGCCCTCCGGCCGAGCCCATGCCGCGCCCCGTCCTTCCCGCGCTGTTTCCCGCCCTTACCCGCCGCTCGCTGCGAATCTGGCGCCAGTATGGTGTTTTCTGGCTCGGCGCGATCGTCGTCGGCCTCGCGGCCGTCCTGTATGCCCGATTGATCGACTGGGGCTACGAGACTTTCCGCGCGATGCGCGATCACGCCGTCTGGCTGCCGCTGCTGCTGACGCCGGCGATCGCCGCGTTGTCGGCATGGATCACGCGCCGCTTTTTCCGCGGCGCCGAGGGCAGCGGCATCCCGCAGGTGATCGCGACGCTGCATGCGCGCCCGAGCGCATTCGGCGCCCGGCTGCTGACGCTGCGCATCCTGTTCGGCAAGGTGCTGATCTCGTTCCTCGGCATCCTCGGCGGCTTCACGATCGGCCGCGAAGGGCCGACCGTGCAAGTCGGTGCGGCGCTGATGTTCAACCTGCGGCGCTTCTACCCGCGCTCGAACGCGCAGATCGAACGCCAGCTCGTGCTGGCCGGCGCGGCGGCCGGGCTGTCGGCCGCATTCAATACGCCGCTCGCAGGCATCGTGTTCGCGATCGAGGAACTGACCCGCAGCTTCTCCGCGCGCGCCAGCGGCGTACTGATTACCGCGATCATCCTCGCCGGCGTCGTCGCGCTCGGGCTGAACGGCAACTACACGTATTTCGGCACGATCAACGCCGGGCTCCATTTCCCGAAGCTGCTGGCGGTCGCGGTGCTGGTCACCGCGATCGTGACGGGCATCGCGGGCGGCCTGTTCTGCTGGTTGCTGCTGAACACGGGGCGCTGGCTGCCCGCGCGACTGCTGGGCCTGTATCGCGAGCGGCCGGTCGCGTTCGCCGCGCTGTGCGGCTTCACGATCGCCGTCGTCGGGCTCGTGTCCGGCGGCACGACGTTCGGCAGCGGCTATGCGGAGGCGCGCGGCCTGCTCGATGGCAGTCAGCAGCTGTCGGTGTTCTATCCGCTCCTGAAGATGGTGTCGATGGTCGCGTCGTACCTGCCGGGCATCCCGGGCGGGATCTTCGCGCCGTCGCTGTCGATCGGCGCCGGCTTCGGCAACGTGCTGCATGCCGTGTTCAGCAACATGAGCCTGCCGATGCTGATCGCGCTCGCAATGGTCGGCTACCTGGCCGCCGTCACGCAGTCGCCGATCACGTCGTTCGTGATCGTGATGGAAATGATCAACGGTCATGCGCTCGTGATTTCGCTGATGGCGACTGCACTGGTATCGAGCCGGGTATCGCGCTTTTTTGCGCCGCCGCTGTACGAAACGCTCGCGCAGCGCTATCTCGCGCCGCCCGTCGCGGCCGCCGCGCCGGCCGCGGCAACCACTGCGGCCGCGGCCGGCAACATGACCGACGTGACCGAACCGCGGGATGCAACCGCGGCCCCCGCCGATCCGCTCGACACGCTGCGCGACGAAGGCGGCGACGAGCCGGCCGCTGCGGCGCCGGGCGACAGCGCCGCGGACACGGCGGCGCCGCACGATGCCGGGCCGGCTGCAACCGATGCAAACGGCCCGACGCAACAGCACGGCCCGCGCGACGCTCAGTAGATCACGACGGGCGCCGGCCGGTAGTAGACCGGCCGCGCCGGCACGACGATGCACCCGGCCAGCGTGATCGCGACGAGCGCGATGGCGATTGCGGTTCTTTTCATCGCGCCTGCCTCAAGCCCAGTGGCCGCGCGTCCAGAACCAGTTCGGACCGCGCTGGTCCCAATGCCCGGGCACCCACTGCATGCCGACGCGCTCGGCCTCCCAGTGGCCGCCGATCCACACGTAGCGGCCATGGTCCCAGTGCCAGTGCCCGCGGTCCCACACGTAGCCGACGCGCGTGGCCGGTACGACCTCGTAGCGCACGGGCGGCGGCGCATTCGGCGCGACGACGACGATTTCCTCAGTGCGCACGGCGACCGGCTCCGCGATGACCATGCGCCCCTGCGGCGCGATCACGGGCGTGCCGACGAGAATCTCGTCCGCGTGCACGGCGAACGGTGCGACGACGGCTGACAGGCCCGCGGCGAACAGCGCGAGCGAAACGATACGACGTGAAACGGTAGAGACAGCCATCACAACCTCCTGGTTGAACAACACACGTGAGCGTATTCGTTCAATGCGGGAGGGGCGATGACGGCCGACAGGCGTCGTGTTACGGCGTGCCCGAAAGTGCAACAGGGCGTAAGACGCGCACGGCGGCGGGCGCCGCCGTGCGGAAGGACACACGCTGAGCGTCAGGCTTGCGGGATCTCGATCTTCACTTCGAGGACTTCGAGGTCGTCCTGGCGCTCGAGGCTCACGCGGATGTCATCGTCCGAAATATGGACGTACTTCGAGATGACCGCGACGAGCTCTTTCTGCAGCGCCGGCAGGTAATCGGCCGGCGGCCGGCCGCCGACCCGCTCGTGCGCGATGATGAGCTGCAGGCGCTCCTTCGCGACCGATGCGGACTTCTTCTTCTCGCCGAGGAGAAACGAAAGGATGGACATGGGCGGCCTCCGTTACTTGCTGCCGAAGAGGCGCTGCAGCAGGCCCGGCTTCTGGTAATCGGTGAAGCGCAGCGGCTTGTCCTCGCCGAGAAAGCGGGCGACGACGTCCTTGTACGCTTCCGCGACGTCGGTGCCGTCGATATGCACGGCCGGCAGACCCTGGTTCGACGCATGCAGCACGGCTTCCGATTCGGGCACCACGCCGATCAGCTTGATGCGCAGGATCTCGCTGATGTCCTCGAGCGACAGCATCTCGCCTTCGCTCACGCGCTTCGGGCTGTAACGCGTGATCAGCAGGTGTTCCTTGATCGGCTCCTTGCCTTCGGTCGCGCGCTTCGTCTTCGACGACAGGATGCCGAGAATGCGGTCCGAGTCGCGCACCGACGACACTTCCGGGTTCGTGACGATCAGCGCTTCATCCGCGAAGTACATCGCGTGCAGCGCACCCGCCTCGATACCGGCCGGCGAATCGCAGACGATGTATTCGAAGTCCATCGCGACGAGGTCGTTCAGCACCTTCTCGACGCCGTCGCGCGTCAGCGCATCCTTGTCGCGCGTCTGCGACGCCGGCAGGATGAACAGGTTCTCGCACTTCTTGTCCTTGATCAGCGCCTGGTTCAGGTTCGCTTCGCCCTGGATCACGTTCACGAGGTCATACACGACGCGACGCTCGCAGCCCATGATGAGATCGAGGTTGCGCAGGCCGACGTCGAAGTCGATCACGGCCGTCTTGTGGCCGCGCAGCGCGAGACCCGACGCGAAGCTCGCGCTCGTCGTCGTCTTGCCCACGCCGCCCTTGCCCGAGGTCACCACGATGATTTTTGCCATTTACCCAATACCCTGTGTTCGTCAATGAGAGCCGATCGATCCGGAGCGCACCGCGTGAATCACGTCAGGCGCAGCGGTTCGATCATCAGTTTTTCCTCTTCGAGCCGGATCTGTACCGATTTGCCCAGTACGTCGGCGGGCAGCGGGTTCTCGGTCGTTCGATAGATACCCGCGATCGAAATCAGTTCCGGTTCGAGACACGTGCAGAAAATGCGCGCGTCGTGATTGCCGTGCACGCCCGCGAGCGCGCGGCCGCGCAACGGCGCGTAGATGTGGATATTGCCTTCCGCGATGATTTCCGCGCCGTGACTGACCGGCGCGAGCACCACGAGGTCTCCTTTCGCGTAAATCTGCTGCCCCGAACGCAACGGCCGGTCGATCACCAGCGTCTGGCCGCCGGCCTGCACGAGTGTCGGCGCGGGTTCCGACGGCTGTTCGGGCGCCGCTGCGGCTGCCGCAGCGGCGGCGGGCTCGACGGCTGGCACGGCCGCCGGTTCCGCTTCGTCGGCCGGTTTCGCGGCCGGCGCGCGGCGATCGCGCGCCTCCAGCAACGGCAGGCCGGCTTCCCCCGCCCAGCCCTGCGTTGCCAGTGCGACGACGCCCACCGGACGCATCCGCACGTCGTTCAGCATCTGGCGGATGTCCGCGAGCGCGACGCGCTCGCCGTCAGCCAGGCGGCGGACGTCGATTGCGACGACATCGTCGGCGAAAAACTCGGGAGTCGCTTCGAAGCGCTTGACCAGTTCGGTACGCAACGCGTCGAGATCGGTCGTCTTCACGGTGAACAGCAACGTATCGACCGATCCGCTGCGCAGCTCGAAGAATGGCGATTTTTTAAGCGACATGGACACTCTGCAAAAATTTTTTGCGTATTTTACAGGCGTCCACGCGAGCGGCCATTATTTTTGGGACTCGGGATTGCGGCGGCCCGGGCGGACGCGCAATCGGCAGGCGGGCAGGCCGGCGGGCGATCGGGCTTTCGTCGCGCCGCGCGGCGGGCTATTTCGAGGTCGGGTCAGTGCTTCACCTGCGACACGAACAGCGATTTCATCGCGCCGGGCATCCGCGCGATCGGCGCATGTTCACCGGTGTTGCCGAAACCGGCACGCTCGTAGAAGCGGATCGCGTTGCGGTTCGCATCGGCGATCCACGCGTAGACGTCGGTGGCGCCGCGCTCGGCGAGCCATGCGGTGGCCGTCTCCAGCAGCAGCACGCCGCCGCGCAGATGACGCACCGCATGCGCGACCCACAGTTCGCTGACGAACGCGCGCCGATCGGGCGTGTTGTCGAAATACGCGCCGATCATGCCGGCCGGGTGGCCTTCGGTGTACAGCAGGAAAGTCGTCGACTCGTCGGACACGGCGCGCTGCGCGGCGATCGCCGACGCCGCGTCCGTTTCGACGGTCAGCAATTCGGCCTCCGGCGCTTCGCCGGGCGCATAGGGCTCACGCAGCGATGCGGCGCGGAGTTCGCGATACACGCCGCCCTGATCGGCAGCGATACGACGAACGGTCAAGGTCGAACTCATGCAGGCACAGCCCCCTTCGGACAGCAAGCTAGTAGCTTCAACCGAAAGCGGGGCATGAGTCAAATCGTAATTTTCAAATGGCAGCGCGGATCGAAAGGCGGCAGATGTCATCAGCGACGACTCGCGGCGCCCGGTGTGCAGGTGCAGCATCGGGGCATCGACGCGCGCGACGACGGGACGGTGGGCGCGATCGCGTGATCCGGCGCTTTGCGTCGTTCTCCTTGCGATGCGCGGCCGACCGGTTTGGCACTGCGTTGGAACGTGTCGCCGTGGCCGTAATGCTACGTAATATAAGCCAACGAAAAGCGCGCGGCGCCCCTGCTTCGGCGGCCTCGTTATTGCGATGCAACATTCGTTGCAGCCCCGTCACACCGGCCTGTGCGCGCCGCACGCCGAGCCAATCGTCCGACGAAGGCGCCGCCGCGCGGATCGAGGCGCCGTCGTCAGCACGTTTCAATCGGCGCGTAGCGCCCCCTCCCGCCCTCCGGCCCGCGCACCTCGTCGTTTGGAGCGCCACGCCTAGCGCGGGGGTTTGGCAAGTGCGCGCACCAGTCGTATAACAGGCAGAACCGGGCAACGATCCGGCGCTGCCGCGCGCGTCGCGGACCACGAGGATTCGAACAATCTTGCATGCGGTCACCTGCGGGCCGGCCGACTGGAGGGAGACAATGACAATGACCGACGGATCGGCCTCGGGCTGGTCGGATGGCAAGCGTTACCTGTGGCTGCTCGGCGCGCTGACGATCACGCTGCCGATCCTCGCCGCGCAGCTCGCGCTGGCGACGGGCTTTCACGTGTTCTGGTGGTTCGGCCCGCTGTTCGCGTTCGGCGTGATCCCGATCCTCGACACGCTGATCGGCGACGATCGCGACAATCCGCCCGAAGCGGTCGTGCCGCACCTCGAACGCGAGCGCTATTACCGATACATCGTCTATCTCGCGACGTTCGTCGAATACGTTGCGTTCTTCATGTGCGTGTGGATCGTCGGCACGCACGCGCTCGCGTGGTACGACTACGTCGGCTTCGCGCTGTCGCTCGGCGCCGCAACGGGCATCTCGATCAACACCGCGCACGAGCTCGGGCACAAGACCGACCGCTTCGAACGCTGGCTCGCGAAGATCACGCTCGCGCCGGTCGCGTACGGCCACTTCTACGTCGAGCACAATCGCGGCCATCACGTGCGCGTCGCGACGGCCGAGGATCCGGCGAGCGCGCGCTACGGCGAGTCGTTCTGGGCGTTCCTGCCGCGTACGGTGACCGGCAGCATCCGCTCGGCGTGGCGGCTCGAACAGGCGCGCCTCGAACGGCTCGGGCATTCGCCGTGGACCTGGCGCAACGAAGTACTGCATGCATGGGCGATGACCGCCGTCGTGTGGGGCATCGCGATCGCGATGGCCGGCAAGGTCGTGATCCCGTTCCTCGTGATCCAGGCCGTCTACGGCGCGTCGCTGCTCGAAGTGGTGAACTACGTCGAGCACTACGGGCTCGGCCGCCGCAAGCTGCCGAACGGGCGCTACGAACGCTGCACGCCGCAGCATTCGTGGAACAGCAATCACGTCGTCACGAATCTGTTCCTGTACCAGTTGCAGCGGCACGCCGACCATCACGCGAATCCGACGCGCTCGTACCAGGCGCTGCGCCACTTCGACGATGCGCCGCAATTGCCGGCCGGCTACGCGACGATGATCCTGTTCGCGTACGTGCCGCCGCTCTGGTATCGCGTGATGAACCCGCGGGTCGTCGCGCACTATCGCGGCGACATGGCGCAATCGAATATCAAGCCGGCGATCCGCGACAGGGTGCTGGCGCAGTATCCGGCGGCGGGCTGATGGGTCGGCAGCACTGTGTAGAAGCCGGCGAGCGCTGCTTCAGACGGTCGGCGCGCCGGCATCCGGTTTCGCAGGCGCACGGTGCGGCAGCGACGCCGTCACCCGATTTCCGGCAACGCGAACATGGCCCGGTGACGACGGCAATCGGCCGGTCAGCAATGCAAAACCTTCAGGACTTCCGACAGTCAGTGCCGCACGGGCGACCGTATTCGTCATGCAGCGAGCCTGCATCGATGAGGCGGCACGATCGCGCCGCTATCGTCCGGCACGACGCGATGCGCCCGTAGCCGCCTGTCGTCACCGCATCCGCAATCGACGCACTGCACCGACGACCCAAAACGAAAAACCCCTTGATCCTTTCGGATCAAGGGGCTTCGTATTTTGGCGGAGAGGGTGGGATTCGAACCCACGGTACGGGGAAACCGTACGCCTGATTTCGAGTCAGGTACATTCGACCACTCTGCCACCTCTCCTTCCTTACTGCATTTCGCGGCTGGTCGTTTCCGCGAGAAAAAGATTATAAGACGATCGATTCGCAGCTGACAAGCCCTTTCTGCAAATTTTTTGCGAGGGCGCGAAAGACCGGCGTTACGACGCCTGCACCGGCGCGTCGATCCGCTCCATGCCGCCCATGTACGGACGCAGCACTTCCGGCACCGTGACCGAGCCGTCCGCGTTCTGGTAGTTCTCCAGCACCGCGACGAGCGTGCGGCCGACCGCCAGGCCCGAACCGTTCAGCGTATGCACGAGCTCCGGCTTGCCCTGCGCGTTGCGGAACCGCGCCTGCATCCGGCGCGCCTGGAACGCCTCGGTGTTCGAGCAGCTCGAGATCTCGCGATAGGTGTTCTGCGCGGGCAGCCATACCTCGAGGTCGAACGTCTTCGCGGCCGAGAAGCCCATGTCGCCCGTGCACAGCGTGATCACGCGGTACGGCAGGCCGAGCTTCTGCAGGATCGCTTCCGCGTGGCCGACCATCTCGTCGAGCGCCGCGTACGACGTTTCCGGCGCGACGACCTGCACCATCTCGACCTTGTCGAACTGGTGCTGACGGATCATCCCGCGCGTGTCGCGGCCGTACGAACCGGCTTCCGAGCGGAAGCACGGCGAATGCGCGGTGAGCTTGATCGGCAGCGCCGATGCGTCGACGATCGACTCGCGCACGGTGTTCGTCAGCGAAATCTCGGACGTGGAGATCAGGTATTGCGTGACCGTGTTTTCCGCACCGCCCTTCTCGACGCGGAACATGTCGTCCGCGAATTTCGGCAACTGGCCCGTGCCGTACAGGATCTCCGGGTTCACGATGTACGGCGTATACGTTTCGGTATAGCCGTGCTGCTGCGTGTGCGTGTCGATCATGAACTGCGCGAGCGCGCGGTGCAGGCGCGCGATCGGGCCGCGCAGCATCGTGAAGCGCGCCCCGGCGAGCTTCGCGCCCGTCTCGAAATCGAGGCCGAGCGGGGTGCCGACGTCGACGTGATCCTTCACTGCGAAGTCGAACTGCCGCGGCGTGCCCCAGCGGCGCGCCTCGACGTTGTCGGCTTCGTCCTTGCCGACCGGCACGCTGTCGTGCGCGACGTTCGGCATGCCCAGCATCAGGTCGGACAGGCGCGCCTGGATCTCGCCGAGCTTGGCTTCCGACGCCTTCATGTCATCGCCGATCCCGCTGACCTCGGCCATCACGGCCGACGTGTCCTCGCCCTTGCCCTTCATCGCGCCGATCTGCTTCGACAGGCTGTTGCGGCGCGCCTGGAGCTCTTCGGTGTGGGTCTGGATCGCGCGGCGTTCCGCTTCGAGTGCGGAGAACGCGGCGACGTCGAGGGTGTAGCCGCGATCGGCGAGGCGCTTGGCGACGCCGTCGAGGTCTTTGCGCAGCAACTGGATGTCGAGCATGGGAGGACTTGGAAAATCGTTGTGTAAGACGGGAATTCTAACGCACCGCGCGGCCGCCACGGCGTCGGCCGGACGGACAATGCCGCAAATGGGCAGCCATGGCAGTATCGCATTCGCGGTCCGCCGCATCGGCAGCCGGCGAATTGCTGCGCGCGTGGCCATGACGGATCGCACCACGCCCGCGCCGGCCGGCGGCAACCGAATCGGGCGGAGCGCCGGCTCCGCGTCACAGCTCCCAAGGAATCCGATGACCATCGAACTCGACAAGGATGTCCGCGACCGCGCGATCGCGTCGCTGCAACGTTATTTCACAGAAAACATGGACGAGCCGATCGGCAACATCCAGGCCGGCGCGCTGCTGCATTTCTTCATTCAGGAAGTCGCGCCGGCGATCTACAACCTCGCGATCGCCGACGCGCAGGAACGCCTGCATGCACGGGTCGCCGAACTCGACATCGAATGCCACGAAGAGCCGTTCGAATACTGGAAGAAACAGCAGCCCGCCCGCAAGCGCTGACGCCTGAGCGGCGGCGCGGATCGAACCGGCGCGCGCGGCGCCGTCAATCCTTCTTGCCGGCCTCGCGATCGAGCTCGCGCAGCCAGGCGAGCTTCTCGGCGATCTTCGACTCGAGCCCGCGCGGCACCGGCTGATACCAGCGCGGCTCGCGCATCCCGTCCGGCAGGTACGTCTCGCCGGCTGCGTACGCGTTCGGCTCGTCGTGCGCGTAACGATAAGCGTGGCCGTAGCCGAGCTCCTTCATCAGCCTGGTCGGCGCGTTGCGCAGGTGCACGGGCACCTCGCGCGACTTGTCCTGCTTCACGAACGCCATCGCCTGGTTGAACGCGTTGTAGCCGGCGTTGCTCTTCGCCGCGCACGCGAGATAGATCACCGCCTGCCCGAGCGCGAGTTCGCCTTCCGGCGAGCCGAGCCGCTCGTAGGTTTCGGCCGCGTCGTTCGCCACCTGCAACGCGCGCGGGTCGGCCAGGCCGATGTCTTCCCACGCCATCCGCACGATGCGCCGCGCGAGATACTTCGGATCCGCGCCGCCGTCGATCATCCGGCAGAACCAGTACAGCGCGCCGTCCGGGCTCGACCCGCGCACCGACTTGTGCAGCGCCGAAATCTGGTCGTAGAAGTTGTCGCCGCCCTTGTCGAAGCGCCGCGCGTTCAGCGTCATCGCGTTGCTGACGAAATCGGCATCGATCGTCGCGACCCCGGCCGACGTCGCCGCCGTCTGCGCCTGTTCGAGCAGGTTCAGGAAGCGGCGCGCGTCGCCGTCCGCGTAGCCGACCAGCGTATCGATCGCCTTGTCGTCGAACGCGAGGCCGTCGAGCGCGATTTCCTGCGCACGCTTCAGCAACTGGCGCATCTCGTCATCGTTCAGCGACTTCAGCACGTACACCTGCGCCCGCGACAGCAATGCCGAATTGACCTCGAAACTCGGGTTTTCGGTCGTCGCGCCGATGAAGGTCACGAGGCCCGATTCGACGAACGGCAGCAGCGCATCCTGCTGCCCCTTGTTGAAACGGTGGATCTCGTCGACGAACAGGATCGTGTGGCGGCCGGTACGGTTCAGCGTGTCCTTCGCCTGCTCCATCGACTCGCGGATGTCCTTCACGCCGCCGAGCACCGCGGACAGCGCGATGAACTCGCAGTCGAACGCGAGCGCGGTGAGCCGCGCGAGCGTCGTCTTGCCGACGCCGGGCGGCCCCCACAGGATCATCGAATGCGGCTTGCCCGATTCGAACGCGAGCCGCAGCGGCTTGCCTTCGCCCAGCAAATGCGTCTGGCCGATCACCTCGGCGAGCGTCTTCGGCCGCAGCGCCTCGGCGAGCGGGCGGCGCGGCTCGACTTGAAACAGGTCGGACATGAACCCTCGCTCCACATCAAACGGTCGCGGCCGAACCGGCCGCCGGACCTGACATTATGACAGCCGCGCGACGGCACCGCCGCGCGGCGCCCGCGCTTGCCCCGCGCCTGTTGCACGCGCCTGGTACCCGCGTCTGTTGCACGCGCCCGTTACACGCGTCCGTTGCACGCGCCCCAAAACAACACGGGCCTGCCGTCGCCGGCAGGCCCGTGTCGGGAAAACGGCGCAGCGAAGGTCAGCCGTTGATCACGTCCGCGCCCTTCGGCACGACGAACTTGAACGTATCGCCCTTCAGCGACGGGTTCGTCTGGATGTTCGTGAAGGTCAGCAGCGTCACGTTGCCGAACACGTCGTGCAGCTCCATCGCGGCGAGCGTGCCGTTGCGGAAACCGATGCCGATCCGCTGGAACTGCGTGTCCTGCGCCTTCGGCAGCATCTCGAGCCACTCGATGCCGCCCTTCTCGCCGGCATCGCGCAGCGTGTAGTTCTTGTCGAGATCGTTGCTGCCGAACAGGATCGCCGCGGGGCTTGCGCCCAGCGCGCCGTTCAGCTTGCGCTCGGTAACCTGGTTCAGGTCGCGGTCGTACACGTAGAGCTTGTCGCCGTCGGCCTGCAGCACCTGCTGGTACGGCTTCTGGTACGTCCAGATGAACTTGCCCGGCCGCGCGAACACGAACGTGCCGCTCGAATTGTCGGTGGGCTTCGGCGCGGCTTGCGCGGCGCTCGCGCCCTTGGCCGGCGCCTTGACGATCTGCTGCGTGAAATCGCCCTTCGCCGAACGCACCTGCGACACGAAGGCCTTCAGTTGCTCGGTGCCGCCCGCGAACGCGTGCGTCGCCGCGAGCATCAGCGATGCGCCGGCGAGCGCCGCGCCGAGCCAGCGCCGCGTCGAACGAAGGGAAGGGGCGAACGAAAGTTGCTGCATATTGCGGTTTTCTCCCTGGGTGGCCGGCGCGGCGGGCGCCGCGGACTCATTCCGCGTCGCGCGCCGGCACAAGAATTTCGCGGTTGCCGCTCGACGACATCGCCGACACGAGCCCCGACTGCTCCATCTGCTCGAGCAGCCGCGCCGCGCGGTTGTAGCCGATTCGCAGATGGCGTTGCACGAGCGAGATCGACGCGCGGCGGTTCTTGATGACGATCTCGACCGCCTGGTCGTACAGCGGATCAGACTCGCCGCCGCCTTCGCCGGTTCCCGCGCCGGCCGAGCCCTCGTCGCCGTCGGCGGTGCCGCCTTCGAGCAGACCCTCGACGTAGTTCGGCTCGCCCTGCTCCTTGAGCTTCTCGACGACGCGATGCACTTCATCGTCGGCGACGAACGCGCCGTGCACGCGCACGGGCAGCCCCGAGCCCGGCGGCAGGTACAGCATGTCGCCCATCCCGAGCAGCGACTCGGCGCCCATCTGGTCGAGAATCGTGCGCGAGTCGATCTTCGACGACACCTGGAACGCGATCCGCGTCGGCACGTTCGCCTTGATCAGGCCGGTGATCACGTCGACCGACGGACGCTGCGTCGCGAGGATCAGGTGGATGCCGGCCGCACGCGCCTTCTGCGCGATCCGCGCGATCAGCTCCTCGACCTTCTTGCCGACGACCATCATCAGGTCGGCCAGCTCGTCGATCACGACGACGATGTTCGGCAGGCGGCCGAGCGGCTCGGGATCTTCCGGCGTCAGGCTGAACGGGTTCGGGATCTTCTCCTCGCGCTTCGCCGCCTCGTCGATCTTGTTGTTGTAGCCGGCGAGATTGCGCACGCCGAGCTTGCTCATCAGCTTGTAGCGGCGCTCCATCTCCGCGACCGTCCAGTTCAGCGCATGGCCGGCCTGGCGCATGTCGGTGACGACCGGGCACAGCAGGTGCGGAATGCCTTCGTAGACGCTCATTTCGAGCATCTTCGGATCGATCAGGATCAGGCGCACCTGCTCGGCGGTGGCCTTGTACAGCAGCGACAGGATCATCGCGTTGATCCCGACCGACTTGCCCGAACCGGTCGTACCGGCCACCAGCAGGTGCGGCATCTTCGCGAGATCCGCGCACACCGGCTTGCCGCCGATGTCCTTGCCGAGGCTCAGCGTCAGCGCCGACGACGCGGCCGCATACACCTCGGAGCCGATGATCTCCGACAGGTGCACCGTCTGCCGGCGCTGGTTCGGCAGCTCGAGCGCCATGTAGTTCTTGCCGGGAATCGTCTCGACCACGCGGATCGACACGAGCGACAGCGAACGCGCGAGATCCTTCGCGAGGTTGACGATCTGGCTGCCCTTCACGCCGGTGGCCGGCTCGATCTCGTAGCGCGTGACGACCGGGCCCGGATACGCGGCGACGACGCTCGCCTCGACGCCGAAGTCCTTCAGCTTCTTCTCGATCAGGCGCGACGTGAATTCGAGCGTATCGGCGGAAATCGCTTCCTGCGTCTTCGGTGCCGGGTCGAGCAGCGACACCGGCGGCAGCGTCGAATCGCCCGGCAAGTCGGTAAAGAGCGGCACCTGGCGCTCGCGCTCGACGCGCTCGGACTTCGCCGGCGTGACGACCGGCGGCACGATCGTCACCGGCTCGTGATCCTCGATACGTACGCGCTCTTCCTCGACCTTGCCTTCGCGGCGCACCGCCGCGGCCTCGCCGAGCTTGCGGTCGCGCTCGGCCTCGCGGCGCAGCTTCGCGACGTTGACCGCGGACAGGATCGCACCGCCGACGCGCTCGGCGACCGACAGCCACGAGAAACGGAAATACAGCGACAGGCCGATCGCGAGCGCGATCAGCAGCAGCAGCGTGCCGCCCGTGAAGCCGAACGCATGCGACATCGCACCGGCGACGGCCTCGCCGACGACGCCGCCCGGCGCGCGCGGCAACTGCACCTTCAGCGACCACATGCGCAGCGCCTCGATGCCGTCGCACGCGAGCACGACCAGCACGAACGCGAAGATCTCGGTGAGCCAGCCGATCGGCCGCTCCGGTTCGTCGGGAATCGCGTCGTGGCGCGTGATGCGGCGGTAGTTGACGGCGATGCGCCGCCCGAGCGGCACGATCAGCCAGTAGGCCGACAGGCCGAACAGCAGCAGGATGATGTCGGCCGTCCATGCGCCGACGCGGCCGGCCCAGTTCGAGATGTGATCGACCTGGGCGGCGTGCGTCCAGCTCGGATCGCGCCGGCTGTAGCTCAGCAGGGCCATTACCAGAAAGGCGCAGAGCGCGACCTGGAGAATCCAGCGGATCTCCGTGAGGAGCTTCGACATCCGGTGCGGCAACGCCTGTGCCTGGGCGGAATAAGGAGCTTTTGCCATGAATCCGTATAAAGAGGACGGGCCGTGCGCCCGCCTGTCGTTCGATCGCGCTTATTGTAAACGCTGCACCGGGCCGCCAAGTGTAAATGACGGTTACATAACGGGGACGGCATGCCGAACCGGCGCGGCCGGCCGCCACCGGGCCGGATGCCCGCCCTTGCGACAACGCGCCGCCGCATGGCAGGCTGCCGCCCGGCCCGTTGCCCCGGTACGGACGGCACGCCGCGAAACGCTATCGCCACGATTGAAACTCTCGTTCGGCAGCGCAGCAACGGGGCCTTTATAATGCGCGTCTGATACCCATCTATGACGGCATCCCGGTCAACCCGGACCGTCCGGCGAGCCTTATCCCGCCCGCCGCAGCCGCCTTTTACGGATTCGCACATGTCCACGCCCAAACACGCCAAAGTCCTGATTCTCGGTTCCGGCCCCGCCGGCTACACGGCTGCCGTCTACGCGGCACGCGCCAACCTGTCCCCGGTGCTGATCACCGGCATCGCGCAGGGCGGCCAGCTGATGACCACGACCGATGTCGAAAACTGGCCGGCGGACGCGAAGGGCGTGCAAGGCCCGGAACTGATGGCGCGCTTCCAGGAGCACGCGGAGCGCTTCAACACCGAAATCGTCTTCGACCACATCCACACCGCGAAGCTGCACGAAAAGCCGATCCGGCTGATCGGCGACTCGGGCGAATACACGTGCGATTCGCTGATCATCGCGACCGGCGCGTCCGCGCAGTATCTCGGCCTGGCCTCCGAGGAAGCGTTCATGGGCAAGGGCGTGTCGGCCTGCGCGACCTGCGACGGCTTCTTCTATCGCAACCAGGAAGTCGCGGTGATCGGCGGCGGCAACACGGCCGTCGAGGAAGCGCTCTACCTGACCGGCATCGCGAAGAAGGTCACGGTGATCCACCGCCGCGACAAGTTCCGCGCGGAGCCGATCCTGATCGACCGCCTGCTGGAGAAGCAAAAGGAAGGCGTCGTCGACATCAAGTGGGATCACGTGCTCGACGAAGTGACGGGCGAGGAATCGGGCGTCACGGGCCTGCGTATCAAGAACGTGAAGACCGGCGCGACGGAAGACCTGCACGTGCAGGGCGTGTTCGTCGCGATCGGCCACAAGCCGAACACCGACCTGTTCCAGGGCCAGCTGGAGATGAAGGACGGCTACATCCTGACGAAGAGCGGCCTGCAAGGCAACGCGACGTCGACGAGCGTGCCGGGCGTGTTCGCCGCGGGCGACGTGCAGGACAACGTGTACCGCCAGGCGATCACCAGTGCGGGCACGGGCTGCATGGCCGCGCTCGACGCGCAGCGCTACCTCGAAAGCCTGCACGACAAGAAGTAAGCGGGGAGCCTTGCCGCGGCGGGCGCTACAATGGCGTCCGCTGCCGCGAAGCGGGCTCGACCGGAAAGCCGCTGCCGCCGCGCAGCGGCTTTTTTCTGCCCGCGCGCCCGAACGCGCCTGCCCCGTTACCGAATCATGGCGAAGAACCAGCCCCATCCGAGCGATCCCGCGAAGCGGAAGATCGCTGCCCGTCCCGTGACCGCGGCGCCCGCCGCGCCGCCGCCCGCGCCCGATGCGGCCGCGTTGCGCGGCCAGGGCCTCGCGGGCCTCGGCGCATTGCGCAAGTCGCTGCAAGGCGAAGCCGATCGGCGCGAGCGCGCGCGCATCGAAACCGTGCAGGCCGAGCGCAAGGCGGAAGCCGACGCGAACCTGTTCCGCAACGAAATCGGCACGATCCGGCCGCTGAACGCGCCGCCGCGCGCGTCGTCGGGCCGCATGCCGCCCGACCCGGTGCCGAAACAGACGCAGCGCGACGAGGAAGCCGTGCTGAACGCAACGCTGTCCGACGAATTCGATCCCGAGACGCTGCTCGACAGCGACGACTCGCTGTATTACCACCGCCCCGGCATCAGCCGCGACGTCGTGCGCAAGCTGAGAAGCGGCGCATGGATCGTGCAGGCGCAGATCGATCTGCACGGGATGCGGCGCGACGAAGCGCGCGATGCGCTCGCCGAATTCATCCGCGAAGCCGGCAAGAAAGGGCTGCGCTGCCTGCGCGTGATCCACGGCAAGGGGCTCGGCTCGATCGGCAAGGAGCCGGTGCTGAAAGGCAAGGTGCGCGCGTGGCTCGTGCAGAAGGAAGAAGTGATCGCATTCTGCGAGGCGCGCGGCCACGACGGCGGCGCGGGCGCGGTGCTGGTGCTGCTGCAGCCGCACGCGGCGCCGGCCGACCGGGGGCCGCGTGCCGCATCCTAGGCTGACGCTCGCGATCGCGATACTGGAGGCGATCGCTACGCTGGCTTTCGCGATTTCGGGGTTCATCGAGGCGCGCAAGAACCGCCTCGACTCGGTCGGCACGTTCGTCGTCGCGCTCGCGACCGCCTTCGGCGGCGGCACGCTGCGCGACATCCTGCTCGAGCGCCGGCCGTTCTACTGGGTCGTGCACGACGACTACGTGATCGCGATCTTCGTGCTCGCGCTGTTCGCGCCGTTCGTGCTGCGCATGCTGTCGCGGCTGTCGGCCGAACGGCTGCTGCTGATCGCCGACGCGATCGGGCTCGGCATCTTCAGCATCTCGGGCACGTCGATCGCGCTCGACGCCGAGATGCCGCGCTTCATCGCGGTGATGATGGGCGTGATCACCGGCGTGGTCGGCGGGATCGTCCGCGACGTGCTGTGCAACGACATCCCGCTGATCCTGCGCGATTCGCGGCCGTACGCGACCTGCGCGTTCGTCGGCTGCTGGTTCTACCTGCTGCTCGTGTGGCTGCAGGTCGACTCGGTGTACAGCGTGCTGCTCGCGACCGGCTTCATCCTCGTCGCGCGGCTCGCGACGTTCAAGTTCGACGTGCGGTTGCCGCATTGACCTGACCGACGCATCCGCGGACGAATCGTCCGCATCGCGGAAACGAAAAAGGGGCCGTTCATCGAAACGGCCCCTTTGTCTTTCGTTCAGCGCAAGCGTCGCGTCACGCGATCCGCTCTTCCGACGCCGGATCGAACAGCACGGCCTTCGACACGTCGAACAGCAGCGACTGCGTCTGCCCCGGCTGCGGGTTCGCGGCCGGATGCACGCGGCTCACGATCCGCTTGCCGTTCACCTGCGCGAACACGTGCGTGTCCGGACCGGTCGGCTCCGTCACGTCGACGCGCACGTCGATCGGCTGCAGCTTCGACGTCTCGCCGTGATGTGCGTTGCGCGCGTCGGTGATACGCTCCGGACGCAGGCCGAGGATCACCTCGCGGCCGACGTGCGACTTCAGTTTCGCCGCGTCGAACGGCAGGATCAGCGCGCTGCGCGCGAGGCCCGTGTCGATCTCGAGCGCGATCCCGCTGCCCTGCTCGACCAGCTTGCCGTTGATGAAGTTCATCGGCGGCGCGCCGATGAACCCCGCAACGAACAGGTTCGACGGCGAATCGTAGATCTCCTGCGGCGCACCGAACTGCTGGACCACGCCGTCCTTCATCACCGCGATCCGGTCGCCGAGCGTCATCGCCTCGATCTGGTCGTGCGTCACGTAGACGATCGTCGTGCCGAGACGCTGGTGCAGCAGCTTGATTTCCGCGCGCATCTCGATGCGCAGCTTCGCGTCGAGGTTCGACAACGGTTCGTCGAACAGGAACAGCGACGGATCGCGCGCGAGCGCGCGGCCCATCGCGACGCGCTGGCGCTGGCCGCCCGACAGTTGGCCCGGCTTGCGGTCGAGCAGATGCTGGATCTGCAGCATCGCCGACACGCGGTCGACGATCTGCTGCTGCTCGCTCTTCGGCACCTTGCGGATGTTCAGGCCGAACGAGATGTTCTCGCGCACCGTCATCGACGGATACAGCGCGTACGACTGGAACACCATCGCGATGTCGCGATCCTTCGGCGACAGGTCGTTGACGACCTTGCCGTCGATGCAGATCTCGCCGCTCGTGACGGTCTCGAGCCCGGCGATCATGTTGAGCAACGTCGATTTCCCGCAGCCCGAGCCGCCGACCAGGATCAGGAACTGTCCGTCCTCGATCTCGATGTCGACACCCTTCAGGACCGGCACCCCGTTCGGGTAGGTCTTGTACACGTCACGGATGGAAAGGCTTGCCATGCTGTGAATCCTCTGTCTCGTCTCGCGCGGCGCACTCGGGCGCCGCGTCGGGTTCGTTTCGATGCGCCGCGCGTGGTGCGCGGCCGGTTCGTCGTATCGGATAACGCCGCGCCTACCCCTTCACCGCGCCCGCCGTCAGCCCGCGCACGAAGTAGCGGCCGGCGACGATGTAGACGAGCAGCGTCGGCAGCGCGGCGATGATCGCGCCGGCCATGTCGACGTTGTATTCCTTCACGCCCGTCGACGTGTTGACGAGGTTGTTCAGCGCGACCGTGATCGGCATCGAATCGACGCCGGAGAACACGATCCCGAACAGGAAGTCGTTCCAGATCTGCGTGAATTGCCAGATCAGGCACACCATGAAGATCGGCAGCGACACCGGCAGCAGGATCTTCGTGAAGATCGTGAAGAAGCCGGCGCCGTCGATGCGGGCAGCCTTCACGAGTTCGGCCGGCACGCTCACGTAGAAGTTGCGGAAGAACATCGTCGTGAACGCGATCCCGTACACGACGTGCACGAACACGAGGCCCGGAATCGTGTTCGCGAGGCCGAGCATCCCCTGCAGGCGCGCCATCGGCAGCAGGATCACCTGGAACGGGATGAAGCAGCCGACCAGCATCATCGTGAACAGCGCGTCGGCGCCGCGAAAGCGCCAGTGCGTGAGCACGTAGCCGTTGAACGCGCCGATCAGCGAAGAGATCAGCACGGCCGGAATCACCATCTGCAGCGAGTTCAGGAAGAACGGCTTCATGCCGTCGCAGCGCACGCCGGTACAGGCGCCGCTCCATGCCTTCACCCACGGGTCGACGGTCCACGTGGTGGGCGGCGTCAGCAGGTTGCCGGTGCGCAACTGGTCGAGGTCCTTGAACGACGTCGACAGCATCACGTAGATCGGGAACAGGAAATACAGCGCGAACAGGATCAGTGCCGCATAGATCACTGCCCGGCTGATCGTCATCTTAGGCTGCATTGCGGGTGCTCCTCGATTCCATATACATCAGCGGCACCAGCACCGCGACGACGGTCGCGAGCATCATCACCGAGGACGCCGCGCCGAGCCCGAGCTGGCCGCGGTTGAACGAAAACGTGTACATGAACATGGCCGGCAGCGACGACGACGTGCCCGGGCCGCCCGCCGTCAGCGCGACGACGAGGTCGAAGGTCTTGATCGTGATGTGGCAGAGGATCAGCAGCACCGAGAAGAACACCGGGCGCATGCTCGGGATCACGATCTTGCGGTAGATGGTCGGCAGCGTCGCGCCGTCGACCTGCGCGGCCTTGAAGATCTCGCCGTCGACGCCGCGCAGCCCCGCGAGGAACAGCGCCATCACGAAGCCGGTCGACTGCCACACGGCCGCGATCACCACGCAGAAGATCGCCTTGTCCGGATCGTCGAGCCAGCCGAACGAGAAGCTGGTCCAGCCCCAGTCGTGCATCACCTTCTCGAGGCCGAGGCCCGGGTTCAGGATCCACTGCCATGCGGTGCCGGTCACGATGAACGACAGCGCCATCGGGTACAGGAAGATCGCGCGCAGCGCGCCTTCGTTGCGGATCCGCTGGTCGAGCAGGATCGCGAGGAACAGCCCGAGCCCGACGCAGATCGCGATGAACGGGATCCCGAACCAGCCGAGGTTCGCGGCGGAGGTCCACCACACGTCGTTCTGGAACAGGTCCGTGTAACGGCCGAAGCCGTCGAATTCGTAGTTGGGCAACAGCCGCGAGCGGGTCAGCGACAGATAGCCGGTAATCAGGATGAAGCCGTAGATGAACACCACGGCGATCGCGACGCTCGGCGCGAGCACGAGCTTCGGGATCCAGCGATCGGCGAAGGCCGACATCGGCGACGTACGCCGTGCGGCGGCAGCGCCGGATCCGTTTCCGCTAAGAGGGGCAGCCACTTGATTCGACTCCTGGAACGAGGGCGACGCAGGCCGGGCCGGCGCCGGGTACGGCACGGACCCGCGGGCGAGCCCGTTTGCTGCACATGCAAAAACGCCCGGCCGATGAAGCGTGTCCGGCCGGGCGCCTGGCGCGCGTTACTTGACCTTCGCGGCCTTCGCGAGCGCGGCGACCGCGCTCTTCGAATCCTGCTGCGAGTTCATGAACTTCGTCACGACGTCCGTGATCGCGCCGGCGGTCGCGTCGCTTTGCGCCATGCCGTGCGCGAGCGACGGCACGAAGCCGCCCGACTTGATCGCGGTCTGCTCGTCGGCGTACGACTTCTTCGCGCAATCGTCGAACTTGTCCATCTTCACGCCGAGACGCACGGGCACCGAGCCCTTCAGCAGGCTGAACTGCTCCTGGAAGTCCGGCGTCATGATCGTCTTCGCGAGCGCGAGCTGGCCCGGCGTCGCGTTCTTCTCGCCCTTCTGCTGGAAGAACACGAACGAGTCGACGTTGAACGTGTACGAATTCGCGGTGCCCGGCACCGGCGCGCAGACGTAGTCCTTGCCCGCCTTCTTGCCGGCGTTCTCGAACTCGCCCTTCGCCCAGTCGCCCATGAACTGCATGCCGGCCTTGCCGTTGATGACCATCGCGGTCGCCAGGTTCCAGTCGCGGCCGTTACGGCCGGTGTCGAAGTAGCCCTGGATCTTGCGCACCGTGTCGAACACCGACAGCATCTGCGGCGACGTCAGCGTCGCCTGGTCAAGGTCGACCAGCGCCTTCTTGTAGAACGCCGGGCCCTGCGACAGCACGACGTCTTCCCACAGCGTCAGGTCCTGCCACGGCTGGCCGCCCATCGCGACCGGCTGGATGCCTGCGGCCTTCAGCTTGTCGGCCACCGCGAAGAATTCAGGCCAGGTGGTCGGCACCTTCGCGCCGACCTTGTCGAGCGCGGCCTTGTTGATGTACAGCCAGTTGACGCGGTGCACCGAGAACGGCGCGGCGACGGTATGGCCCTTGTACTTGATGATCTTGTCGATTTCCGGCGGCAGGTTCTGTTTCCAGTCGCCGGCGGCCGAATCGATGTTGACGAGCACGCCCTGGTCGGCCCAGTCCTGGATCAGCGGGCCCTTGATCTGCGCGGCCGACGGAGAATCGCCGCTGATCACCTTGGTCTTCAGCGCGGTCATCGCCGCGGCGCCGGCGCCGCCCGCGACCGCGAAGTCCTTCCACACGTAGCCCTGCTTCTGCAGGTCGTCCTTCAGCACGCCGACGGCCTTCGACTCGCCGCCCGAGGTCCACCAGTGCAGCACGGTTACGTTCTCGGCTGCCTGCGCCGCCACGGCGCCAGCCATCAGGCCTGCGGCGCAGAGCGCGCCCATGATCGAGCGAACTTTCATTACTTATCTCCTCCAGACTGAATCAACTCGTGAGGTTCCCTGACCGGGAACCGGCTTCTTGATAACGACGGGGAAATCGAGCCGCGGGACGCATGCAGCGTACGGGGCCGATGACCGGCCGGGCTCTTACAGAAAGCGTGAATCGAGATTCAACGGCGTGTCTCCTCTTTGTGTTTCTGGCCCGCCGCGATGATGCGACGCGAGCCCGGGGCCGACGGCGCGCCAACGGTGCGCGCCGCCAATGTCCGATAACATTCGGCACAAGGCGCTCCCGAAGGCGAAGCTCGCGCAGTTCATCGACCGCACTTCTTTTTTTCTTCACCCAGGTGCTACCCCTTGCGGCGGATTGTAGTTAAACTACAATTCAGTGTCAAAAATATTTTTATCGCACTACGGATCGCTTCCGGGCACCCCCAACACGGCGGAGACACATGCATACCGATTCCAGCTTTACCTTCGTACTTTTCGGCGGCACCGGCGATTTGTCGATGCGCAAGATCCTGCCCGCGCTGTTCGAAGCGCATCGCGCGAACATGCTGGCGACGGGCGGCCGGATCGTCGCCGTGGCGCGACACGAATCGGATCGGGCGGCCTATCTCGAATGGGTCGACACGCACGTGAAGCCGCATGCGGCGAAAGCGGCCGGCAATGCATTCGACGACGCGGCATGGCAGTCGTTTCTCGACCGCATCGAGTACGTGAACCTCGATCTCGGCCGCGCGGAGGACTACGTCGTGCTGCGCGACGCGGTCGCCTCGCTGCCCGGCATCCGCGTGTTCTATCTCGCGACGGGCCCGTCGCTGTTCGTGCCGATCTGCAAGGCGCTCGCGGCGGTCGGCCTGAACGAAGGCGCGCGCATCGTGCTCGAGAAGCCGCTCGGCTACGACCTGAAATCGTCGAACGCGATCAACGACGCGGTCGGCGAGATCTTCGCGGAAGGCCAGATCTACCGGATCGACCACTACCTCGGCAAGGAGCCGGTACAGAACCTGCTCGCGCTGCGCTTCGGCAATGCGCTGTTCGAGCCGCTGTGGCGCCGCGAATGGGTCGAGAGCATCCAGATCACGATCGCGGAAGAGCTCGGCGTCGAGGCGCGTGGCGATTTCTACGACAATACGGGCGCGCTGCGCGACATGGTGCAGAACCACCTGCTGCAGCTGCTGTCGATCGTCGCGATGGAGCCGCCGCACTCGATGGATTCCGACTCGGTGCGCGACGAAAAGCTGCGCGTGCTGCGCGCGCTGAAGCCGGTCGACCCGCGCGACATCGGCAAGGTTGCCGTGCGCGGCCAGTATCATGCGGGCGTGATCAAGGGCGCGCAGGTGCCGGCCTATGCGACCGAGCCGGGCGTGAAGCCCGACAGCCAGACCGAAACCTTCGTCGCGCTGAAGGTCGAGATCGAGAACTGGCGCTGGGCCGGCGTGCCGTTCTTCCTGCGCACCGGCAAGCGTCTGGCCGACCGCGTCGCGGAGATCGTCGTCAACTTCCGCCCGGTACCGCATTCGGCGCTGGGGCCGACCGCGCTGCGCCCCGGTTCGAATCGTCTCGTGATCCGGCTGCAGCCGAACGAGACGATCCGCCTGTACTGCCTCGCGAAGCAGCCGGGCGAAGGGATGAACCTCGCGAGCGTGCACCTCGACCTCGCGTTCGACCAGTTCTTCAAGGAAGGGCAGATGGAGGCGTACCAGCGCCTGCTGCTCGACGTGATCAACGGCCGGCTCGCGCTGTTCGTGCGTCGCGACGAACAGGAAGCCGCATGGCAGTGGGTCGAGCCGATCCTGAACGAATGGACGCGCACGCTGAAGCCGCCGAAGCCGTATGCGGCGGGCACGTGGGGGCCGGCCGCGTCGAGCGCGATGCTCGCGCAGCACGACACCTGCTGGCTCGAAGAAGAAAACTGAACCAAACCGTTGCCGCGTACGCCACCGTACGCGGCAACGTGCATCACGATTCGTACGATTTGAACAGACAAAGCAGTCCGGAGGAGATGTGATCGAGATCCACGCTTTCGACACCCAGGAAGCGCAAAGCGAAGCGCTCGCGCGCGCCGTCGGCGAAGCGCTGCGCGCGGCGCTCGCCCGCCCCGCGCGCCCGACGCTCGCGGTGTCCGGCGGCACCAGCCCGCGCCCGTTCCTGCATACGCTGTCGCACGCGACGCTCGACTGGGCCAGCGTCGACGTCACGCTGGTCGACGACCGCTGGGTGCCGGACGACGACGCGGCCAGCAACGCGCAACTCGTGCGCGACACGCTGCTGCAACACGCGGCGGCCCCTGCCCGCTTCCTGCCGCTCGTCGACACGCGCACCACGCTCGATGCGCACGTCGCCGCGCTCAACGCGAACGCCGACTACCGCGTGCCGACCGTCGCCGTGCTCGGCATGGGCGAGGACGGCCACACCGCGTCGATCTTCGCCGACGCGCCCGAATGGGACCACGCGATCACGACGCCCGAGCGGTTCGTCGCCGTGCATCCGGGCGCGGCACCCCACGCACGCGTGAGCTATTCGCTCGATGCGCTGAAGCGTGTCGACCGGCTGTTCCTGCTGATCGCGGGCGAGCGCAAACGCGACGTGCTCGACGCCGCGGCCGCGTCGCTGCAGAAGAACGCGATTTCCCAACTGGCCAACGACAAGGGGACCCAGCTCGATGTCTACTGGTGCGCAAAGTAAGGCGGTCGTCGCGGGTCAGCATGCCGACGGCCCGCGCCTGCTCGCGGACGTCGGCGGCACCAACGCGCGCTTCGCGCTGGAAACCGGCCCGGGCGAGATCACGCAGATTCGCGTCTATCCCGGCGCCGACTATCCGACGATCACCGACGCGATCCGCAAGTATCTGAAGGACGTGAAGATCAGCCGCGTGAACCACGCGGCGATCGCGATCGCGAACCCGGTCGACGGCGACCAGGTCACGATGACCAATCACGACTGGAGCTTCTCGATCGAGGCGACGCGCCGCGCGCTCGGCTTCGACACGCTGCTCGTCGTCAACGACTTCACCGCGCTCGCGATGGCGCTGCCGGGCCTGACCGATGCGCAGCGCGTGCAGGTCGGCGGCGGCGCGCGCCGCCAGAACAGCGTGATCGGGCTGCTCGGGCCCGGTACCGGGCTCGGCGTGTCGGGCCTGATTCCGGCCGACGACCGCTGGATCGCGCTCGGCAGCGAAGGCGGCCATGCGTCGTTCGCGCCGCAGGACGAGCGCGAGGATCTCGTGCTGCAATACGCGCGCAAGAAGTTTCCGCACGTGTCGTTCGAGCGCGTGTGCGCGGGCCCCGGCATGGAGATCATCTATCGTGCGCTCGCCGCGCGCGACAAGAAGCGGGTGGCCGCATCCGTCGACACGGTCGAGATCGTCGAGCGCGCACATGCGGGCGACGCACTCGCGCTCGAGACGGTCGAATGCTTCTGCGGGATTCTCGGCGCGTTCGCGGGCAGCGTCGCGCTGACGCTCGGCGCGCTCGGCGGCGTGTACATCGGCGGCGGCGTCGCGCTGAAGCTGGGCGAGCTGTTCACGCGCTCGTCGTTCCGCGCGCGCTTCGAGGCGAAGGGCCGCTTCACGCACTACCTCGAGAACATCCCGACCTACCTGATCACCGCCGAATACCCGGCGTTCCTCGGCGTATCGGCGATCCTCGCGGAACAGTTGTCGAACCGTTCGGGCGGTGCGTCGTCGGCCGTGTTCGAGCGGATCCGCCAGATGCGCGACGCGCTGACGCCGGCCGAGCGCCGCGTCGCCGATCTCGCGCTGAACCATCCGCGCTCGATCATCAACGATCCGATCGTCGACATCGCGCGCAAGGCCGACGTGAGCCAGCCGACCGTGATCCGCTTCTGCCGCTCGCTCGGCTGCCAGGGGCTGTCGGATTTCAAGCTGAAGCTCGCGACCGGCCTCACCGGCACGATTCCGATGAGCCACAGCCAGGTGCATCTCGGCGATACGGCCACCGACTTCGGCGCGAAGGTGCTCGACAACACGGTGTCCGCGATCCTGCAACTGCGCGAGCACCTGAATTTCGAGCACGTCGAGAACGCGATCGAGATCCTGAACGGCGCGCGCCGCATCGAGTTCTACGGGCTCGGCAACTCGAACATCGTCGCGCAGGACGCGCACTACAAGTTCTTCCGCTTCGGGATCCCGACGATCGCGTACGGCGACCTGTACATGCAGGCCGCGTCGGCCGCGCTGCTCGGCAAGGGCGACGTGATCGTCGCGGTGTCGAAGTCGGGGCGCGCGCCCGAACTGCTGCGCGTGCTCGACGTCGCGATGCAGGCCGGCGCGAAGGTGATCGCGATCACGTCGAGCAACACGCCGCTCGCGAAGCGCGCGACCGTCGCGCTCGAGACCGACCACATCGAGATGCGCGAGTCGCAGCTGTCGATGATCTCGCGGGTCCTGCATCTGCTGATGATCGACATCCTCGCGGTCGGCGTTGCGATTCGTCGCGCATCGACCAACGGCGAGCTGCCGGAGGCCGTCGCGCAGGCGCGGGCACGCGCCAGCGACGACGAAACGGCCGACGTGCTCGATTGGCTCAGCCATGGGGCTTCGCCGGCGGCGAAGGACGTCGCGCGGGATTGACGCAGCGGTAAAAAAACGCCTCGGTGAACGACACCCCGAATGCTGGATTCAGGCCCGGCGTTCGGGGTGTTTTGCATGATCGGCATCGGCGCGAACAACAGCGGCTCGGCAGGTATTGACGATGCCTTCTACCTATGGCTGTGCGTGACGTCATACGTTCGTACACGCCCCCATTTTCGAACAAATCCAATTGTCTGCAGTTGCCCAGGCTCGGTAACTTCCTTCACTCCGCGTGATGCAGCCATCCCGGTCCGACGCGAGAAATGACACGTTTCTCACAGAACCCCGATTGGCATCGACAGCATCACGTTCATCCAGTTTGCGGAGAGGGATATGCCTAGACCACGTTTTTCAGCCGCATGGGCAGCAGCAATGCGCATTTACGCGCCGATAAATTCCGCGGAGAAAGTTGCCTTGACGATTGGTGGCAACGTGGCCACCAATATCCAGCGATGTGACAAAGCAGAAGTGATCAAATTCCCGCCTTCGCTGGGAGGCAGCACCCTGGACAATAGGCACGGGATCGTTCTCTTCGAGGTTTCAGCCTCGTCGATAGCCTGAGAGAGGAATACTATAATGAACAATACCTATGCCTTTGGTACACATCGAGATCTCACGCCAATGGAACTGTTTTTCCTTATCTTTATCGATGAGACATGCAAGGAACTTGGTGTTGACGATGTAGCAGCAGTGGTTGCCATTGTGGCCGGTCAAAATTGGATGCCAACACGAGCAAAGCCCTTTGGTACCACGCCGGGGACTTCTGTTGCGTCGATATTGAGTCGCAAGTATCTGGACTACGATTTGAAGAAGAAAATCCTCCCAACGTTGACCAATGCCAGCGTCAAGCGCTTGAAGTTCATTCTGGTAAGAAACATTGGGGTTTTCGTTGGGCGCGCAGTTCCTGTCGTTGGGTGGGTCATTGCTGCCAAGGATGTCACGATGATCAGCATTCGTTCCGTGTCGCGCTATAACGCGCTTGTTAAGCCTGAGGACAAGGTGTTCTGATGAGCCAGTTTACGTGGGACGAGTTTGAGGATTTCGTGAGAAAGGAGGCCGGTGTCAGCCCCAAAAAAATTCTCACAAAAGATCATGCCGTCGAGGGTGATTTGGATATCACTGGCGACGATGCGGTCGAGTTTATGGAGCGCTTCTTCGATAAATTTCCAGTGCAAGTTGGAGATTTTGAGTTCAATCGCTACTTCTCAGGAGAGGGCTTTAGCTTGATTGAAGTGGCGCGGATGGCTTTCTCCAGAAAACGCCGAGAAAAATATGACAAAGTACCACTGACTCTAGGCATGCTCTATCAGGCTATTTTGGATGGAGAGTGGAGCAATCAGCGCTTGGAAAGCCTACCGCGCTGATTGCTCCTAGCCACATAGACCGGTTCATCTTTTAGGCGATGTGTTGGATCTGTGCATACCTCTGGAGTCTGCCATCAGACAAAATCCACTGCTCCGGTGTGTGATGTTCTGGGCCCTGATGTTCGCGGCACAACCCAGCCACGCCACGGATACGTCGTCGTCGCCACAAGCCGGCGCCCGAACCTACGCGCAGAACTACAAGGACATGGTGCTCGCCGAATGCGTCGCGACCGCTTATCGGAATGAACCGTCCGCTGCGATGGACGCGGGAAGCAGCGCCAGTGCACTAATGGATTGGACCGACTTCGATCTGGAACGGAACCCCGACACGGGCAAATCGCTGGTCAATCGTTTTCTTGCACGCGACTATCGCAATCCGGTCGTCGAGTCCGAAATCAAGGGCGTGAGGTTTGATTTTTTGAAATGCCTGGATCTGTATCACAGCCAGGAACTCGAGACCGAAGTCAGGCGATTCGTGATCAACCCGAAGCGCAGCTATCGACTCGACAATCGCTCGTCAGGCCGTTCAAAGTGATGCAGAGGGGAAGTTCAAACCCGTCGACCGCCCTCCTCCGCCAGTTTCGCCGCGCTGCTCAAGCCCCGGCCCGCACAGGCCGTCCATGCCAGCGCAGCACCAGATAGCGCCCGACGAAGCACAGCACGCCGGTGACGCCGATCGTCACGCCCATCGCGAACGGCGTGCCGTCCGCGAGTGCGCCGATCGCGACGCTCGCGAGTGCGCCAAGCGCGAGCTGCATCGCGCCGAACACGGCCGCCGACGCGCCCGCGTTGTGCGGATAGCGGTGCATCAGGTCGGTCGTGCAGTTCGCGGACAGGATCCCGACCACGCCGACGACGAAGAACAGGCACACGACGATCGACCACAGCCCGCCCAACCCCGTCAGCGCGACGAACGCGACCGCGAGCGACGCGATGCAGCTCACGAGCGACGCGGCCGCGATGATGCGCAGCGAACCGATGCGGCCGACGAGCCGCGTGTTCGCGAAGTTGCCGATCATGATCCCGACGACGTTCAGCCCGAACAGCAGCCCGTAGTGCTGCGGCGACACGTGGAAATACTCGATGTACACGAACGGCGTCGCGGTGATGTACGAGAACATCGACGCGAACGCCATCCCGCCGCACAGCATGTGCCCCCATGCGACGGGGTCGGACAGGATGCGCCCGTACGAGGCGAACGACGCGAGCACGGCCGCGCTCTTGCGCCGCTCCTTCGGCCAGGTTTCAGGCACGCGCAGGTACGCGGTCGTCGCGCATAGCGCGCCGAACACGGCCAGCACGACGAACACGCCGCGCCAGCCGGAGAAACGCAGGATCTGGCCGCCGATCAGCGGCGCGAGCAGCGGCCCGACCGCGGTGACGATCGCGACCATCGACAGCACCTTCGCCGCGTCGCTCGGCTCGTGCGCGTCGCGCGCGATCGCCCGCGCGAGCACCGACGCGGCGCCGGCGCCGAGCGCCTGCAGGAAGCGCACGACGATCAGCATGTCGATCGAGCCCGACACGAAGCAGCCGATGCTCGCGAGCGTGAACAGCGCGATTCCGCCGAGCAGCACGGGGCGGCGGCCCCACGTGTCGGACAGCGGGCCGTACAGCAGCATGCCGATCGAGAAGCCGGCCATGAAGCTCGTCAGCGTGCGTTGCGCGGCGCCGGGGCTCACGGAGAAGCCGGCGGCAATCGACGGCAGGCTTGGCAGGTACATGTCGGTGGCGATCGGCCCGCAGGCCGCGAGCGCACCGAGCAACAGGATCAGCCGGGCATCGGGCCGGCGCCGGACGACGTGAGACATGGGTATCCGGAATGGGAGCCCGCGCGCATCGGGGCGCGCGTGGCGGTGAAGACGGGAGGCCGCGCCGCAAGCGGCGCGCTCAGGCCCATGATTGTACGCGCAACTTTTTTGCCTGCCCCGGGGCTGCATGCGGCGGCGGCCAGGAACACGCCCGCGCTCGTCGCCCGCCGAACGAGCGCGCGGGTGGATTCGATTAAGCTTGCTGCTTGCCTCTCTTGTCTGACCCATTCGACGTACGACCGAACCGATGACCGCTTTCCTGCTGATCTGGAGCCCCAAGAAATGGCCATGGCCCGAACTGCCCGACGTCGCCGCGCGCGTGAAGGCCGGCGAGGCCGTGCATGACGTGTGGGGCTGCGGCTTCGCGCGCGGCATCCTGCCGGGCGACCGCGTATTCCTGCACCGCGTCGCGAAGGAACCGAAAGGTGTGTTCGGCTCCGGCTACGTGACGCGCGCGCCGTACGAGGTGCCCGATCCGTCGACCAAGCGCGGCTACCGGCTGTGCATCGACTTCGTGTACGACTGGCTCGTCGACGCGCATCAGGACGTCGTGATTCCGCGTGATGCGCTGCGCGTGCATCCGTACTCGGTACAGACGTGGGACGCGCAGAGTTCCGGCACGTCGATCAAGCCGATGGTCGAAGGTCCGCTCGAAAAGCGCTGGGCCGAACTGACCGGCAAGCGCAAGCCGCCGCGATAGGCGGAAACCGGCTCGAATCGGGGCCGCCTTCCCGCTTAGACGCCCCCCTTCGCGCGCCGAAAGGCCGCAGACCGCCCGGCGGGCCTGCCGCGCGCGTCTCCGGTACAATCAGACGATCGTTCCGCCCAGGCGCCGCGGCCCGTGCACAGGCCCCCGCGCCCTTCTCTCGCAGGTTTCGCTCATGTCCAACAATCAGATCCTCTTCGAACGCGCCCAGAAGACCATTCCCGGCGGCGTCAACTCGCCGGTGCGCGCGTTCCGTTCGGTCGGCGGCACGCCGCGTTTCGTCGCGCGCGCGCAAGGCCCGTATTTCTGGGATGCCGACGGCAAGCAGTACATCGACTACATCGGCTCGTGGGGCCCGATGATCGTCGGCCACGTCCATCCCGAAGTGCTGTCGGCCGTGCAAAACGTGCTCGCCGACGGCTTCTCGTTCGGCGCGCCGACCGAAGCCGAGATCGAGATCGCCGAGGAAATCTGCAAGCTCGTGCCGTCGATCGAACAGGTGCGGATGGTGTCGAGCGGCACCGAGGCCACGATGAGCGCGCTGCGTCTCGCGCGCGGCTTCACGGGCCGCAGCCGCATCGTGAAGTTCGAGGGCTGCTACCACGGCCACGCGGACAGCCTGCTGGTCAAAGCCGGCTCGGGCCTGCTGACGTTCGGCAACCCGACGTCGGCCGGCGTGCCCGCCGACATCGCGAAGCACACGACCGTCCTCGAATACAACAACGTCGCCGCGCTGGAAGAAGCATTCGGCGCGTTCGGCGACGAAATCGCCGCGGCGATCGTCGAGCCGGTCGCCGGCAACATGAACCTCGTACGCGGCACGCCCGAATTCCTGAACGCGCTGCGCGCGCTGTGCACGAAGCACGGCGCCGTGCTGATCTTCGACGAGGTGATGTGCGGGTTCCGCGTCGCGCTCGGCGGCGCGCAGGCGCACTACGGCATCGCGGCCGACCTCACCTGCCTCGGCAAGGTGATCGGCGGCGGGATGCCGGCTGCCGCGTTCGGGGGCCGCCGCGACATCATGGCCCACCTCGCGCCGCTCGGCGGCGTCTACCAGGCCGGCACGCTGTCGGGCAACCCGATCGCGGTCGCCGCGGGCCTGAAGACGCTGCAACTGATCCAGGCGCCCGGCTTCTACGACGCGCTCACCGCGCAGACGAAGCGGCTCGCCGACGGCCTCGCGGCCGAAGCGCGCGCGGCCGGCGTGCCGTTCGCGGCCGACTCGATCGGCGCGATGTTCGGCCTGTACTTCGCCGAGCGCGTGCCGACCAGCTTCGCGGAAGTCACGAAGAGCGACACCGAGCGCTTCAACCGCTTCTTCCACCTGATGCTCGACGAGGGCGTGTACTTCGCGCCGTCCGCGTACGAAGCCGGCTTCGTGTCGAGCACGCACGACGACGCGGTGATCGACGCGACGCTCGCGGCCGCACGCCGCGCGTTCGCGGCACTCGCCGCCTGACCCGGGGGCGCGCGCATGTTCTCGGATACCGATTTCGCCCACATGCAGCGCGCGCTTGCGCTCGCCGCGCGCGGCATGTACACGACCGCACCGAATCCGCGCGTCGGCTGCGTGATCGTCAAGGACGGCGACGTGATCGGCGAAGGCTTCACGCAGCCGGCCGGCCAGGACCACGCGGAAGTGCAGGCGCTGAAGGATGCGCGTTCGCGCGGCTACGACGTCGCGGGCTCGACCGTCTACGTGACGCTCGAACCGTGCAGCCATTTCGGCCGCACGCCGCCGTGCGCGAACGCGCTGATCGACGCGCGCGTCGCGAAGGTGGTCGCGGCGATGGAAGACCCGAATCCGCAGGTGTCGGGCCGCGGCCTCGGGATGCTGCGCGACGCGGGCATCGACGTGCGCTGCGGGCTGCTCGCGCATGAAGCGGGCGAACTGAACATCGGCTTCGTGTCGCGGATGACGCGCGGCCGGCCGTGGGTGCGGATGAAGACCGCCGCGTCGCTCGACGGCCGCACCGCGCTGCCGTCCGGCGAAAGCCAGTGGATCACCGGCGAGGCCGCGCGCCTCGACGGCCACGCATGGCGCGCACGCGCGTGCGCGATCCTCACCGGCATCGGCACAGTGCGCGAGGACAATCCGCTGCTGACCGTGCGCGGCATCGACACGCCGCGCCAGCCGCAACGCATCCTCGTGGACAGCCGCCTCGACCTGCCGCTCGACGCGCGGCTGCTGGAAGGCGCGCCGCTGCTGATCTTCTGCGGCCGGCTCGACGCCGCCGGCGAAGTCCGCGCGAACGTGCTGAAGTCGCGCGGCGCGGAAATCGTGCCGCTCGCGAATGCGCACGGCAAGGTCGACCTGCCCGCGATGCTGGCGGCGCTCGGCGCGCGCGGCGTCAACGAGTTGCACGTCGAGGCCGGCCACAAGCTGAACGGTTCGCTGCTGCGCGAGCACTGCGTCGACGAATTGCTGGTATATCTGGCGCCGAGCCTGCTGGGCGCCGACGCGGCCGGCATGTTCGATCTCGCCGCGCCGGCCAGCCTCGATGCGCGCACGCGGCTGTCGTTCCACGGTATCGAGCGGATCGGCGACGACCTGCGGATCCTCGCGCGCGTCGCGCCGCCCGACGCCTCTCACTGAACGGAATCGTCACGATGTTTACCGGAATTGTCGCGGCCGTCGGCCGCATCGAAACGATCGCCCCGCTCGGCACGTCGGCCGATGCCGGCGTGCGCCTGACCGTGCAGGCCGGCGGGCTCGACCTGGCCGATGTCGCGCTCGGCGACAGCATCGCGATCCAGGGCGCGTGCATGACGGTGATCGAAAAGACCGACGCCACCTTCGACGTCGACGTGTCGCGCGAAAGCCTGAACCGGACGGTCGGCCTCGCGCAACCCGGCGAAGTGAACCTCGAGAAGGCGCTGCGCGCGCACGATCGCCTCGGCGGGCATATCATGTCGGGCCATGTGGACGGCCTCGGTACCGTCACGCGCTTCGCGCCGGTCGGCGAGTCGCATGAACTGCGGATCGTCGCGCCACGCGAACTCGACCGCTATCTCGCGTACAAGGGCTCGATCACGGTGAACGGCGTGAGCCTGACCGTCAATACGGTCGACGACCGCGCGGACGGGTGCGAATTCTCGATCAATCTCATTCCGCATACGGTCGAGGTCACGACGCTGCGTCACGTGAAGGTTGGCGACAAGGTCAATCTTGAAGTCGACATGATCGCGCGGTATGTGGAGCGGATGCTGTCGGCGTCGCAGGGCGTGCATCAGGACTGATCGGGCAACGCCGTCCCATATATGAAATGACGGCTGACGGTTCGGCCTCGTTGCCTAGGCGTCGCCGCAGCCCCGTCGCTCCGCCGAGCGTTGCTCCCGCCCTGCTTCGTGCCGGGCCACCCCGTCGGCCGTCCGAAGCGACAGCATCGTGATCGCGTTCGCTCGATGCCCGTCCGGCCGGCCGACACCTGGCCGAACAGCCAACGACGCGCACGGGTCATGCCGCCGCGCTAAGATGCGTCGACAGCGGTTTCCATGCCGCCACGTACGACGCGCCGCGTCGCGGCCGCCACTCTTCCCATTGGAGTCGTCCCCATGTCCATCTCGATGTACCAGGCTTCGCTGCCCGTCCTGATCCGCGGCCTCACCAACCTGCAGCACATCCTCGGCAAGGCGCAGGCCCATGCGGCCGAAAAGCAGATCGATCCGTCGGTATTCATCGGCGCACGCCTCTACCCGGACATGCTCCCGCTCGTCCGCCAGGTCTACATCGCGACCGACACGGCCAAGGGCTGCGCCGCGCGGCTCGCCGGCGCCGAGATCCCGAGCTACCCGGATGTCGAGCAGACCTTCGACGAACTGCATGCGCGCATCCAGAAGACGATCGACTACCTGAAGAGCTTCGACGCCGCGCAGATCGACGGCAGCGAGGCGCGCCAGATCGTGCTGAAGATGCGCGTCGGCCCGATCGAGTTCACCGGCCAGTCGTATTTGCTGAACTTCGTGCTGCCCAATTTCTTCTTCCACGTGACGACCGCGTACGACATCCTGCGCCACAGCGGCGTCGAACTCGGCAAGCTCGACTACCTCGGCGGGCGCAACGAGCACGCGTGACGTGCGGCCGGGCCATGCCCGGCCCGCAACCGTCCGCACCCGCGCGCAGGCCGTCCGCGGCGCTTTCCGGAGTGCTCGCCGGCCCCGCGCGGCCCGCGCCGGCCGAAACGCCGTCCGGCTGGCGTAAAATACGCACTTTCCTCTTTCTCGCCCCCTTATGACGCTCGCCTCCACGCTCGACATCATCGCCGAGCTGAAAGCCGGCCGGATGGTGATCCTGGTCGACGAAGAAGACCGCGAAAACGAGGGCGACCTCGTGATCGCCGCCGAATTCGTCACGCCGGAAGCGATCAACTTCATGGCCAAGTACGGCCGCGGACTGATTTGTCTGACGTTGACGCAGGAACGCTGCAAGCAGCTTCACCTGCCGCTGATGACCTATCGCAACGGCACGCAGTACGGCACCGCGTTCACGGTCAGCATCGAAGCGGCCGAAGGCGTGACGACCGGCATCTCGGCCGCCGACCGTGCGCACACGATCGCCACGGCGGTCGCGCACGACGTGCGCCCCGAACACATCGTGCAGCCGGGCCACGTGTTCCCGATCATGGCGCAGCCGGGCGGCGTGCTCGTGCGCGCCGGCCATACCGAGGCCGGCTGCGACTTCACCGCGCTCGCCGGGCTGACGCCGGCCGCGGTCATCTGCGAGGTCATCAAGGACGACGGCACGATGGCGCGCCTGCCGGACCTGCTCGAGTTCGCGAAGGAACACGACCTGAAGATCGGCACGATCGCCGATCTGATCCAGTATCGCAGCCGCACCGAATCGATCATCGAGCGGATCGCCGAGCGCACGATGCAGACGGCGCACGGCACGTTCCGCGCGGTGCTGTACCGCGACCAGCCGAGCGGCTCGCCGCACATCGCGCTGGTGCGCGGCACGCCGTCGCCCGACGTCGATACGCCGGCGCGCGTGCACGAGCCGCTGTCGGTGCTCGACCTGCTCGAGACGGGCGTATCGACCCACTCGTGGACGCTCGACGCGGCGATGCGCGAGATCGCGGCACGCGACCTCGGCGTGATCGTGCTGCTCAACTGCGGCGATACGAAGGAACACCTGATCGACGTCTTCAAGGCGTTCGACGAGGAAGAAAAGGCCGCTGCGCTCAAGCGCCGGCCGGTCGATTTCAAGACGTTCGGCATCGGCGCGCAGATCCTGCGCGATGTCGGCGTCGGCAAGATGCAGGTGCTGTCGAATCCGCGCAAGCTGGGCAGCATGTCCGGCTACGGCCTCGAAGTCACGGGCTTCATTCCGATGCCCGGCGGCGAAGCCACGTCCTGCCCGGCGTCCCACGCGTAACCCGCCACGGCGCTTTCGCCCTATAACCGTTCATCCACACCACGGACCAGATCATGGAAATCGGACAATACCAACCGAATCTCGAAGGCGACGGCCTGCGTATCGGCATCGTGCAATCGCGCTTCAACGAACCCGTGTGCAACGGCCTCGCCGACGCGTGCGTCGAGGAACTGGAACGCCTCGGCGTCACCGGTGAAGACGTGCTGCTCGTGTCGGTGCCCGGCGCGCTGGAAATCCCGCTCGCGCTGCAGAAGCTCGCCGAAAGCGGCCAGTTCGACGCATTGATCGCGCTCGGCGCGGTGATCCGCGGCGAGACCTACCATTTCGAACTCGTGTCGAACGAGAGCGGCGCGGGCATCACCCGCATCGGCCTCGACTTCAACCTGCCGATCGCGAACGCGGTCCTGACGACCGAAAACGACGAGCAGGCCGTCGCGCGCATGACCGAAAAGGGTCGCGACGCCGCGCGCGTCGCCGTCGAGATGGCGAACCTGACGATGGCGCTCGACCAGCTCGGCGACGACGAGGACGAAGAAGAAGACGAAGACGACGAAGAGGAGCGCGCATGAAGAAGAGCGCCCGCCGACAATCGCGCGAGCTGGCGACGCAGGGCCTGTATCAGTGGCTGCTGTCGAACGCGCCCTCCGGCGAGATCGACGCGCAACTGCGCGGCGCGCTCGGTTACGACAAGGCTGACAAGGAACTGCTCGAAGCGATCCTGCACGGCGTGATCCGCGAGCATGCGACGCTCGTCGAAGCGCTGACGCCGTCGCTGGACCGTCCGATCGATCAGCTGTCGCCGGTCGAACGCGCGGTGCTGCTGATCGCGACGTTCGAACTCACGCACCATGTCGAAACGCCGTACCGCGTGATCATCAACGAAGCCGTCGAACTCGCGAAGACGTTCGGCGGCTCCGACGGCTACAAGTACGTGAACGGCGTGCTCGACAAGCTGGCCGCGAAGCTGCGCCCCGCCGAAACGCAGGCGCGTCGCAACGGCTGATACCGTTTGCTTGTCCACGGGCGCGCAAGCGCCCGTTTTTCATTCTTTTCCCCTCCGCCCTGCCCGCCGATGAATACCACCGCCGATTCGCTCGTCACGCTCGCCGCACGCGTCGACGCGATCCAGCCCTTCTACGTGATGGAACTGATGAAGGAGGCACAGCGGCTCGAGTCCTTGGGGCGCGATGTTATCCACATGGGCATCGGCGAGCCGGATTTCACCGCGCCGGAGCCGGTCGTCGAGGCCGCCGCGGCCGCGCTGCGCCGTGGCGTTACGCAGTACACGAGCGCGCTCGGCATCGCGCCGCTGCGCGAGGCGATCGCCGCGCACTACGCGCGCGCGTACGGCCTCGCGATCGCCCCCGAGCGGATCGTCGTCACGGCCGGCGCATCGGCCGCGCTGCTGCTCGCGTGCCTCGCGCTGGTCGGCCGCGACGACGAAGTGCTGATGCCCGACCCGTCGTACCCGTGCAACCGGCACTTCGTCGCGGCGGCCGAAGGTCGCCCGGTGCTCGTGCCGAGCGGCCCGGACGCGCGCTTCCAGCTCACCGAAAACGACGTCCGCACGCACTGGAACGACCGCACGCGCGGCGTGCTGCTCGCGTCGCCGTCGAACCCGACCGGCACGTCGCTCGAACCGGACGAACTGAAGCGGATCGTCGAAGCCGTGCGCGCACGCGGCGGCTTCACGATCGTCGACGAAATCTACCAGGGGCTCAGCTATGACGCCGCGCCCGTGTCGGCGCTGTCGTTCGGCGACGACGTGATCACCGTGAACAGCTTCTCGAAGTATTTCAGCATGACGGGCTGGCGGCTCGGCTGGCTCGTCGTACCGCCCGCGCTCGTCGGCACGTTCGAGAAGCTGTCGCAGAACCTGTTCATCTGCCCGTCCGCGCTCGCGCAACATGCGGCACTTGCTTGTTTCGAACCCACGACACTCGACATCTACGAAACACGCCGGCACGAATTCAAGCGCCGCCGCGATTTCATCGCACCGGCGCTCGAGCGGCTCGGCTTCACGGTGCCGGTGATGCCGGACGGTGCGTTCTACGTGTATGCGCATTGCGGCGGCGTCGCCCACCCGGCGGCCGGCGACAGCGCCGCGCTCACGCAGGCGATGCTGCACGACGCGGGCGTGGTGCTGGTGCCGGGCATGGACTTCGGTGTCCATGCGCCGCGCGACTATATCCGCCTGTCCTATGCGACCGCCTACTCGCGGCTCGAAGAGGCCGTCGACCGGCTCGCGACGCTGTTCGGCCAGCACTGATCTGACTGACGCCACGGCCGGCGCACCGGCCGCTTCAGGCACCGCCAATAGAAAAAGGCACCCGAATCGGGTGCCTTTTTCATGTCCTGCCGGCCGGAGCCGCACGGAGCGCGTGACGCGTTACGCGCCGAGCTCCGAACGATCGCCGTGCGACTGCTTCGCGGTATCGACGCTCGCATCGTCCTGCGACGCCGCTTCCTTCGGCGCCGCCTTGACCGACGTCGTGCCGTCGAGCGTCGCATGCACGCGCTTCGCGCCGCCTGCCGCGGCCGTCACGGCTGCGGTGACGATCGGCTTCGCGGGTTGCGCGGGCGCCTGCGGCGCGTTGATCGGCACGCTGCGGCCACGCGCGACGTCGCGCAGGCGGCCGCGTTCGGCCATCACCTTCGAGCCGTAGCCGTTGTCGTCGGGGTTCGTCGAGCCGTTGTACAGGCGCAGGCCGCTCGCGAGCGAGCCGCCGCGCGCGATGCAGTCCTTCAGCACCAGGGCGCCGACCTGCAGGTTCGCGAGCGGTTGCAGCGCGGTGTCGGTGCCGCCGAAATACTCGAACTTGTCGGAGTGAACCTTCGACATCACCTGCATCAGCCCCTTCGCGCCGACGCCGCTCTCGGCGTACGGGTTGAAGCCCGATTCGATCGCCATCACGGACAGCAGCAGCAGCGGATCGAGGCCGACGTCGCGACCGGTCTGGAACGCGGCCTTGACGAGCTGGCCGAGCGGCTCCTGCGCGACGCGGTAACGGCGCGACAGATAGGTCGCGACGAGCGCCTGTTCGCGGTTCGACGCGAGCGCGCGATCGTCGCGGGCATCGGCCGCCACGCGCTGAATCGGAATCAGCTTGGCCAGTGCGACCGGCGACGGGCCGTTGCGGGCCGGGTCGGACGCATCGCTCTGGGCGCCTTGAGCGCCCTGAGCGGCGGTTTCCGGCGCGACATCGAGGCCGACCGCAAGCGCATCCGTTTCGGGCGTGTCTTCCTGCTGCGGCTGCGCGCCAGCGGGCGCGAAGTTCGGCAGCGGATGGCCGGACAGCAGACGGGCCGGACCGGCCTGCACGGCCGCGGACACGACCGGCATCAGCTTCGCGGCGAGCGTGCCGCGGACGGTTGGCAGCAGCCACAGTGCAAGCGCAACCGCGACAGCGAAACAGCCGACAACGCTGAATAGATGGTGACTGACACGCGTCCCGCGACGCAGCAAGTTGCGCACGATTTGCGCATGCTGCTCAGTGGGACGCCACGATAACCAAGCGTTCATTCAGATCATCTCCCATGAACATGACTCGTGCGGCTCGCTCAGCTCGATGGCGAGACAGAAAACGCGCCGCGGAATCACGACGCCGCACGCCTTGGTTGGGACGCGCAAGCATCGGGGAAACGGTATAAGTACCGTTCGAGGCCACGGTGTAAGAAGGCCGGCGCCTTCGCACACTGGGCGAGGCGGGCATACGCGGTGGCACCCACGCAAAAAACCAGCGTCTGGTGGCGCTGGCTGGGACTACGACATAAGCCGTCGAAGACGCCGTGCAGGATTCGGCGGACGGTGACGCGCTGCGTCAAAGATCGGTGATTGGCGGCTCGAAGCCTTTTACCCTGCAGCCAATGTGAGCGGATTCTAGCAGGGTTTTATAGATCGTCAACACTATAAAAACTAAAATCTATAACAAAAAGTAATTTAAAACCCCTCTTCAGAACGCAATCCCCGTGCCGTAGGGGGTTTGCGCGCGGTCGACTTTTTCTCCGCCGGGGCGGTCGCGCGGCTGCCCGGGGTAAAATCGTCGGTCGATTCGGGGTCGTAGCCAGCCGCTGCCCCGCCCATCGCTGCCCGTCCCTGCGGGTGGCTCGGACCTTCTTCATGAAATACAAAGACTTACGCGATTTCATTCAGCGCCTCGAGGCGCTCGGCGAGCTGCGGCGCGTCACGCAGCCCGTGTCGCCCGTGCTCGAAATGACCGAGCTGTGCGACCGCGTGCTGCGCGCCGGCGGACCCGCGCTGCTGTTCAACGCGCCGCCCGGCCATGCGTTCCCGGTGCTCGGCAACCTGTTCGGCACGCCGCGCCGCGTCGCGCTCGGGATGGGCGTCGATGCGGGCGACGATGCCGCGCTCGGCTCGCTGCGCGACCTCGGGCGCCTGCTGTCCGCGCTGAAGGAACCCGATCCGCCGAAGAGCCTGAAGGACGCCGGCAAGCTGCTGTCGCTCGCGAAGGCGGTGTGGGACATGGCGCCGAAGTCGGTGTCGTCGCCGCCGTGCCAGGAGATCGTCTGGGAAGGCGCCGACGTCGATCTGAACAAGCTGCCGATCCAGACCTGCTGGCCCGGCGATGCGGGGCCGCTCGTCACGTGGGGCCTGACGGTCACGCGCGGGCCGAACAAGTCCCGCCAGAACCTCGGCATCTACCGTCAGCAGTTGATCGGCCGCAACAAGCTGATCATGCGCTGGCTCGCGCATCGCGGCGGCGCGCTCGACTTCCGCGAATTCGCGCTGCAGAACCCGGGCAAGCCGTATCCGGTCGCGGTCGTGCTCGGCGCCGATCCGGCCACGACGCTCGGCGCGGTGACGCCGGTGCCCGATTCGCTGTCCGAATATCAGTTCGCCGGCCTGCTGCGCGGCAGCCGCACGGAGCTCGCGAAGTGCCTGACGCCCGGCGTCGACACGCTGCAGGTGCCCGCGCGCGCGGAGATCGTGCTCGAAGGCTTCATTCATCCGCAGGAAGGCGCACCCGGCCCCGCTCCGGCCGGCGCGCCGCCGCGCCCGGCCGGCCATGCGGCGGCCGCATACGAGCACGCGCTCGAAGGGCCGTACGGCGACCATACCGGCTATTACAACGAGCAGGAGTGGTTTCCGGTGTTCACCGTCGAGCGCATCACGATGCGCCGCGACGCGATCTACCATTCGACCTACACGGGCAAGCCGCCCGACGAGCCCGCGGTGCTCGGCGTCGCGCTGAACGAGGTGTTCGTGCCGCTGCTGCAGAAGCAGTTCACGGAAATCACCGACTTCTACCTGCCGCCCGAAGGCTGCAGCTACCGGATGGCCATCGTCCAGATGAAGAAGAGCTACGCGGGCCATGCGAAGCGCGTGATGTTCGGCGTGTGGAGCTTCCTGCGGCAGTTCATGTATACGAAGTTCATCGTGGTCGTCGACGAGGACGTGAACATCCGCGACTGGAAGGAAGTGATCTGGGCGATCACGACGCGCGTCGACCCCGTGCGCGACACGGTGATGGTCGACAGCACGCCGATCGACTATCTCGACTTCGCGTCGCCGGTGGCCGGACTCGGCTCGAAGATGGGGCTCGACGCGACCAACAAGTGGCCGGGCGAAACGAGCCGCGAATGGGGTCGCCCGATCGAGATGGACGCGGCCGTGAAGGCGCGCGTCGACCGGCTATGGCAGGAGATCGGCCTCTGACGCCACGCGGCCGGCGCGCGCCGGCCCGCGCATCGCACTTGCCGCACGCACCCAGAAGATGAGCTTTCCGCCCGCCTCCATGCTGTCCGACGGATTCTTTCTGTCGCTGTCGTTGTGTCTCGACATCGGCCTCGTGAACGTCGCGATGCTGTCGCTCACGCTGTCGCACGGCTTCCGGCCGGGCTTCTGGCTCGGCGTCGGGTCGTGCGTCGGCGATCTCGTCTACGCGGCGCTCGCGCTCGCGGGGATGGCCGTGCTGCTGCAGTTCGAACCGGTGCGCTGGATCGTGTGGATCGGCGGCGGCGCGGTGCTGCTGTTCCTCACGTGGAAGATGGCGCGCGAAGCGTTGACGCCCGCGAAGTCGGCCGACGACGACGCGGACGATGCACCTCCGCCGCGAGCGAGCGCACGACGCAGCTTTCTGCGCGGGATGCTGCTCGCGATGTCGTCGCCCAGCGCGATCCTGTGGTTCGCGGCGGTCGGCGGCGCGCTGATCGCGAAAGCCGGTGCGACCACGCCGGCCACCGCGTCGGTGTTCCTGTCGGGCTTTTTCCTCGGCGGCCTCGCGTGGACGCTGTTCATGTGCACGCTCGCGAGCCAGGGCCGCAAGCGCGCGGGCGCCGGGCTGATGCGTGCGTGCCACGTCGCATCGGCGCTGCTGTTCGCGTACTTCTCGTACAGCGTGATCGTCGGCGGCTACCGCGACCTGATCGTACACGCGGCGTAATCGCGGTCGCGCTGCCGCGCCGGCCACCGCGCCACATGCGAGCCCCAATGAAAAACGGCGCAGCGCCCCTCGCGGGACGTTGCGCCGTTTTGCCGCGCGCGGTCAGGCCGCGCGGGACGAATCAGCGACGCCAGTAGCCGTGATGGCCCCAGCCGCCGTAACCATGCCGCCAGTACGGGCGACCGTAGTAGCCACCACCGTAGCCGCCGACGACCACCGCGGGCGGCGGCGCGTAGTAGGCCGGCGCCGGCGCGTAGTACACGGGCGGCGGCGGCGCGTAGTACACGGGCGGCGGCGGTGCGTAGACGGGGTAAGCGGGTGCGACCGGGATGCCGATGCCGACCCCGATCGACACGTGAGCCTGCGCGGCGCTCGCGGCACCCAGGCCCAGCGCGGCGGCGGCGATGAACGGAATGAGCTTTTTCACTTCGATTCTCCTGCTGGAGCGGTATTTTAGGCGCTCCTGTCGGCAACGGCGGGCATGCACGTCGCATGGAAGCAATGTAGCGAAAACCCGCCCCGCGCGTATCGTCCATTTGTTGCAAATTGCAATTGCACGCGGCCGCAGCGGCCGTCCGGCGCGGCGCCCGACATGGGCCGCGTTCCTTGCCGGTCGCGCGATTCCGTCCGAGGGATCGGGTCGCGGCACGCCGACCGGTCAGTCTTACCGGATCCGGCGGGCGCAGCGGGCACGCGTACGTAATGAACGATTACAAATTCGAGACAACATGCCGACATTTCAAGCGGGATGCGGCGGCGCAGCGTTTCGGGGTCGGATTCCCCGATCCTGATTCGGCCACGCTACCAGACACCAGACACACATCGACCGCCCCGCGTACCGGTAATTCATACGCGCGACCACCCTGCAACCGGCCTTCCGCGAAATGGCCGTCATTCCTGCGATACTGGCGGTTGCTTCGTTTTTGCTGACATCCGCCGCCATGCCGCTTCCCGACACACCCCGCCTCGGCTTCATCGGCGCCGGCCGCCTCGCGCGGTGTGTCGCGCAGCGTTTCGCGCAGGCCGGCTTCCCCGTCGTCGCGATCGCGAGCCGCACGCCCGCGTCGGCCGCCGGCCTCGCCGCGCGCATCGCCGGTTGCCGCGCGGTCGATACCCCGCAGCAGGTGGTCGACGCCGCCGAGCTGATCTTCCTGACCACGCCCGACGATCATCTCGCGTCGAGCGCCGCGGCGCTGCGCTTCGACGCATCGCGCGCGGCCGGCCAGGCGGTCGTCCATTGCAGCGGCGCATCGCCGGTCGCGCTGCTCGATCCGGCGAAGCAGCAAGGCGCGACCACCGGCGGCTTCCATCCGCTCTATCTGTTCGGCGGCACCGACGCCGACCTCGCACGCATCGACGGCTGCTCGGTCACGATCGAAGCGGACGGTGCGCTGCACGCGACGCTGCTGCGACTTGCCGCCGCACTCGGCTGTCATCCGCTGTCGATTCCGGCCGGCGGCCGGATGCTGTATCACGCGGCCGCCCACTACGCGGCGAGCTTCGCGCTGTGCGGGCTGTCGGAAGCGGTCGAGCTGTGGCGCGGCCTCGGTTTCGACGAGGACGCCGCGCTGCGCGCGCTGTTGCCGATGCTCGCCGGCACGATCGAGACCGCGCGCGACAAGGGGCTCGCGAATGCGCTGGCCGGGCCGGTATCGCGCGGCGACACGGCCATCGTCGAGCGCCAGCTCGCGCTGCTCGAAGCGCGCGGCGGCGATCACGCGGCGCTGTATGCGCTGCTGACGCGCCGCGCGGTCGCGCTCGCGGCGAAGCGCGCGCCGCCGCCGGCATCGCTGCCGGCGCTGGCCGAAGCCGTCGAAACCTCGCTGGCGCGGATGGCCGCCCACCCCGCCGCGCCCCCCTCCCCGTCGCGCGACGAGGCGTGATAAGGTGTCGGCCGATGCGCCGCCAACCGGCGTTGGCGGCCGCACGCTACTGACTGTATAAAAAGGATGCCAACGATGTTCGGCGAGATCGCCCGTTTTCTGCTCAATACCGTCTTCACGCTATTCGGCGCCGCGCTGATTCTGCGCGTCTGGATGCAGGCCGTCCGCGTGCCGCCGTACAACCCCGTCACGCAAGCCGTGCTGCAGGCGACCAACTGGCTCGTGCTGCCGCTGCGCCGCGTGATCGCGGGCGTACGCGGCATCGACTGGGCCAGCGTCGTCGCCGCACTGCTCACCGCGCTCGTCTATGTCGTGCTGATGGTCGTGATGGCCGGCTTCGATCCGGCCGCCGTGATCGCGACGCTCGTCGTGGTCGCGCTGCTCACCGTCGTGAAGTGGGCGCTCAACCTCGTGATCTGGATGACGATCCTGATGGCGCTGCTGTCGTGGCTCAACCCGCGCTCGCCGGCAATGCCGATCCTCTACCAGCTCACCGCGCCGTTCCTGAACCCGCTGCGCCGCGTGATCCCGAACCTGGGCGGCATCGACCTGTCGCCGATCCTGCTGTTCGTGATCGTGCAGGTGCTGCTGATGATCGTCACGCGCGCCGCCGTGTCGCTGACGATGTTCGGCATCTGATCCGGCGCGACACCTACGCTGCCGGCCCCTGCGCCGGCGGTGCGCCGAGCGTGTCGATCACGCCGAACTGCGCGGGCATCATCGCGTAGCACACGCGCACTTTCTCGTGCGACAGCCGCTCGAGCAGCCGCTGCGCCTCGTCCTCGGTGACGACGAATTCGACCTCGATCGCGAGCGAACCCTGCAGTTCGAAGAAGCGATCCTCGTGCAGCACGCGATGCTGGCCGAAACCTGCCATCGCGCGAAACGCGGAACCGCCCGCGACGCCCATCCGGTTCGCCTCTTCCAGCAGCCATTCCCACAGCGGCTTCCAGTGCAGCCGGTGCTGCTCGTGCACGTAGAAGCGCAAAAAGACCCTGTCCATCGCTCCCTCCGATGGCGGCCCGCTCAGGCCGCCGCGAGCCACGCGCGCGCGGTCCACATGCCGAGCGCCGTCAGCGCGAACGATCCAGTCAAGTGTAGGACAGCCACCGCCAACGCCCATCCGAATTCGCCGTCGAGCGCGTGCGTCATCACTTCGACCGAATAGGTCGAGAACGTCGTGAGGCCGCCGAGAAAGCCCGTGATCACGAATAGCCGCCATTCGGGCGGCAACCCGACGCGAACGGTGAATACGACGGCGGCCACGCCGATCACGTAGCCGCCGAGCAGGTTCGACGCGAGCGTGCCGAGCGGCACCGCGGGAAAGACCGCGTTGAGCGCGAGACTCAGGAACCAGCGCAGCAACGCGCCGAGGCCGGCGCCGACGAAGATCGCGACGATCGAATAGAACAAGGGCACCCCTCACCGATGACGCCGCGCGGCGCACGCGGCTACGCTGAACTGTATGCGGAATCGCGCCGCGCCGGCAATGCCGGCGGGCCGTGCAGGCAGGCAGCGGATCGTGCCGCGATCGCATGACGCGTTTCGCGATTTCCCCTGCGCGCTGCCGCCGTGGATATTTACCCGACAATTACATCCGACATTACAAACCGATTTTTAATCGGCCGATTATTTATCAGCTTTTTAAAAACCGATAAATCAGTTCGATCGTGCGCGCAGGTTAACTCTGCACAACGCTTTTCCCGTCGAGGTTCCACGTACTTTCCCTTATCAGACATTCCCGTATCCAGTCGATATTCGATGTAGTTACCGTCGTCGATTTCGTAGAATTGTTTCGCCACCCTACTCCATCGACATGGAGACTCGAAAAATGAACAATATCCGCCTGTCATCCATGTTGATCCCGGCGCTGTGCGCATCGCTGCTCGCGTCGGGCGTCGCGCTCGCCGACGGCAACGGGCCGCCGTCCTACGTCGAAGGCAACCGCGCGCCGAAAGGATTCGCGCGCCCGCCGTTCCACACGAAGCCGCGCGCGAGCACGGCCACGATCGCAGGCCTCACGCCGGCGCTCGCGCGACATGCCTACGGATTCGACGCGATCGCGAACCAGGGCGACGGGATGGTCGTCGCGATCGTCGACGCGTACGACGACCCGAAGATCGAAGCCGATCTCGGCGTGTTCAGCACTGCGTTCTCGCTGCCGGCGTGCACGTCGTCGAACGGCTGTTTCACCAAGGTGTATGCCCACGGTGCGCGGCCCAAGCCCAATGCAGGCTGGTCGCTCGAGATCTCGCTCGACGTCGAATGGGTGCATGCGATCGCGCCGAAGGCGAAGATCGTGCTCGTCGAGGCGGCATCGGCCAGCTTCAGCGACCTGATGGCCGCGGTCGACGTCGCGGTCAAGCGCGGTGCGTCGGTCGTGTCGATGAGTTTCGGCGGCAACGAATTCAGCAGCGAGACCGGCTTCGACAGCCACTTCAACGTACCGGGCGTGACGTTCGTCGCGTCGTCCGGCGACAGCGGCACCGGCACCGAATACCCGGCCGCGTCGCCTTACGTGGTGTCCGTCGGCGGCACGACGCTGTCGTCCGATACGGCCGGCAATTACATCGGCGAGACGGCGTGGAGCGGCAGCGGCGGCGGTGTGAGCAGCGTCGAGGCCGAGCCGGCCGGCCAGACCGCGTGGCCGATTCCGGTGGCCGGCAAGCGCGGCGTGCCGGATGTCAGTTACGACGCGAATCCGTCCAGCGGCTTCGCGGTATACGACTCGGTCACCTATCAGGGGCAGGCCGGCTGGTTCCAGGTCGGCGGCACGAGCGCGGGCGCGCCGCAATGGGCGGCGCTCGTCGCGATCGCGAATTCGCTGCGCACGGCGGCCGGCAAGACATCGTTGAGCGGCGCCTACGACACGCTCTATGCGGTCGGCAAAACCGCGTACGGCAGCGACTTCCACGACGTGACGACCGGGTCCAACGGCAATTGCGGCAGCGTCTGCAGCGCGGCGGGCGGCTACGACTACGTGACGGGCCTCGGTTCGCCGATCGCGCCAGCGCTCGTGCAGGCGCTCGTCGCGCGGCCGTAATCGCGCGCTTCGGCCGATCCGCCCAGGGTACGCGGCGCGCGGCTCAGCCGCCGCGCCACGCGCGGTCGAGCGCGTTCAGCGTCGCCAGCGCACCGCCCTTCAGCCCGATCACGTCCGCCCGGCGCGCATGCGCGTCGCGCGCGTTGATGCGGATCATGTCGGCGCCGAGCCGTTCGCTCAGCAAGCGCACGGTCGGAATCGCGGTGCCCGCGCCGATCTCCACCACAGCGACGCGCCCGGCCTGCGCAATCCACTCTTCGAGCGCGCGTTCCTGCGCGTCGTAGCGCGCACCGAGCCAGCCGGTGTCGCCGAACATCAGGATGTTGGGCCGCGCGAGACCGCCGCAGTGCGGGCAGCGCGGCATGTCGCCCACGAGGCGGCACGTCGCTTCGTCGACCTCCGGCACGAACGGCGCCGCGTCCCACGTGGCGTCCGTGCACGGGCGCAGGCACTGCATCGCATGAATCGAGCCGTGGATCTCGACGATGCGCGCCGGATCGAAGCCGGCCTTCTGGAACTGGCCGTCGACGTTGCTCGTCAGCACGAAGCCGCCGTTCGGCATCGCGTCGATCCAGCGGCGCAGGATCGCGAAGCCCGCATGCGGCGCCGTCGCGCGGTAGAGCGCGAGACGGTGCCCGTAGAAGCCCCACGCGAGCGCCGCACGCGCACGAAACGCGTGCGGCGACGCGATCTCGTGGAATTCGAAACGCTCGTGGCGCAGCGCCGGATACGCGCGCCAGAAACCGTCCGTGCCGCGAAAATCGGGCAGCCCGGAATCGACGCCGATGCCCGCGCCAGCCGTGACGAGCAATGCGTCGGCGCGCGCGAGTGCGGCGACGGCGGACGCGACGAGCTCGGCGGGAAGCGGCGCGGCGGCGGAGTCGGCGAGATCTGCGGGACCGGAAAGCGGCATGATGGGAAAGCGGTGGCGTCGAACGTTGCGCGAGTGGCGTGGCGATCATACGCTCATACGCCGGTTCGGGCGTCGCGCCGCATCGGCGACGCAACTGTGTAGCGCTGCGCACGTGCGGCGACCGGCAATGCAATGGCCCGCCGTCCGCAAACGCCGCACCGGCGATACCGCGACGCGGCGCCCACGCTTGCTCAGCGAGCCGATTCGTCGTGTGCAACCGGGATCTCGTCGACCGCGAAATAGACCGGCTTGCCGAGTTGCCGCGCGAGCGCGACGTCCGCATCCGCCCCGCGCGACGCGCCATCGATGCGCAGTACCGCATCGCAGCGTCGCAGCAGCCGGTGCGCGGCCGGATACAGGAACGTTTCGCCGATCGCGTCGCCCAGTTGCGTCGACCCGGCCGCGGCCGCGAGCGGCAGCGACACCCATTCGCCGATCATCGGCACGTGCCCGCGGCGATACACGGCGAGCGCCGCCGCTTCCAGCCGGTGCAGGTTCGCGGCGATGCGCGCGGGGTCGCCGTCCGTGCCGCTGCGATACGGGCCGGCGATCAGCACGAGCCGCGGCGTCATGCGGCGCGTGCGCCGGCGGTTTCCCGCAGCGCGACGTACTGCAGCAGCATAATCGTCTTCGCGTCGACGATCTCGCCGCGCTCGACCGCGTCCAGCGCCGCCCGCAGCGGCATCTCGACGACCTCCAGATCCTCGCCCTCTTCCGCGACGCCGCCGCCCGCGCCGGTGCGCAGCGACGCATCGTATTCGCCGACGAAGAAATGCAGCTTCTCCGTCACGGAACCCGGGCTCATGAACGCCTCGAACACCTTGCGCACGCCGCGCACGCGATAGCCGGTCTCCTCCTCGGCCTCCGCGCGGATGCGCGCCTCGGGCGTTTCGTCGTCGAGCAGGCCGGCGGCCGCTTCGAGCAGCATGCCGTCGTGTCCGCTCACGAACGCCGGCATCCGGAACTGGCGCGTCAGCAGCACGTCGCCCGTTTCGGCATGACGCAGCAGGATCGTCGCGCCGTTGCCGCGGTCGTAGGTCTCGCGGCTCAGGCGCTGCCACGTGCCGTCGCGGCGCAGGAAATCGAACGTCACCTTGCGCAGCACATACCAGTCGTCGGACAGCACCGTCGTATCGACGATGCGCACCCGCTCCCGCGTTGCAGCCATTGCAGCCTCCGGTTCGACAAAGGACGGCGCCCATGGTAACGTGCATATTCGTGCAATTTCAAGAATTTTCGTGCAAACACGATGCTGACGACGCAACGCAAGAAGGCGATCCTCGACGCGCTCGCGCGCGACGGCCAGGTGCTGGCCGCCGAGCTGAGCGTGCAATTCGGCGTGTCCGAAGACACGGTGCGCCGCGACCTGCGGGAACTCGCGGCCGAGGGGCTGTTGCAGCGCGTGCATGGCGGCGCGCTGCCGGCGTCGCCGGCCGTCGCGCCGTTCGCGCAGCGCGAGGCGCTCGAAACCACGGAGAAGCGGCGCATCGCACGGCGGGCCGCGCAGATGATCGCGTCCGGGCAGGTGGCGATCGTCGATGGCGGCACGACCTCGGCGCTCCTCGTCAGCCAGTTGCCGGCCGACCTGCGCGCGACGATCGTCACGCACAGCCCGAGCGTGGCGGTCGCGCTGGCCGCGCATCCGTCGATCGACGTGATCCTGATCGGCGGGCGGCTCTACAAGCATTCGATCGTCGCGGTCGGCGCGGCCGCGATGGAAGGCATCGCGCGCATTCATGCGGATCTGTATTTCATGGGCGTCACGGGCGTGCATCCGGTCGCCGGCCTGAGTACCGGCGATTTCGAGGAAGCGGCGATCAAGCGCGCGCTGGCCGAACGCGCGGCCGAGACGGTCGTGCTCGCGTCGCAGTCGAAACTGCGTGCGGCATCGCAATTCGTGATCGGCGACCTCACGCTGGCGCAGACGATCGTCGTCGAAAAGGAAACCGACGCCGCGCTGACGAAGCCGATCGAGGCCGCGGGTGTGACGGTGGTGCGCGCGTAGTGCACGGTGGCCCGGCTGCGTCGAATCGGTTGTGGGGAGGGGATGGTGCGTCGTCGCGCCCATGTCAGCGTGCTGACAGGCACCGCTTGCTAACATGGGCGATCGCCCGATCGCCACGTGCCCCCCGATGCCCTCATCCCCCGCCACGACTCCCACGACACCGCCCGCAGGCGACGCACCGCCGCCGGACGTCCTCGCGCTGTTCATCGCGTTCGCGGAGATCGGCCTGACCAGCTTCGGCGGCGGGCTCAGCGGGCGGATGATGCGCGATTTCGTCCACGAGCGACGCTGGCTCGATGAAGAAGCGTTCCTCAACGGTCTCTCGCTGTCGCAGGCGTTACCGGGCGTCAACGTGAAGAATCTCGCGATCTGGATCGGCTACCGGCTCGCCGGATGGCGCGGCGCGGTGGCCGGCTTCACCGGCATCATCGCGCCGCCGGCCGTGCTGATCGTGCTGTTCGGCGTCGCGTTCTCGACGCTCACGCGCTTTCCGCTCACGCATGTCGCGCTCGCCGGCGCGGCGGCCGCAGCGATCGGGCTGTCGATCTCGATGGCGATCACCGCCGTGCGCCGACTGCCGCGCCGCGTGCTGCCGTTCGCAGTGGCGACGCTCACGTTCGTGTCGGTGACGGTGCTGCACTGGCCGCTCGTGTGGACCGTGCTGATCGGCGGCACGCTGAGCGTCGCGCTCGAATACCGCCGTGCAGCCGCCGCGCCGGCCGGGAGCGATGCACGATGAACGCGTCCGCGCGTTACACAGCGCTGTTCGGCGTGTTCGCGCCGCTGTCGATCGCGACGATCGGCGGCGGGCAGGCGGTCATCGCGGATATCCAGCGGCAAGTCGTCGACGTGCATCACTGGATGAGCGCCACGCAATTCTTGAACGACTTCGCGATCGCACGGATGGCGCCGGGCCCCGGCTCGCTGCTGGCGACGCTGATCGGCTGGCAGGTGGCCGGTTTCTGGGGTGCGGTGATCGCGACGCTCGCGCTGTTCGGCCCGACCGCGCTCCTGATCTACGGCGTCGCGCATCTATGGCGGCGACACCGGGGCGCGCGCTGGCAAATCGCGCTCGAAACCGGCCTGCGCCCGGTCGCGGCCGGCATGATCGTCGCGTCGGCGTGGGTGCTGGTGCAGGCGCTCGACGGCGGCTGGGCCGCTCGCGCGATCGCGGCGGCGTCGACGCTGTGCGTGATGTACACGCGCGTTCATGCGCTGGTGCTGATCGCGATCGGCGCGCTGCTGCTCGTCGGCGTGCACGCGCTCGGCGGCGTGTAGCGCGGCGCCGCCGCCACCGCGCGACGTTGCCTGGGCGCCTGTACGGCCTGACGCCTAGACACCGTGGAACACCGGCACCGATTCCGATACCGCGTGAAATACGTCGTACGCATGGGCATGCAGCTCGAACCCGATACCCGGCGCCTGCGGCACGCGTGCGTATCCCGCGTCAACGTTTTCGCCATCGGCCAGTCCGCTGAACGGATGGAATGCGAACGGGCTGACTTCCGCCCCGCCGAGCCCGAGCGCCGCGACGACGTGCAGCGAGAACAGATGACCGGCGTGCGGCCAGAACGCGTCGCGCCGCCAGCCGCGCGACACGAAGTGATCGACGATCTGCAGATAGCCCGACAGCCCGTAGCTGTGCACGGGATCGAACACCAGCACGTCGCGGTCGGCACGCAGGCCGCCGTAACGGTCGAGCAGCTTCGCTTCCGCGAGCGAGAACAGCGCTTCGCCTGCCGCGATCGGCGATGCGTATCGCGTGGCGACGTCTGCCTGGAGCGGCAGGTCGAGCGGATCGCAGATGTCCTCGAACCACCAGAGATCGAACGGCGCAAGCATGTTCGCCGCCTCGTAGGCCGTCGTCGCGTCGTACGTGTTCATCGCGTCGACTGCGAGATGCGAAGGGCTGGCGAGCTGTGCGGCCGCGGCGTCGATGCGGCGCCGGTCCTGCTCGAAATCCGCGCCGCCGATCTTGATCTTCGCGTGCGTGTAGCCGAGATCGACGATCCGGCGCATCTCGTCCGACAGGCGCGCGAGATCGTCATGTGGATAGCGGTAGCCGCCACCCGCGTAGACGCGCACGCGCGACTGCGGCGTGCGTCCGAGACGATCGGCGAGGAAGCGATGCAGCGGCAGGTCTGCGATCTTCGCGGCGGCGTCCCAGATCGCCATGTCCAGCGTGCCGACCGCGACGCAGCGTTCGCCGTGCCCGCCCGGCTTCTCGCCGGCCATCATCGCGCGCCATGCGCGGAACGGGTCGAGGTTCGTGCCGGCTTCGTCGGCGAGTGAGTCGGCGGCAGCCAGCAGGCGCGGCGCGAACCGTTCGCGGATCAGGCCGCCCTGCGCGAAGCGGCCGATCGACGCGTAGCCGTAGCCCGTCACCGGGCGGCCGTCGCGCACGACGTCGGTCACGACCGCGACAACGCTCGTCGTCAGGCCGCCGGACGGAATCGCCGGATCGGCATAGCGGGATACGGGAATCGCGCGTTCGTGGATCGCGGTGATGCGCATGGTCGGGGCTCCGGAGGGGCGTCCGGCGCAGGCGGAAGGTTCATGCGCTGCAGCGGAAGCGGTGGGCGGATCGCTGCATCTTAGGGGTTTGCGTGACGGTGTGCAGGACCGGTGGCGAGCGTCATCGTGTCGTCGCCGGACAACCGTGCGTTCAATTCGTCATGGATTGCGGCTGGATAACGAAGCGCGCCAAGCCTGTGGCTGCCCTCAGCGCGCTGTTTCCGAACCCGGGACGACTTTTATTGAACCGGAATCCTCGCTCGCCCCTCCCGGCTTCGTGAACCGCGAAGAGGTGGAGCGATGACGGTATGCAGGGGTTGGATAGAATCGACCGCCCGCTCAGGCGAAGACGAAGTACTTGCGCACCGTCTCGACCACTTCCCACGTCCCTTTCATGCCGGGCTCGATCACGAACACGTCGCCGGCCTTCAGATGCACCGGCTCCTCGCCTTCCGGCGTGATGATGCAGTAGCCATCGAGGAAGTGGCAGTACTCCCATTTTTCGTAGTTCACCTCGAACTTGCCCGGCGTGCAGATCCAGGTGCCCATGATCTTGCTGCCGTCCTTCGAGACGTACGCGTTGAGGTTCACGGTATGCGGATCGCCGCCGATGCGCTTCCACTTGGTCGCATCGAGAACAGGCGTCGGGCAGGTTTTGCGCAGAACGGTGATGAAATCGGACATGTCGGCTCCAGACTGACGATCGTATGAGAGGCCTGTCACGTTAGTTCGAAAGCTTTACCAGGGCTTGTACGCTTCCGACACCGACTCGTCCATTTTCGACATTGGCTGGCAGGCCAGTCGGGCCGCAGCAGTTTCGATACCGGCGGCCCAGACGCCCCGCTTGCCATCCCCACCCGAACCCCTGTAGAATCGCCAGTTCTGCGGGCGTCGTATAATGGCCATTACCTCAGCTTCCCAAGCCCCAGCGCGTTAATCAGAACTACTAATCACACGCGTTCTCACGTCACGATTTCTCCCGGCTCCACGAAGAACCGCTGCTCATGCGGGATTCACTGCGATGCCAGTTTTCACGCCAGCACCGACATCAAGAAGCTGACGACATAGCTGGCACGGACGCCGACATGGCAGCGGCCAATTGCACCAGCTTGGTACACGCGGGGGCACACGTCGATCGGAAGCCAGCTAAGCCGGCCGGCCAAACCTACTTTGCGCGCTAGTCCACGAGCATTCGAAGTTTCCCGCCCACTCATCCAGGAGTCCCCGCCTCCGGCGCATCTCGGAACACACCGGCACACGTCGGTGCTTATTGGTACGTTCCGCAACACCTCACTACACTTCGCGATATCTCACGGCACCTCACGGCACCTCACGACGTCTCACGACCACAAGCGAGATCAGATCGAAGTCCCCAAAGAAACATCAAAATTATAATAGTCGTTAATAATCAACGACTTATGAACAAATGAAATCCGATACGCCAGAATGATCGCTCTGATAACGCATGATTTCCGTAAACAACCCGGGACAGATCTCGGCGCGCCGCGATGAAATTTGTTTGCAAACGCCAAAAACCAATGGTAGATTTGGCGCCATCGATCACTCCGCTCTGGTAGATCACATGGCTAGCAGCAAAGAGAAGCTCGCAACACCGCCCGTCATCTCCTACGGTTCATTCATCGCGTTCTTGAACAAGCTTCGGGATGCAGGCACGGTGCCGGCACGCATCGACAAAACGGTGATGCCCAAAGCTTCGGGATCGCAACAATCGGGAATCATCGCTGCGCTCCGCTTTCTGGGCTTCATCGATGACACCGGCAAACCCAAGGATCACTTCAAGCCGTTTGTCCTCTCTGATGACGATGCCCGGAAATCTACGCTCGGCCCCATCCTGCGCGAGTCATACGCCTTCCTCTTCAACGACTCTGAATTTGACCTGAGCCACGCAAGTACCGGCCAAATGACCGAGAAGTTTCGCGAACTGGGGATTAGCGGCAGTACGCTGACGAAGACCATCGCGTTCTTCATCCCCGCCGCGAAAGAATGTGGAATCGAGGTATCGCCGCACGTCAAAGCGCCGGCAGCCCCCAAAAGCAACGGCAGCAGGAAATCGCCTAAAACCACAGAAGACGAACAACGACCGAGTGAGACTGGGGGAAGAGTGCCCCAGGAGGACGACGATCAAGACGTCGAACGATTTGAAATCCCTCTTCCGGGGAAGCAGCAAGGCGCAAAGATCATTGTTCCGAAAGGCCTCGATGCAGACGACTGGGTGATGCTGCAAACAATGCTCGCAGCATATATCAAGCGGTGGAAGGGCTTCACGCCCGAAGGGAAGGAATGAAAAGAAGATGATGCGGCCCCGGTTACATAGCTCGCAGTAGCCGGGCCGGAAAAACAACGCCCCCAACACCTTGATCTCGGCCAGGAGATCGAAACGTTGGGGGCGCCGGCGAGCAGAAGACAGCGCGTTAAGGCGTGCCCCTGTCACCCACAGTTATCGTGCCGATAACCCTTGTAGTCTACGCGACAAGGGAGCTGAGGGCAAGAATCGCTTTCAACCTCCTTACATGGAGGGGTTTATGCCCAACCTCGCTCGCGAGCAGGCAAAGACCGTCTTCGTGCGTAACTACACCCGGGTTCGCTTCGGCAATCTGGAGCATGTGTGCTCGCACTGGCGGTCCGCACCCGGTCAGTTGAGTTTCATGTTCGACTGATCAACAACGAAACGATTCGGGCTCCTAAGGGAGCCCTTTCTTTGTGCTGCCGGAAGGGCATCACTTCTTACCCTGCGGCTCGTGCTTGTCCTTGATCATCTGATAGTAGGTGCTCGCACCGGCCTTCGTCAGTTTCACCTCGGCGACGAACTTTTCGATGATGTCCTTCCGGGTCACATCCTTGACGGTCCGCATCCGCTTGTAGATTTCGGTTGCCAGTTCCATCTTCGTCGGCGCGGCCGCCGTCGCCTGTGCCGCATTCGCTGCGGTATTGTTCCCCGTCGAGTTCGAGGCCGCGTCCTGCTTCTGCTCAACAACAATCGGCTTGCCAGCTTTCTCGTCCTTGCCCGTTGCACCTTGCTTCTGATCGACCATGATCGCACTCCGTTCGTTGAAAGTGCGTTCAGGGTCCAGCAGACTACCTTCCAGGGCAACGGCGAGCAAGCAACCACGACCGATACGACGGCGGCCAGCCTGAAATCCGACGAGCAACAGTGACAGTTTTCACGTCACTCTTCCCCGCCTCGTTTCTATCCCCTTGATCTAACGGGGATTTCCGAGCCAGATCATCAGCTTTCCTAGATTCTGCCGTAGGGCCGACTCGTGGTCGGCCCTGTCCTTCTAGCAGATAAGTCGCCGCTTTATCAACACAGAAAAAACACTGATCTACAAATCATTGAACATCGCGGCGCGTTATCCGAATCACTGATCAGTCGTCGATGGGTTTGAGCGGGATGATGCCCTCGTCCCTATCGAACGGATTCGGTTCGATCGGCTGAGGCTTGGGCGTCCTCGGCGTCTTAAGCAATTCTTGACGACGCTGACGAGGAGTGAGCTCTTCCCACTTCTTCGCTGGCTTCGCATCGACGTGCACAAACTTCATCCGCCTCGGCTTTTCGGGCGTCTCGGTCACGACCATCATATTTCCGCCATCGAGCAGATTTTGCTGGACCCGAACCTCGGTCATCCTTTTCACGAAGCTCTTCCGATACCCTTCCATCAACTCAATCGACTCCAGATCGAGCATGTACTTGTAAATCTTCTTCACTCCTTCGTACTTGCTCGTCTTCGTGGTATCGAGACCAAGCATCTTCAGGAAGCCCTTCAGCTGGAGCATTGGCTTGTCCCGCAAATCATCGCGAACACGTGCCTGAAGTACCAACCCAATTTGCTGGACGTGCAATTCAACGGCATCGATGAATGCGCCGAGCGTCCTCGATTCGAACTCGGCAAACGTATCCAATTGCCCATTCTCGTCCAGCACCCCAGCAGCACGAAGCAGCGTCTTCAGCAGCTTGCACTTCCTGACGTAATCATCGCGCTCCGTTACCGACACACCTTGCTCATACAAGGCAAACTGGTTCCGTTGGTACTTGTTGGCAAAGAATACCGAATAGAACCACACGCATTCACGAAAACGCCCACGGTTATCCAGCCGCGCCAGATCGACCGTAACCTCCTTCACACCATAGAACTGCTCGATCTGGTGCCGAGCGATCTGTGCCTTCTCGTTGATGGTCACGGTCTGCTTATCGCACAGTTCATGGTAGCGCTTGCGGGAGATACTGCCAGCTGACGCGATCGCCATGAACTCCTCGACTACGACCAGCTTCTTCGCCCCGTAGTACTCCTTCTGCAACTTCTTGGGATCAAGTGTAAGTTCGTGCTCGGCTTCACGAATCTCCCATCCTTCGCGCTTCTTCAATTCGATGAAGTGCTCGCGTACATTATTCAGCGAAGCATGGCGCATGGACTTCACCTGGGCGTAGACCTCGATCAACTTGTCATTCTCGTGATATTCCGGACGCCCATGCCAGTCAAACCCCTTCAGAACTTCGGGCAATTCCCCCCTCGACAAAATGCTCTGCCGGATCGCATCGACTTCGTATTCCAGATACAGGCGGGCAGAGGAAATCCACACATGCTGTTCATGCATGTTGCGCACCCGTGCGAGTTGCTGGTCCATTTCGAAATGCGTCGTGACAGCTGCTTCAAAGAAGCCGATCACGTGGGTAAATTGAGGCAGCTCGTCGGGAATATTGATGTCCACGCCTGTACCGACCGATGGAGACACAATCAGCACGTCGTACCTAGCCGACGTCTCCTTGATCGTCGCGATGAAATTGCGCCCCTCTTCTGTGGTCGAGTTATCCGACGTAATGATCACGATCCTGATCTGATCCCCAAAACGCTGGTGCAGCAGCCTCTTGAGCGCCTTCGCCCGATCCTTAGAATTGCACGCGATGAATTGCTTCCCGCCGCCCCCAACGACCGAAATCGTATAGTCGGTCAATGTCGCATCGCTGTTGTAGAGATGCACAACATACCTCGGCTGCGCCGGGTCCAGATTCTTACGGAAGCGATTGACGTAAAAACGCACAGGACCCTTATCGTCCCGAAGCAGTGCTGTGACATTGAAGGTCAACCAACCCAAATCGGCATCACACAACACTACCTGTTTCGCCCGGCGAATATAGAGATGCAGCATCTCGAAGCATGGCTTACGCTTGCCCGCCAACGTGCTCGACAACACATGCGAAAAGACCTGCTCGCTCTCGTCAATGAGCACTACGTCGTACTTGTTACGACTAGCGTTCAGATAATGGCTTAGGCTGTCCAGACACACCACGCAGTATCTGAGGATTGCAGTCCGGTCCTGGAAGTAATCCAGCTTTTTCAGATAGCAATGCATCTTCAACCGGTCTGCGAGTGATTCCGCCAAGGCCTGGCGGTGCACGATCAACAGGACCGACTTTCCTTCCGCCTTATACCGCGGAACGACATCCTCCAGCCATTGAGTCTTTCCCGTTCCTTTTGGGCTCCGAACGCAATTCACACCATCAGAAAGATCCGGAAGTCCGGCCTGATTCAGAAAACGTGTATCGCGCGTGAAGACCGATTTCTCGTCCGTCATTTCGCGATATTCGGCGGGGGCGCCGTCGTCGAGCAATTCCGACGGATGCTGCTGCTCCTCGTAATCGATCTCAATCAGTCCGTCTTCGAACGAATAAAAATCATACTCGTGGAGATGCGACCGGCGATTCCACTGCGGCCAGAAGGTTTGCGCACAGGCGCTGCAGTACACGCCGTTCTGTCCGGCCCTCGAAGTCACGACGAATGCGCTTGCATGCTTGTCTACGTGGCGCGGACAAAAGACACGCACTCCTCTCGTCAATTCACGAAGCAGATAGGTTCCGTCGCCATCGGTAGTGATCATCTCATTGCTATCGAGTGCGACCGATGACCGGCTATTGGCAAGACCATTCGCAGAGATCGCACGCCCGTCATTGTGAATCTCGTTCTCACCCAGCTCAATGACATACTCGACCTGCTCCAACGGGAGCATGCGATCAACGCGATGGACCTCGCAGTTTTCCGATCCGTAGAACAAACGACTCGCGTCCGTGCAGGAACGGTCGCCCCCGAACATACGAACGATGCCGGTATAGGCCAGCTTCATCCGCTGCTCAGTCTCGACGGGCTTCTCCATCAAGAACACAATCCGGAACCGGTGCGCGTCCGGGCGATGGCTCGGCGTCGTATAGATGAACCAGCCGAATTTCTGGAAGAACGGATGCGCGAGCACTTCGTCGATGGTCAACCCGCAATCGATATCGACCGCCAGCACCTGCATGCACTCGAAGTTCTTGGACTTCCGAGGCCCCTTCAGCCAAGCACAGAAAGCGAATCCCGACATCACCTCGCCAATGAATTCCTCGGGGGCAAGCTCGCGATTCACGAACTTATAGGTGGCGTGCGACCAGCCTATGTCATGACCGGGAACAATCTTGTTCTTGACGTGCCGATTGATCGCGACCTTCAGCGTCGCAATGCTGGATACGGAGATGGGCGAACTGGAATCATGCGCGTCGCTTGTTTCGACGGCAATTTGACGCGGCTGGGACGCAGAACGGACTTCTTTTCGAACCATTACAAATCTCCATAATGAAAATGAAAGATTTGGCTAATGGTTCCCGGCTTCAGGCAGAGGAGCAAACGTGAGATAGGAACCACCGACCAGCTACGCCGCACGATCTGGAAATCGTTCGGTGCAACTGGTCCGAGTGCACTATCTTTCCCAACCGCCCAGTTTCTCACTGGGCCAGGTTCCTGAGAGAACCTAGAGCAACGTACGGTTCTAGTCTTTCCCGTTGCTGGATGGGTAATGGATCCCGCGTCCGTATCGTGTCTGTTTCCACAACCGAAGCGCGAAATGTCCGCCGCTTGCTCACTCCTCGAGCCAAGGGCGCAGACTACATGATCCAGCCCCTGATTGTCAAATCACTGGTCTGGACCGCCCCGTCAGACAAGCGCGCCGGATGTTCAATGATTTGTAGATCAGTGTTTTCTCTGTGTTGTTAAAGCGGCGACTTATCTGCGACGACCGAGAATCAACGTCACCAACGACGATGGTTCCGCCCAATAATTTCATTTGCCTTTCATCTCACCCAATCGGCGCGACCATCCTATTCGACCAATGCGCGGGGTGTTCATTGAATATGGATAAGTCATTTTTTGTGTTGATAAAGGGGCGTCTTATCTGCGACGACCGATGATCGATGCACTCGGCGTCGGTCGTTGGCTGCCCCCATCCCGGAAATATGTTCGGTGGCATGGGCGAAAGCTGTTGTCATGCCCCTTCTCTGACCGGATGGTGTTGCTCATCAATTACATTCCGTAAGGAGCAACACGCATGACACTCATCCGTCGCAACAACAGCAAGAACTGGTACTACCAGTTCCAGATTCAGGGCAAGAAGTTCTTCGGCTCAACCGGGACGCCGAACAAGACGAAGGCCGCCCAAGTCGAACGCGAAATGCGCAATCGCGCCCACGCCGAACAGTACCTCGGGGATGCGCAGCCCATCGCGCTCAAAGATGCACTGGAACAGTATGTCGAGGCACGAAGCGAAACGTCCTATCACAGGAACATGTGCTCGATCGTTCGGAAGACGCTCGGCTACAAGCTCCATCCTCGGACGAAGGCCAAGCTGCCCTGCTTCGGCATATCGCCTGATACGCTGCTGCATGAACTAACGACGCGCGATTTCGATCTTCTCGTCGCGAAGCGCAAGGCCGAAGGCGATAAGCCGGCGACAATCAAACATGAGATCGGACTGCTTCGCGCAACGATCAACGAGATGGCGAAGCTCGGATTCAAAGTCAGTCGAGAGATCGTTTTTCCCGAGCTTAGGACTTCGTATAGGCTTCGATATCTGGATTCTAACGACGAGTCGGCGTTATTGCGCGAACTCGATCCGGAACGGCTTAGAGCGCGTATAAACGCGTCTAAACCGCTAACATCCGAAATGACGCGGAATATGCAGGATAACTACGATATCACGGTTTTCCTGCTCGATACGGGATGTCGCTACTCGGAGGTCGCGAATATTCCGTGGTCGGCGATCAACATCGACGCCAGCACGATCAGCCTCTATCGGAGCAAGGTTCGGAACGAGGATGTGCTGCACATGACATCGCGACTCGAAGGGATCCTTCGTCGTCGGTGGGAAGAACGCCGGACTGGGCAGCGATACGTCTTCGAAGACCGCACGGGCAATGAGCGCGGCTACAGCACGAAATCGATCAAGAAGGCAATCGAGCGGGCCGGACTCAATGATCCCACTCTCGTCAAAGAACGCGGCGGGCGCGTTACGCTGCACACGCTCCGTCATACGTTCGCGAGCAAGCTGGTCAAAGCGGGCGTCAGTCTCTATGAGGTGTCGGTGCTGCTCGGTCACAGCGATCCGAAGATGACGCAGCGCTATGCCCACCTGAGCCCGAACGACGCGAGCCGGAAGGCCGTAAAAGTCATCGACTCGCTACTGCTCAATCCCGCGTGAATCGTGGGGTGTGCCGCCCTCAACGTGCTCCGAATTTAGGGCACTTTCCATGTCTTATTAAAGGCGTACAAAACCGGGATTCTCGAGGCCGAGGATCCCGGAAGCCGGCATCCGATTACTTGTGGCCATTCCACTCGGGATCGGGATCATCTTCCCATGCTGGTGCCCATTCCCGGTTTGCCCATCGGGGATGCGTCAGATCGAACGGTTTGCCGAGCCCGCGACGCGGTAACTGTCGGTTATAGATGAACCCCGATACACCTGCCTCGAACAGTCGTTTCTCTGTCTCATGAAACTGCGCTGTGCAGTGGCGCGGGCCATGCTGGAAGAATTCCGCACCTTCGAGCGGCGAGTCCGGCGTCCATATCTGCCAGACGTATTTGTACCAGCGCGGATTCGGATACAGGTAGGTTCCGAAGAACGCAAACCCGGTCGCGCTCCATCGTTGAAAGTCTTCCTTCGTCGGTCGAAGCATTATCGGTCGCCGTCCCGCTGGAGGTCGCGAATGTTTCCGGAAATCAACTCGCGGAGGCGCCGGGCGTAACGTAGCTCGTCAGCCGCATCGACATACCAGAACTCACAGTGACGAAGCTCACTGTTTTCGATCTCGGCGCGCACGAGGACTTCAATGCAAGACTTTCCGTCTTCGCGCTCGCACATGCGACCGAGCAACCCTGCCTTGCCGTCCCTCGACTTCGCGATGAGATAGCCGCATTCTTCGGCAACAAGCACCCATTGCCGGCCGAGCGAGTCGACCGACATGATGCCAACTCGCTCCGTCGTCGCAGGCCACGGCTTCCCTTCGAACAATCTCTCGAATTCCATGTTCGAAATCTCAGCACGCGATTACGCGACCCGCGCCAGTATCCGCCGTTGCGCCTGATATTGGACGCTCTGCGCATCACCCTGCAACTCTTCCAAAGCTTTCATCAAAACGTCCTGATACAGCGGTAGCAACGCCTCCAAGCGTTCGGCGATTCCTGCGTCGCTCGCAAGATTATTCACGAGCCGCTGATACCCGTCGAAGCCGAACATCCTGTCCCGGATAGGTCGGAGAACACACCGCCGATTGTCATTTTGCTCCTCGGTGATGTCGATGTAGCCGAAGTGCTTGAGGTCGAATGCCGCGCCGATTACTTGCCCTTGGCTGCCGCCAAGAACACAACTCAGTTCGTGCAGGGTCATGCCGGGAAATGTATTGATCAGGCCGAGTGCTCGCGCGGCCATCGGTGTTATCTGCAACGCACTTGCGAGTGCCGAAGCACGGCAACCGTCATAGGCTGCCATGAAGGCGTGAAACCGAGAAAGCGAATTGTTTGTGGTCATAGTTCGTTGATTTTTCTGGATTGATCGCTTGCCTGACGGCGTTCGTTGTCATCCCCGACCGCTCAGGCATCCACTGCACGATACGTCAACCGCTCAACAAATTCAACCATATTGGAATATACAATTCCATTTTGGTTGTTCATCACAATCGGAATGAAGACGACCATATCGTCCTATGACTACCCGCCCTACCTCACCCCCCGACGATGCCCAAGACGCGCTGCTTGCTGCTCGTGTCGGGACCGCTATTGCCGAACAACGACGCGCCCGCGGTCTGACTCAGGCCAAGCTCGCGGAGATGATCGATCTGGAACAGGAGGCGATCAGCCGATGGGAGCGCGGCACGAGGATGCCGACCTTGCATCGGCTCCAGCAGCTTAGTGACGCGTTAGACTGCTCAGTAGATCAGCTATTGCAGCGCGGATCGAAACGGCCGGACGACCAACTGGCGATGATCGCGGATGCGCTCGATGGATTGGATAGCGCCGAGCGGGAACTCGTCGTGAATTTCGTTCGGCAGTTCACCGACATGCTAAAGGCCAAACGTCCGGCAAAGAACAAACGAGTCAAGTAGCCGAACTATCTGCAACTGGAGACAGCAGCGTGACGTCAACCCTCTTCGACAAATCACATGACGAAGCATTTATCGAACTTGGAGCACAACGACCTGGATACCAGTGGTCCAAGTTCGATGTTTCAGCCGAAGAAGCTGCAAAAGGGAAGGCTTCACGTCTCCTGACGACCATATGGAACTACCACAGCGAAAAGGATCGCCAAGGTAAGCGCATCAAGGGCGATGTTGCGGTCTGTAAGGATCGGGCTACCGGTACCTATTGGTATTGCATGCCCAACGCGCCATCGAAAATCTCTAGGCCAACGCATGTCGCTCACATGCGGCGGATAGATCTCGCCTTCGAGCAACATGTGCCCGTTGTCGGAATCTTGAAGGATGTCGACTCGGGAAGATGTGCAAGCTCTCAGCTGTTTGACTGCCCCGAAATCAGGGAGTCCGTAGACGGAAAATCGATATGGCTTCGCCTGGTGCCACACAACGGGATCGCGTGCGAAACAAAAGAAATCGACATTGATCAACTAGCCAAGCCCAGTCATGGCCCTCTTGATATGAATGGAGGTGCGGCGTCGGGCGAACCGCCAGAAGGCGGCTGGTCCGAGTCAGAATTGGAAGCCTCGGTAGCAGCCTACTTGGACATGGCCCGTCGCTTCCGAGACGCTCGTCCGGTTGTGAAACGACAGGTCTATCGAGATCTCGCCGCGCAAATTGGTCGATCCGAAAAATCCTGCGAATACAGGATGCGGAACATTTCCTACGTTCTTGAACTCATGGGACGCGATTGGATACCGGGCCTCCCACCGGCAACAAATGTTGGCGTACGGGTCGCCGGGCAGATAGAAGCCCTCATCGGCAAGTTGGAAGGTCGACAGGAATTGCCACGGGCTGCCGAAGCGGTAACCATCGCAGAGATTCGCAAGACGCTGAAGGAACGGCCCGATGGCAATAAAGCTCCTGGCACAGCAACATCAACGACCACCAGCTTCGTGCGCGACCTCAAGGTCAAAGCATGGGTGCTTAAGCGAGCGAAGGACAATTGTGAGGCTTGCGACCAACCCGCGCCATTTTCGGGGGCAAATGGTCCGTTTCTCGAAGTTCATCACCTCCGCAAGCTCGCGGATGGCGGGTCGGATACGGTGACGAATGCGGTCGCAGTTTGCCCGAACTGCCATCGGCGACTGCACTTCTCCAAAGACTCGCGCGCATACCGGGAAACCATCTATGAAAAGGTAACGGAACTGGTGCGTGAGTAGCAGCGTCAGAGTTCGGACGGGCGACCGCTGTATATCGCCCACGCAGATTCGATGAGCCTCGCATCCACCTCGCCCGCCTCGAACCCTGGAACGTCTTCGAGAAGCAACAGCAGTTTCTCCGTGAAAGCTGCTCGCGAGAGGTCGCCGCCGAAATCTTCTCGAACTGCAGTAGTCAGATCGCAAACCCGGTCAATTGTCAGCAGTGTGAGATCGTCGAAGTGTAGGGTATTGTCCATGCGACGACTATCCAGCTAGATTGCCGATCAGCACAACGAGATGCCATCATTGGGGTATTACGATTGGCGCAAGCCGGCGCATAGTGACCATTAACAGGGGAGTCAGTGGTCAGCAGTGGTCGATCAGTGCATGAATCTACCGCGGCTCGTAAGCTTTCGAAATTAATGCAACTACACCCAAGCGAGAGAGAACCAATGAGCTACAGCATCGAGCAATTCTGGAAAAAGAGGCTGCCTACCGTAGGCCATACCCCCGCATCAATGACGAAGGCAGGATGGGTTTCGGACTGCGCCCCTGATGAATCGTTCGTCGAGGCAGGACTTGTGCTTCGAAGTGGATTCGACGACCTCGCTGCCCCCGTTTGGCTTGTCGCAGCGCCAGGGGCAGTCGGCAAGTCAACTTTCGCGCGAGAGTTGTGCGCGGCGACGGGCGCCGTCTATGTCGACTTGGCTGTTGCGGAGGCCGTTGGCGGAAGTTACGTCGTCGGGGGGTTGGTGAACAACGGTCTCTTCGACGATTGGAAGGCAGGGCGAGTTACGTTGGTCATTGACGCCCTTGATGAAGCTCGACTGCGAGTTACCCAGTCGGCATTTGAGGATTTCCTTCACGACGTAGTGAACGTAGCAAAGTCAGGATCTTTGCCACTGATACTACTTGGACGAGTTGGAATTGTGGATGAGTGCTGGGTGCAATTGAATGTCAATGACGCGCTCAGCTGCCCAATCTTCGATATTCAGTTTTTTAGCAGGGACCGCGCCATCAATTTTGTTCTGGCCGCTCTCCATCGGCTCGCACGTACTTCTCATCAACAACTGACTGGTCCGCTGAAAACGCATGAGGGCGAGTACATCCGAGTGGCAACTGAGATCGTAGACCGCTTAATAGCGGCATCTTCGAAAGATGGAAACCATTTCGCCGGGTACGCACCAGTTCTTGAAGCGGTCGCCAAAGTTATAGCGAGCCAAGCGAACCCGGCGCAAATTCAGTCTCAACGATTGACAGACGTCGAAGGTCAGATTTTGAAACAGCTGACCACGGAGATTCTTGTCCGCGAGTCTGGAAAGCTCGTAACCCAGATGCGCCAAACGATTCCTGATTTTCCTGAACGAGGAGCCTATGAACCCACGGAACAGTTAGCCCGCCTGGCCAGCCGGATCCTCCAGGTTGAGTATTCTGGCAATCACATCAGCCTTCCTTCACACTGCGTCGCGCCTTACGAAAAGGCGGTGACGAGTTTCATCGAACAGCACCCGTTTCTTGATGGTACTGGCCGTACACCCTCCGGTGCAGTTTTCTCCGCGGCCATTGTGGCGCATGCGCTAAAAACGAGCGACATCAAGCTCAGTCGTGCAGCTGAAGGCTACGTGACTGGTGACAGGCACGCGCCCAACCCATTTCTTTTTGACTTTTACCGCGCTCTCGGGCAGCAAGATGGCGTTCCTGCGGGACACCTTGGTGCGCTCTTCGAATCGCTTCAGGCAAAGGCCGGCCCGGGAGAAGTAGTTCGATTGGCCGTTGAAGGCGATGTCGACTCATCTGAGCCCAGCAATACGCCCAAGATGGTTGATATCGAAATTAGCATCTCAACGCCTGAAACGGGACAGGTCACTCGCATCGACATGAAGACGAGGTCTGATGAAACCCTACGCCTAGGACGTAAGTTGTCAGGGGTGTTCGTCGACTCGAATTGCTTGGATGTCGAAATGGGCGACGGTAGGCAGCTAGAACTCCTTGCGCCAATAACCATTCAAGCTCGGACACTCGTGCTGCGTTGCTCCGAACTGATCATAAAGCCGGATCCGCAGAGCGCTGGTTTCAGCGAGAACCTCGCGGACACGGGAGGTGAGACGCCATTGGTGCTCTTAGAGGTGCAAGACAGTATCGTAGAGCCAACAGCGCCGTTGGTCACGGTTCGTGCGAACGCTGACCTGAAGGTCACCTGGCCGGGTTCACAAGCGTATCCATGGAACGGTTACTCGATCCCCCAGCCGAAAGCAGAGGCCCCCGAGACTGCTGACGCGTTGCGGGCACTACGCCGATTGGTAATTGCTTTCCGATCCCACAGCAAAGGACAGTTGGCACGGTTCAAGGACAAGATCGAACACGCTCGGATGAGCAAGGGCGACGTTGGTGAGGCGCTTCGAAAAAAGCTACTCGACGATCAGGTTTTAACCGTGGAGGGGCCCATGTATCTCCTTGACCCCAAGGCACTTGGGAGCATCGTTGGGCTTTCGTTTCAAGATGCAAAAATGAAAAACTACAGCGCTCAGACCCGAGAGTATGTCCAAGCAGTGATTAAAGAAGCCGCAAAGTAAGTCGGACGCCTTTTGCTAAAGGGTACCGCTGGTACCCTTTAGCAATCGACTTCAGACCACCGCCCTTGACCGAACCCCGATGAACGCGCCCCAGCGACGCCACCGCCCCACGATCCGGCCATGCCAGTTTCGATGCCACCGCCCAAAACCGCCCGCTTGCCATCCCCACGTCAAACCCTGTACAATCACCCGTTCTGCGGGCGTCGTATAATGGCCATTACCTCAGCTTCCCAAGCTGATGACGTGGGTTCGATTCCCATCGCCCGCTCCACTTTCCGGCTGCATCGCAGCCTGCGCATGAGCCGCCTCTTCCCTCGTCGAAGGCGGCTTTTTTGTACCATGTGCCGGTTCATCCGGCGCACTGCCGCGCAACGGGCCCTCGCCCGCAACCGAGCCTTTCTCAGTACCGATGATGCACGACGATCCGAACGAAGCCGGCCTGCCGCCGCACGACGACGCCATTCCCGACGAAGCCGATCAAGCCGCCGAAGGCGCCGACGAAGTCAACCCGCTGCACCGCCGCCGCATCCGCAGCTTCGTGACGCGCGCCGGCCGCGTGTCGACCGGCCAGCGCCGCGCGCTCGACGAATTCGGCCCGCGCTTCGTCGTCCCGTATGCGCCGGAACTGCCCGACTGGAACGCGATCTTCGGCCGCAGTGCACCGCGCATCCTCGAGATCGGTTTCGGGATGGGCGCTTCAACCGCGGAAATCGCCGCGCACCGCCCGGGCGACGATTTCCTCGGCGTCGAGGTACACGAGCCGGGCGTCGGCGCGCTGCTGAAGCTGATCGGCGAGCAGGATCTATCGAACATCCGCATCATCCAGCACGACGCGGTCGAGGTGCTCGAGCACATGATCGCGCCGGAAAGCCTCGACGGCGTCCACATCTTCTTTCCCGATCCGTGGCACAAGGCGCGTCACCACAAGCGCCGGCTGATCCAGCCGCCGCTCGTCGCGCATCTCGCGTCGCGCCTGAAGCCCGGCGCGTACCTGCACTGCGCGACCGACTGGCAGAACTACGCGGAGCAGATGCTGGAAGTGCTCGGCGCGGAACCGACGCTCGAAAACACAGCCGCCGATTACGCGCCGCGCCCCGACTACCGCCCGGTGACGAAGTTCGAACGGCGCGGGCTGCGGCTCGGCCACGGCGTGTGGGACCTGGTGTTCCGCAAGCGCGCAAGCTGAGCGTCCCACCCTGCGCAGCATAAAAAATCCCGACCGGCGTCTCGCGCCGGTCGGGATTTTTTCATCGAGCGGCGCATCGACCGCTCGCCAGCCTCACGCCCAGTTCAGCCAGCCGCTGTAACCCACCAGCAACACGAACAGCCCGAACGCGATCCGGTACCACGCGAACACCGTGAAATCGTGCGTCGCGACGTAGCGCAACAGCCAGCGCACGCACACGAACGCGCTGACGAACGCCGACACGAGCCCGAGCGCGAACAGGCCGAGCGAATCGACGGTAAACGCCTGCCAGTCCTTCACGGTTTCGTAGAGCGTCGCGCCGAAGATGATCGGAATCGCGAGGAAGAACGAGAATTCGGTAGCCACGCGTCGGTCGAGACCGAACAGCATCCCGCCGATGATCGTCGAGCCCGAGCGCGACATGCCGGGCACCAGCGCGAAGCACTGCGCGAGTCCGACCTTGAGCGCGTCGAGCGGCGTCAGCGCGTCGACCGACATCACGCGCGGCGGCTCGCCGCGTTCGCGCTGCCGCGCCTCGGCCCACAGGATGATCGCGCCGCCCACGACGAGCGCGAACGCGACGGGCACCGGCGAGAACAGCACGGCCTTGATCTTCTTCTCGAACAGGAGGCCGAGCGCGATCGCGGGAATCGTCGCGATCACGACGTTCAGCGTGAAGCGCTGCGCATCGGGCCGGCTCGGCAGCCCGGACACGACGGACACGATCCGCTGCCGGTATTCCCAGCAGACCGCGAGGATCGCGCCGAACTGGATCACGACGTCGAACGTCTTCGCGTGCGAATCGTTGAAATTCAGGAAGCTGCCCGCGACGATCAGGTGACCGGTGCTCGACACCGGCAGGAATTCCGTCAGCCCCTCGACGACGCCGAGGATCAATGCCTTGCAGATCAGGATCCAGTCCATCCGTGGCCCAACTCCGAAATGGTCGAAAGAAAAGGCCACTCTTGCGCGCGCGGCCCACCCGGCCGTGCGCGCCTCGTCGTCACTTTTCGACGATCGCCACGCGTATGCCGTTTGTAAGGATCGTAATTGTACCGGGTTCGTAGTTCACTCCGGCAAATTGCAGTTGTTCCGGCTTGAACGTGTAGATCGGATAGTTGGTCAGCAGCTGCGTCGCGAGCAGGCCGGCGGCCGCGCCCACCTGCTGCGCGTACATCTGCGCGTCGCCGTCGAGCGCGAGGCTGTCGACGGCCGGCGCCTTCAGCACGACCGAGCGGCTCGGCGCGTCGTACGCGAGCTGGCCCGACACGGTGAACTTGCCGCTGACGGGCCCGCGCAGGAACGGGCTCACGAAGTTCGCGTCGAGCTGCACGGCGACGCGGTTCTGGTCCGGCAGCAGGTTGACGGCCGGATTCGCGAGCGACACGTCGACGACCTGGGCGACCGTCTTCTGGTAAGGAAACTTCCGCGCGACGGCCTTCTGCACGTCGCCGCGCGAGAACGTGTAGTGATCGGGGATGAACGGGAACGTCGACGCGCACGCGGCAAGCGATACGCACACGCCGACGGCGCCAATGGCGGCAGCGAGAAAACGGCGCCGGCCGGGCGCGTGAGGGACGGTCATGCTGATTTCTCTCCTGGATGCGCCGGCCGCGTCGCGGCCTCGAGGCGCGTGAGCCACGCGAGCGCGTCGTCGCGCGACGCGCCGCACATGTCGGCGGACGGCTGCAGCCCGGAACAGCACGCGGGGCGCTCGGGCCGGCCGAAGATCATGCAGCGCAGGTCGTCGCCGAGCTGCACGCAGCGCACGCCCGCCGGCTTGCCGTCGGGCATGCCCGGAATCGGGCTGGAAATCGACGGCGCGATGCAGCACGCGCCGCAGCCCTCGCGGCACGCATGCGGCGGCGGGACGTCGGCGGGCGCCGCGCGGACAGGCATTTCGACGGACACTCGGCTCTCTCGACGAACAACGAACAACGAACAACCAAAAACGATGCGGCAACCGGACGCGGCGTCCGGCAGCCCCACCCCGCATTGTGCCATCGCCGGCTGCGACGTTATTACACAATGCAGCCCGACCGCGTGTTCCTATACTCGAAACCATCTAAAAAAGCGCGAGACCGCCATGCGTTCTGGATCTGCCGACCCGGTGTTCCGTCCCGATTTGCTCACGAAATACGGCGTGAACGGGCCGCGCTATACGTCGTACCCGACCGCGCTGCAGTTCCGCGAGGATTTCGATCCGGCCGACTACGTCCGCGCGGCCGGCGACCCCGGCGCCTCGTCGAGCGACCTGTCGCTGTACTTCCACATCCCGTTCTGCAACACCGCGTGCTTCTACTGCGGCTGCAACAAGATCGCGACCAACAACCGCCGCCGTGCGCGCCCGTATCTCGACCAGCTCAAGCGCGAAATGGCGCTGCAGGCCGCGCTGTTCGATCCGTCGCGCCCCGTCACGCAACTGCACTGGGGCGGCGGCACGCCGACCTTCCTGTCCGACGACGAAACGGCCGAGCTGATGGCGGCCACGCGCGAGCATTTCGCGCTCGCGCCGGACGCCGACGCCGAGTTCTCGATCGAGATCGATCCGCGCACGGTCACGCCGGCGACGCTCGTCCATCTGCGCACGATCGGCTTCAATCGGCTGAGCCTCGGCGTGCAGGATTTCGACCCGGTCGTGCAGCGGGCGATCAACCGCATCCAGCCGCGCGCGATGACGGCCGACCTGCTCGCCGCCGCACGCGCGACGGGCTTCCATTCGGTGAGCGTCGACCTGATCTACGGGCTGCCGCACCAGACGGTCGCCGTGTTCGCACGCACGCTGGAGACGATCATCGAGCTCGCGCCCGATCGCCTGTCGGTGTTCGGTTACGCGCACATGCCGCACCTGTTCAAGATGCAGCGGCAGATCGACGATGCGACGCTGCCGCCGCCGGAAGCGCGCGTCGCGCTGCTCGGCCTCGCGATCGACATGCTGACGTCGGCCGGCTACGTGTACATCGGGATGGACCACTTCGCGCGGCCGTCCGACGAACTCGTGCATGCGCAGCGCAACGGCACGCTGCAGCGCAATTTCCAGGGCTACAGCACGCGCGCGGATACCGACCTGATCGGCTTCGGCGTGTCGTCGATCGGCAAGGTCGGCGACGTCTACGCGCAGAACGCGAAGGACCTGCCCGCGTACGGCGCCGCACTCGACGCGGGCCGGCTGCCGATCGCGCGCGGCGTCCGCCTCACGCCGGACGACCGGCTGCGCCGCGACGTGATCACGCAACTGATGTGCAACCTCGAACTGCCGTTCTCGCACGTCGAGGCCGCGCACGGCATCCGCTTCGCCGATCATTTCGCGCGCGAGCTCGACGCGCTGCGCCCGTTCGAGCGCGACGGGCTGCTGACGATCGCGCACGACCGGTTGACGATCCATCCGGCCGGCCGGATGGTCGTGCGCAACATCGCGATGGCGTTCGACGCGTACCTCGGCCAGACGTCGCGGCAGCGCTACTCGCGCACGGTTTAGGGCGGTTCACGCGGGCGCCGGCCGCACGCGGGCGACCGGTTTGATACAGTGTGAGGCTTCCATCCGCTTCGCCAGCCCCCAAGATGCGCACCACCAAAGCGACCCACGCGGTCGAACGCCTGAAGACCCGCTCCGGCAACCCGCAATTCGCGGCCGTCGCGATGGCGGGCGGCCTGTTCTATCTCGTCGACCGCTCGAGCGGCACCGCCGAGAAGCGCTGCGAGCCGCTGCCGCTCGACGAATTCGTCAAGTTCGTCGACGAATTTGGCCCCAAAAAACCGCGCAAGGCGAGCAAGCTCGACCTCGCGTTCGAGGCGCAGATCAAGAAGAGCAAAGGGTAAAGGTCTGTTGCAGGCCGCCTGAAGGCTTCGCGGCCGTGCCGTTTGGTACAATCACGAAGTTTCTCTATCCCCGCTGATGGCCGACCTGGCTGCGTGACCACACCATGAATATCGAAAACGCGCGTTTCAACATGATCGAACAGCAGATCCGTCCGTGGGACGTGCTGGATCTGGATGTCCTGGGCCTGCTGTCGATCGTCAAGCGTGAAAACTACGTGCCGGCCCAATACCGCGATCTCGCGTTCGCCGATCTCGAACTGCCGCTGCCGGGCGGCGCGAGCAAGATGCTGTTCCCGCGCGTCGAAGCGCGCGTGCTGCAGGAGCTGGCGGTCAAGAAGCACGAGAACGTGCTCGTGATCGGCGCGGGCTCGGGCTACCTGGCCGCGCTGTTCGCGCATCGCGCGCAGCACGTGACGGCCGTCGAGATCGATCCGGCGATCGCGAAGTTCGCGGAAGACAACCTGCGCAACGACGGCGTGACCAACGCCGAAGTCGTGCTCGGCGACGGCTCGCGCGGCTGGGCGGCCAAGGCGCCGTACGACGTGATCTGCGTCGCGGGCGGCCTGCCGGTCGTGCCGCAGGACATGCTCGAACAGCTGAAGGTCGGCGGCCGCCTGGCGGCGTTCGTCGGCGGCCGTCCGGTGATGAAGGCGCAGATCATCACGCGCATCGACGACAAGCAGTACCGCGTCGCCGACGTGTTCGAAACGTACATCGACCATCTCGTCAACGCGATCGAGCCGTCGCGCTTCAAGTTCTGAGCGGCGGAGCCTCCATGCAGATCCTGACGCCCGCGATGCTCGCGGAATGGCTCGGCGACACGGCGCGCCCCGCGCCGGTCGTGCTCGACGTGCGCGAGCCGTGGGAAATCGCGACCGCGCAGATCGCCGGCAGCGTGGCGATTCCGATGCAGCAGATTCCCGCGCGCAGCGAAGAGCTCGACGACGAAGCGGAAATCGTCTGCGTGTGCCATCACGGGATGCGCAGCGCGCAGGTCGCGATGTTCCTCGAATCGCGCGGCTTCACGAAGCTGTACAACCTGCAAGGCGGGATCGACGCGTGGTCGCGCGACGTCGATCCGTCCGTGCCGCGCTACTGATCGATCCTTCCCGCGGCGCATCATGCGCCGCCGCGCCGCCCGGCACCCCGCCGCCGGCCGCACCGATCCGCCGAACGGGCGCGCACTGCGCGCCCGTTTCTCTTTTCCTCCCCCGGGTTCCCTGCGTTTCGACGCCGCCGCACCGTCGTGCACCATTTGTGCCCGTGCGTCTGCACCGCAACGGACCGCGCATGCTGCACGGCGCGTCATCCGCACCGCGCCGATGCCCGCTGGTGCCCGCCCGTGCCCCGCGCAGGCACGCCGGCCGTGCATCCGCGCGACTGGCACATGCCTTGCGTTACACGATGGCCGGCGCCGCCACGGCGCACGCGCATCCAACACGACAAGGGGATCCCGATGAAACGTCGCAGTCTGTTGAAGTTCGGTTCGATGGCCGGCGCGCTCGCGCTGGCGGGCAAGAGCCCGTTCGCGCACGCGGCCGATGCGGGCACCGGCCCGATCAAGGTCGGCATCCTGCATTCGCTGTCGGGCACGATGGCGATCTCGGAGACGTCGCTGAAGGACACCGCGCTGATGACGATCGCCGACATCAACAAGAGCGGCGGCGTGATGGGTCGCAAGCTCGAACCGGTGGTGGTCGACCCGGCGTCGAACTGGCCGCTGTTCGCCGAGAAGGCGCGCCAGTTGCTCACGCAGGACAAGGTCGCCTGCGTGTTCGGCTGCTGGACGTCGGTGTCGCGCAAGTCCGTGCTGCCGGTGTTCGAGGAGCTGAACGGGCTGCTCTACTACCCGGTGCAGTATGAAGGCGAGGAAATGTCGCGCAACGTGTTCTACACGGGCGCCGCGCCGAACCAGCAGGCGATTCCGGCCGTCGAGTACCTGATGGGCGCGGAAGGCGGCGGCGCGAAGCGCTTCTTCCTGCTCGGCACCGACTACGTGTATCCGCGCACGACCAACAAGATCCTGCGCGCGTTCCTGAAATCGAAGGGCGTGAAGGACGCCGACATTCAGGAGGTCTACACGCCGTTCGGCCACAGCGATTACCAGACCATCGTCGCGAACATCAAGACCTTCGCGCAGGGCGGCAAGACGACCGTGATCTCGACGATCAACGGCGATTCCAACGTGCCGTTCTACAAGGAACTCGGCAACCAGGGCATCAAGGCGACCGACGTGCCGGTCGTCGCGTTCTCGGTCGGCGAGGAAGAGCTGCGCGGGATCGATACGAAGCCGCTCGTCGGCCACCTCGCCGCGTGGAACTACTTCATGTCGGTGAAGAACCCGACCAACACGAAGTTCAAGGACCAGTTCGCCGCATGGGTGAAGGCGAACAACCTGCCGGGCGGCGCGAAGCGCGTGACCAACGATCCGATGGAAGCGACCTACGTCGGCATCCACATGTGGAAGCAGGCCGTCGAGAAGGCGAAGAGCACCGACGTCGACAAGGTGCGCGTCGCGATGATCGGCCAGACGGTGGCCGCGCCGTCGGGCTTCACGCTCGCGATGGACGGCAACCATCACCTGCACAAGCCGGTGATGATCGGCGAGATCCGCGGCGACGGACAGTTCAACGTCGTGTGGAAAACGAAGACGGCCGTGCGCGCGCAGCCGTGGAGCCCGTTCATCGCGGGCAACCAGGGCAAGCCGGACGTCGTCAGCTCGATCCCGGCGTTCCTGCGCCGGCAGCGCGCGGCGCTGGCGTGATGCCGTGCGGCGCGTCGCGCTTCGTGTGCGACGTGCCGCACGCTTGCCCGCCCGCTGCCGATGCGCCGGCCGCGCTTGCCGTGACGAATCGCCCGCGCCGACGCAGCGTCGCACCGCTCCGCTCCCCCACGCCCGACAGGATTTCCCGATGCCTACACGCTTTCGCCGAGCCGCCCGCGCGATCGCGGCATGCGCCGCCCTCGCGGGCCTGCTGCCGCACGCCGCGTTCGCGCTGACGGCGGCCGACACCGCCGCGCTCGCCGGCGACGACTTCGACGCGAAGACGGCCGCGATCGAACGGCTCGCCGCCGACACCGATCCGCGCGCCGTTGCGGTGCTCAACGCGCTGTCGAGCGGCGATGCGCTCGCGACCGGCGACGGCCGCCTGCTGATCCAGTCCGGCGACACCGCACACGACGCGCTCACGCACGCCGCGACGCCGGCCGGCGATGCGCAGCCGGTGATGCTGAACAACCTGCTGCGCACGAAGATCGCCGGCGCGCTGTCGGGCCTCGCGCTCGCGTCGCCCGACGTGGCCACGCGCCGCGACGCGATCGACGCGCTGCTGAAGTCGCCCGACCCGGCACTCAAGCCGATGATCGATCGCGCGCGTGCAAAGGAAACCGATCCGGCGTTGAAGCGCCGTCTCGATGCACTGTGGGCGATCGCCGCGCTGCACGATGCCGATCCGGCGAAACGCCTCGAAGCCGCGCAGGTGGTGGCCGCGCGCAGCGATCTCGACATGATCGAACAACTGCGCCCGCTCGTCGCGAAGAACGCCGACGGCAGCTTCGCCGAACCCGACGCGCGCGTGCGCGACGCCGCGCAACAAGGGCTCGATACGTTGCACGCGCTGCAGCGCCGCGGCGAGATCGTCGGCACGGTGTTCGCCGGCCTGTCGCTCGGCAGCGTGCTGCTGCTCGCCGCGCTCGGCCTCGCGATCACGTACGGGCTGATCGGCGTGATCAACATGGCGCACGGCGAATTCCTGATGATCGGTGCGTACGCAACCTATGTCGTGCAGACGCTGATCCAGCGCTACGCGCCCGGCGCATTCGACTGGTATCCGCTCGTCGCCGTGCCGGTGTCGTTCGCGGTGGCCGCGCTCGTCGGCATCGTGCTCGAGCGGCTCGTGCTGCGGCACCTGTACGGTCGCCCGCTCGAAACGCTGCTCGCGACCTTCGGCGTGAGCCTGATCCTGATCCAGGCCACCCGCATGCTGTTCGGCGCGCAGAACGTGCAGGTCGTGAACCCGTCGTGGATGAGCGGCGGCGTGACGGTGATGCAGAACCTGATCCTGCCGTACAACCGGCTCGCGATCCTCGCGTTCGCGCTCGCGGTGGTGTTCGTCGCGTGGGCCGTGCTGACGAAGACGCGGCTCGGCCTGTTCGTGCGCGCGGTCACGCAGAACCGCCGGATGGCCGCGTGCGTCGGCGTGAAGACCGCCCGCGTCGACGCATATGCGTTCGCATTCGGCGCGGGCATCGCGGGCCTCGGCGGCTGCGCGCTGTCGCAGATCGGCAACGTCGGCCCCGATCTCGGCCAGAACTACATCATCGATTCGTTCATGGCCGTCGTGCTCGGCGGCGTCGGGCAGATCGCCGGCACCGTGCTCGGCGGTTTCGGGCTCGGCCTCGCGAGCAAGGCGATCGAACCGTTCTGGGGCGCCGTGCTCGCGAAGATCGCGGTGCTCGTGATGATCGTGCTGTTCATCCAGAAACGCCCGCAGGGCATGTTCGCGCCGAAGGGCCGCAGCGCGGAGGCTTGACGTGACTTCATACACCGATTCGATGTCGAACCCGGTCGCCGACACGTCGAAGCCCGCTGCCGGCGCGCGCGCGGCGGACGGCTTCGCGCTCGGCCTGCCGCCCCGCCCCGCGCTGCTCTCGCGTCGCGCGTGGCTCGCGCTCGTCGCGCTATGCGTGGCGATCGGCGTCGGCGTGCCGCTCGCCGCGCTCGTCGCGCCGGAAGCCAGCGCGTTCCATCTGTCCGCGTACACGATGACGCTCGCCGGCAAGCTGATGTGCTACGCGATCGCCGCGCTCGCGCTCGATCTCGTGTGGGGCTACTGCGGGATCCTGAGCCTGGGCCACGGCTTGTTCTTCGCGCTCGGCGGCTATGCGATCGGCATGTACCTGATGCGCGAGATCGGCCGCGAAGGCAAGTACGGCAGCGACCTGCCCGACTTCATGGTGTTCCTCGACTGGCACCAGTTGCCGTGGTACTGGAGCGGCACGCAGCATCTCGCGTGGGCGCTCGCGCTCGTCGTGCTCGTGCCGGCCGTGCTCGCGTGGGTATTCGGCTTCTTCACGTTCCGCTCGCGCGTGAAGGGCGTGTACCTGTCGATCATCACGCAGGCCATGACGTTCGCCGCGATGCTGCTGTTCTATCGCAACGAGACGGGCTTCGGCGGCAACAACGGCTTCACCGATTTCAAGCGCATCGCCGGCTTCTCGATCACGTCGCCGGGCACGCGCACGGTGCTGTTGCTGCTGACCTTCGCGACGCTCGTGCTCGCGTTCGTCGCCGCGCGCGCGATCGTCACGAGCAAGCTCGGACGCGTGGTGACCGCCGTGCGCGACGGCGAGACGCGGCTGATGTTCCTCGGCTACAGCCCGCTCGCGTACAAGCTGTTCGTGTGGACCGTGTCGGCCGTGCTGTGCGGCATCGCCGGCGCGCTGTACGTGCCGCAGGTCGGCATCATCAATCCCGGCGAGATGTCGCCCGGCAACTCGATCGAGATGGCGATCTGGGTCGCGGTGGGCGGGCGCGGCACGCTGATCGGGCCGATCGTCGGCGCGTTCGCAGTGAACGGCGCGAAAAGTTTCTTCACCGCGTACTTCGCCGAATACTGGCTGTTCTTCCTCGGCCTGATCTTCGTGCTCGTGCCGCTCTTGCTGCCGCACGGGATCATGGGCCTCGTCGAAACCGTGCTCGCGAAGGGGAAACGCGCATGAACGGAACGGCTCTCTATCAGTTCACGCCGCCGCTCGAGGACGAGCTGCTCGCCGTCAGCGGCAGCGCGTCGATGGGGCGCGTCGTGCCGGCCGGCATCGACACGTCGCACGGCACGATCCTCTATCTCGAGGATATCGAGGTGAGCTTCGACGGGTTTCGTGCGCTCAAGAAATTGTCGCTCGCGATCGACGCGGGCGAGCTGCGCTGCGTGATCGGACCGAACGGCGCGGGCAAGACGACGATGATGGACGTCATCACCGGCAAGACGCGGCCCGATGCGGGCAAGGTGTTTCTGGGCCAGACGATCGACCTCGCGCGGATGAACGAACCCGAGATCGCGCGGGCGGGCATCGGCCGCAAGTTCCAGAAGCCGACCGTGTTCGAACAGCATCCGGTGTGGGAAAACCTCGAACTCGCGATGCAGACCGACAAGGGCTGGCTCGCGTCGCTGCGCGCGCGGCTCGACCGTACCGCGCAGGCGAAGATCGAGGAGACGCTCGCGCTGATCGGCCTCGAAAGCCAAGCGTATCGCGCGGCCGGCGAGCTGTCGCACGGGCAGAAGCAGCGGCTCGAAATCGGCATGCTGCTGATGCAGCGTCCCGCGCTGCTGCTGCTCGACGAGCCGGCGGCCGGGATGACCGACCACGAGACGATGGAACTCGCCGAACTGCTGAACACGCTGCGCGGCACCTGCTCGATGATGGTCGTCGAGCACGACATGGAGTTCGTCGCGGCGCTCGCGGGCGACACGGGGCGCGTGACGGTGATGGCCGAAGGCGCGGTGCTCGCGCACGGCACGCTCGACCAGGTCAAGCGCGACGACGCGGTGATCGAGTCTTACCTCGGACGATGATGCGATGCTGAAAATCGAAGCGCTGAACCAGTACTACGGCGGCAGCCATATCCTGCGCAACGTGAACCTCGCGGCCGACGACGGCAAGCTCACCGTGCTGCTCGGCCGCAACGGCGTCGGCAAGAGCACGCTGCTGCGCTGCCTGATGGGGGTCGTCGCCGCGAAAAGCGGCAGCGTGTCGTGGCGCGGCACCGCGCTCGGCGCACTGCCGCCGTATGCGCGCGTCGCGGCCGGGCTCGCGTACGTGCCGCAGGGCCGCGACATCTTTCCGCGACTCACCGTCGAGGAGAACCTGCTCGTGGGCGCGGCGAGCCGCAAGGCGCCGTCGAAAGTGCCCGATCGCATCTACGACCTGTTCCCGGTGCTGAAGGACATGCGTGCGCGGCGCGGCGGCGACCTGTCGGGCGGTCAGCAGCAACAGCTCGCGATCGGCCGCGCGCTGATGAGCGAGCCGCAGCTGCTGATCCTCGACGAGCCGACCGAAGGCATCCAGCCGTCGATCATCCAGGACATCGGGCGCACGCTGCGCCAGCTCGTCGACGAATCGAAGATGACCGTGCTGCTGGTCGAACAGTATTACGATTTCGCGCGCTCGATCGCGGATCGATATTGGGTGATGAGTCGCGGGGAGGTCATCGCGGGGGGTGACGCGCGGGACATGGAGACGAACGGCGTGCGCGAGTTGATCGCGGTGTGACGGTAGGCACGGCGGTAGGCACGGCGGGGAACACGTACGGCCGACTCGCGGGACGCCCGCACGCGGCACTTCCTGCGAACGCGGCATCTGCATTATTGTTCCGGTAGCATCCACGTTCTTCGCACCCGCTTCCTCGTTTCCCGTTCGCCGCCGATGTCCGCCCCCGATTCGCACGCCACGCTGTCCCGCCCCGCCGTCGCCAAGTCGTGGTGCGGCCGCCTCGAACTCGGCTTCGAGCGGCACGGTGCGCGCACGACGCTCGCGCACCGGCTGCACGACGGCCCGTTGCGCGTGCAGCGGCCGCTGTACCCGGAAGGCGACGCGGTCTGCCACGCGGTGATCGTGCACCCACCGGGCGGCGTCGCGGGCGGCGACCGGCTCGACATCGACATCGCGCTCGGCGACGGCACGCATGCGGTGCTCACGACGCCCGGCGCGACCAAGTGGTACAAGTCGAACGGGCTCGACGCGACGCAGCGCATCGGCATCGCGGTCGGCGCGCACGCGAAGCTCGACTGGCTGCCGCAGAACAACCTGTTCTTCGACGCGGCCCACGCCGCGCTCGACTTCACGGTGACGCTCGGCGCGGGCGCGAGCGCGATCGGCTGGGACGCGACGCAGCTCGGCCGGCAGGCGGCCGGCGAAACGTGGTCGGCGGGCCGCATCGCGTCGGGTTCGGCACTCGTCGATGCCGACGGCCGACCGCTGTGGACCGAGCGCGCGCTGCTCGACGCGCGCGACCCGCTGCGCGGCGCGCTGCAGGGCCTCGCCGGCTTTCCCGCGTACGGCACGCTGTGGGCCGCCGGCGCCGCGTGCGACGCCGCGCTCGCCGAATCGCTCGCCGCGCGGATGCCGTTCGATGCGACGCTGCGCGCGGGCGCGACCTGCGTGACACCCGGCGTCGTGCTGGTCCGCGCGCTGTCGACGTCGATGGAAGCGCTGCAGCGCCACTTCACCGACTGCTGGCTGCAGTTGCGACCGATCGTGCACGGCGTCGACGCGCGGCCGCTGCGTCTCTGGCAAACCTGATCGCGCACGCGTCACGCACCGTTTCGGCGCAACGCCACCCCACACCGCGCACCCTGTACATGCATCGCGCACCACGAATGCGCACGACAGCACGCCGGATGCACATGGCACGCACCTTGCTGCTTACATAGTCGATACACGACGCACGCCAAACAGCGCGGTGCTACGATGATCCGCCCCCTGCCCGGTTGCGCGCGCACCGATAAAAATTACGTTTTCCTGAACGTCTGCCTTCATGAAACTGACTCCCCGCGAGAAGGACAAGCTGCTGATCTTCACGGCGGCGCTGCTGGCCGAGCGCCGTCGCGCACGCGGCCTGAAGCTCAACTATCCGGAGGCGGTGGCCTTCATCACTGCGGCGCTGATGGAAGCCGCGCGCGACGGCAAGACCGTGGCCGAGGTAATGCATTACGGCACGACGCTGCTCACGCGCGACGACGTGATGGACGGCGTGCCCGAAATGATTCCCGACATCCAGGTCGAAGCGACCTTCCCCGACGGCACGAAGCTCGTGACCGTCCACCACCCGATTCCGTGAGGCCCCGCATGATCCCCGGCGAAATCCTCACCGACGACGGCGAACACGAACTGAACGCGGGCCGCGCGACGCTGACGCTCGTCGTCGCGAACACCGGCGACCGCCCGGTGCAGGTCGGCTCGCACTACCACTTCTTCGAAGTCAACGACGCGCTGTCGTTCGATCGCGTGGCCGCGCGCGGCTTTCGCCTGAACATTGCGGCCGGCACCGCCGTGCGCTTCGAGCCGGGCCAGACGCGCACCGTCGAGCTGGTCGCACTCGCGGGCGATCGCGCCGTCTACGGTTTTCAGGGCAAGGTGATGGGGCCGCTGTAAGCCGCCCCGCTCTTCAGGAACAGCAACATGACACTACGCTTGAGCCGCCGCGCGTACGCGGAAATGTTCGGGCCGACGACGGGCGACCGCGTGCGGCTCGCGGATACCGAACTGCTGATCGAGATCGAACGCGACTTCACCACGTACGGCGAGGAAGTGAAATTCGGCGGCGGGAAAGTGATCCGCGACGGGATGGGCCAGTCGCAGCGCGTGGCCGCCGACGTGCCCGATACCGTCATCACGAACGCGGTGATCCTCGATCACTGGGGCATCGTGAAGGCCGACATCGCGATCAAGCACGGCCGCATCGCCGCGATCGGCAAGGCTGGCAACCCCGACATCCAGCCGGGCGTGACGATCGCGATCGGCGCCGCGACCGAAGTGATCGCCGGCGAAGGGCTGATCGTGACGGCGGGCGGCATCGACACGCACATCCACTTCATCAGCCCGCAGCAGATCGACGAGGCGCTGGCCTCGGGTGTCACGACGATGCTCGGCGGCGGCACGGGGCCGGCCACCGGCACCAACGCGACGACCTGCACGCCGGGCCCGTGGCACATGGAGCGGATGCTGCAGGCGGCCGACGGCTGGCCGATCAATCTCGGCTTCCTCGGCAAGGGCAATGCGAGCCTGCCGCAGCCGCTCGTCGAGCAGATCGCGGCCGGCGCGATCGGCCTGAAGCTGCACGAGGACTGGGGCACGACGCCCGCCGCGATCGACAACTGCCTGTCGGTCGCCGACGACACCGACACGCAGGTCGCGATCCACACCGACACGCTGAACGAGGCCGGCTTCGTCGAATCGACGGTCGCCGCGTTCAAGGGCCGTACGATCCACACGTACCACACCGAAGGCGCGGGCGGCGGCCATGCGCCCGACATCCTGAAGGTGTGCGGCGAGATGAACGTGCTGCCGTCGTCGACCAATCCGACGCGCCCGTACACGATCAACACGCTCGACGAGCATCTCGACATGCTGATGGTGTGCCATCACCTCGATCCGTCGATCGCCGAGGATCTCGCGTTCGCCGAATCGCGCATTCGCCGCGAGACGATCGCGGCCGAGGACATCCTGCACGATCTCGGCGCGCTGTCGATGCTGTCGTCCGATTCGCAGGCGATGGGCCGCGTCGGCGAAGTGATCATCCGCACGTGGCAGACCGCGCACAAGATGAAGGTGCAGCGCGGCGCACTGCCGGAAGACGGTGCGCGCAACGACAACTTCCGCGCGAAACGCTACGTCGCGAAGTACACGATCAACCCGGCGCTCACGCACGGGATCGCGCATGAAGTCGGCTCGATCGAGCCCGGCAAGTGGGCCGACCTCGTGCTGTGGGAGCCCGCGTTCTTCGGGATCAAGCCGTCGATGATCCTGAAGGGCGGGATGATCGCGCTCGCGCAGATGGGCGACCCGAACGCGTCGATCCCGACGCCGCAGCCGGTCCACTACCGCGAGATGTTCGCGACGCGCGGCGGCGCGCTCGCGCGCACGTCGCTGACCTTCGTGTCGCAGATGGCGGCCGATGCGGGCATCGCGGAGCGCTACGGCCTCGCGAAGCGGATCGTGCCGGTGCGCAATTGCCGCAACGTGACGAAGGCCGACATGATCCACAACGCATGGCGTCCGTCGATCAGCGTCGATCCGGAAACCTACGACGTGATCGCCGACGGCCAGTTGCTCACCTGCGAACCGGCGACGGTGCTGCCGATGGCGCAGCGCTATTTCCTGTTCTGATCCGGAATCCTCAGTGTCATGCGCACCCTCGACAAACGCATTGCCCCGAACGTGAAACTCGCCGCGTCGCTCGTCGCACGCGCGCCGACGCTCACGCTCGCCTATGACGCCCGCTGCAAGAGCCGCCTCGCGGCGACGCTCGACACCGGCGAGGACGTCGCAGTCCTGCTGCCGCGCGGCACCGTGCTGCGCGACGGCGACGTACTCGTCGCCGACGACGGCGCGCTCGTGCGTATCGCCGCGGCATCCGAAACGGTGCTGCTCGTGCGCGCCGCCGATCCGCTCACGCTGATGCGCGCCGCCTACCATCTCGGCAACCGCCATACGCCGGTCGAGATCGGCGACGGCTACCTGAAGCTCGAAGCCGATCCGGTGCTCGCGGACATGCTGCGCCGGCTCGGCACGCAGGTCGAAGAGGCGCGCGCGCCGTTCCAGCCGGAAGCCGGCGCGTACGGCGGCGGCCACAAGCACGGGCACGACGCGACGTTCGCCGAGGACTATGCGCTGGCGCAGCAGGTGTTCGGCGAACACCATGGACATTCGCATTCGCACGATCACGATCACGATCACGGCCATCAGCATGGTCCCGGCTGCACGCACGGCCACCACGGTCATGACCACCACTGAACTCGTCGCGCTGCTGCACCTCGCGTCGCCCGCACTACCGATCGGCGCGTACAGCTATTCGCAGGGCCTTGAAGCCGCGCTCGACGCGAACCTGATCCGCGACGCCGATTCCGCGCGCGACTGGATCGCGAGCGGCCTGACCGACGTGCTCGCGCACGGCGAATTGCCATTCCTCGCGCACCAGCTCGCCCGCTGGCAGGCGCACGACACGCACGCGCTCGCCGCCGAGAACGCGTGGTTCGTCGCGAGCCGCGAATCGGCCGAACTGCGCCGCGAAACCGAACAGATGGGCTGGTCGCTCGCGCAACTGTGCGCGTCGCTCGAATGGGGCGACGCCGCACGCCGCGCGACACTCGCGTCGCTGTCGCCGATCGCGCTGCCGACCGCGTTCGCGTACGCGGCCGCCGCACACGACGCCAGTGCCGACGCGACGCTCGCCGCGTATGCATTCGGCTGGGTCGAGAACCAGACGTCCGCCGCGCTGAAAGCCGTGCCGCTCGGGCAGCTCGCCGGACAACGCATCATCGTCGCGCTGCGCGGCGCGATCGACGCGGCCGTGCGCCGTGCGCTCGCGACGCCGCCCGACGCCGTCAACACGTTCGCGCCGCAGCTTGGCATCCTGTCCGCGCGGCACGAAACCCAGTATTCGCGGTTGTTCCGCTCCTGAACCTCTTCGCCCGACCATGAACGCACCTGCTCCCTCCTCCGCCCGCCGCACGAAGAAACTGCCGCCGCTGCGCGTCGGCATCGGCGGCCCCGTCGGCTCCGGCAAGACCACGCTGCTCGAAATGCTGTGCAAGGCGATGCGCGACAAGTACGACCTCGTCGCGATCACGAACGACATCTATACGAAGGAAGACCAGCGGCTGCTGACGGTCGCGGGCGCGCTGCCCGAGGAACGCATCATGGGCGTCGAGACGGGCGGCTGCCCGCACACGGCGATCCGCGAGGATGCATCGATCAACCTCGAAGCCGTCGACCGGATGCTGTCGCGCTTCCCAGATGCCGACATCGTGTTCATCGAGTCCGGCGGCGACAATCTCGCGGCGACCTTCAGCCCCGAGCTGTCGGACCTGACGATCTACGTGATCGACGTGGCCGGCGGCGAGAAGATTCCGCGCAAGGGCGGCCCCGGCATCACGAAGTCCGACCTGCTCGTGATCAACAAGACCGACCTCGCGCCGCTGGTCGGCGCGAATCTCGACGTGATGGCGTCCGACACGCGGAAGATGCGCGGCGAGCGGCCTTACGTGATGACGAACCTGAAGGCGCTCGACGGCGTCGCGGACGTGATCGCGTTCATCGAGAAGAAGGGTTTGCTGACGGTGTGAGCGGCATGGCGGCGGCTCACGTCGCCGCCATGCGTGCGCGGGCGGCCTTGCGCCGCCCTTCGTCTATTCGTCTTCGGAAGAGGCGTCCTGCCCACCCGGCAGCGCACGCGCACCGGCTTCGCCGGCCGGCAGCAACGCGGCGAGCACGTCGACCGTGCGCGCGGTCGCGCCACGGTGACGCGACGCGAACGCCGCGCCGGCCGCGCCCATCGCGATGCGCCGCGCCTTGTCGGCGAACAGCGCGTCGAGCACGTGCGCGAGATCGAGCGGATCCGCGACCTGCATCGCCGCACCGGCCGCGAGCGCATCGGCGGTCGCCTGCGTGAAGTTGAACACGTGCGGCCCGATCAGCACCGGCACGCCGACCGCACACGCCTCGATCAGGTTCTGCCCGCCGAGCGGCAACAGGCTGCCGCCGATGAACGCGATGTCGGCCGCCGCGTAGTACGCGCCGAGCTCGCCCATCGAATCGCCGAGCAGCACCGTCACGTCGCCGGCCAACGGTTCGGCGGCCGGCCGGCCGGCCGCGAGCGCGGCCGCATCGGCCGCCCAGGCGGAGCGCCGCACGCACTTGAGCCCGCTGCGCGCGACGAGCGCCTCGACTTCGGCGAAACGCTGCGGATGACGCGGCACGAGCACCAGCAACGCGCCGGGCGTGCGCATTTCCGCGAACGCCTGCAGCACCAGCGCTTCTTCATTCTCGCGCGTGCTGGCGGCGACCCACACCGGCCGCGCGCCGATCGCGTCGCGCCATGCATGGCCGCGCGCCGCGAGTTCCGGCGGCGTCGTCATGTCGAATTTCAGGTTGCCGAGCACGGTCACGTTGCGGGCGCCGAGCGACGTCAGCCGTTCCGCATCGGCCGGGCTCTGCGCGAGCACGCGCGAGAAGCCGCCGAACACGTCGCGCGTCGCCGTGCCGAACTTCGCCGCGCGCCGGAACGAACGCGCGGACATCCGCGCATTGGTCAGCACGAGCGGCACGTCCGCGCGGCGGCACTCGTCGATCAGCGTCGGCCACACCTCGGTTTCCATCACGAGGCCGAGCGTCGGCCGCCATGCGCGCAGGAAGCGCCGCACCGCGCCCGGCATGTCGTACGGCAGATAACAGCGCAGCACGCGATCGCCGAAGATCTGTTCGCCCGTCGCCCGGCCGCTCGGCGTCATGTGCGTGAGCAGGATGCGCGCATCGGGGCGCGCGTGCATCAGCGCATCGATCAGCGGCTGCGCGGCGCGCGTCTCGCCGACCGACACCGCATGCACCCAGATCAGCGGCGCGCGATCGTCCGGCGAACGGCCCGCGACGTGGCCGAAGCGCTCGCCGATATGCTCGCGATAGCCGCGCTCCTTGCGCGAACGCACATAGAGCCGGATCACGGCGGCCGGCGCGACGAGCCACCACAGCGCGCGATAGATCGCCCTCAGCATGCGGCCGCCCTCGAGTGACGTCGAAGCAGGTGCGCGCTCAAACCAGCGCCCTGCCCGTCAGGCGTTCGAGAATGCCGAGCGGCGCGCACTCGCGGCGCACCATCGCATCGACCGGCAGGAAGAAGGTCTGCTCGAGCATGAACTGGCCGGACATCACAGCGTGCGAAGTCTGATCGGAGAAACATATCCACACGCTGCCCGGCGGAAACGGCATCGTTTGCTGTGGACACGTCTTCTGGTAATCGAGGTCGGCCTTCATCCCGTCGTGCAGGTTCAGCATCAGGTGGTCGTATGCGCTGCGCGGCGACTTCGTCACGTGCAGCAGGTTCAGCAACCACGCCGAGCCCGGGAACTGCGGCCGGATCTTCGGCAGGAAGCGCTTCGCGACGTCCTCGAACGGCTCGCCGACGCGCCACACGCGCGGCGCGCCGGCCGGGTTCACGTTCGTGAACACGCGCAGGATCCGCTCGCCGTAGTTCGGCCGCGACGGGAATGCGTCGACGTGCAGGCGGCTGTCGTCCTTGCGCCACGACGTCTGGCGCGTTTCGACCTGCATCAGCCGCAGGCTCGTCGGCGCGACGCGCAGCTTGCCGCGATATTCGGGAAAGAGGCCGTCGACGAGCGTGCCGGCCTGCTGCTGGAAGCGCGCGACGAGCGCGCGCACGGCCGACTGCGTGACGCTGTCGCCGAGCACGCCGGCGAGCGCGCCGCCGTTCGGCGCGAGGCTGATGTTCTTGCGTTTCGGATCGGCGAGCGCCGGATCGAGCAGCGCTTCCTCGCCGCCTTCGATCGCGAAGCGCAGGTGCGGGAAATACAGCACCTTGCCTTCCTCGACCGCGGCGAGCAACTGCTCGCGCGGCGCCGACAGGTTGTGTCCGCTCCAGTCGGCGGACGGGACTTCGATGATCTGGGATTCGCTCATGATCGGTTCGCGTGTGGACAGCATTACAGGAGACCGAAGCCCGCGAGCGCCGACTTCACCTGCGCGATCGACGGGGGCTGCCCCGCCGTGCCGAGATTGACGACGTTCGGCGACCAGTAGCCGCCGGTCCGCCAGGCCGTCGCGAAATTGTACAGTTCGACCGTCGGACGCTTCAGCGCGGCCGCGATGTGAACCAGACCTGTATCAACCCCGACCGTCGCGGCCGCGCCGTCGATCAGCCCGACCACGGCCGGCAGCGACAGCTTCGGCGGCACGATCGCCGCCGCGCCGAATTCCTTCGCGAGCCGCTCGCTGGTCGCGCGTTCCGCGTCGTTGCCCCACGGCAGCACGAGCGACGCGCCGCGCCGCACGAGCGCCTGGCCGAGCTCGATCCATGCGGCGTCCGGCCACTGCTTGTCGGCGCGCGACGTCGCGTGGACGAACACGACGTACGGCACCGGCAGGTTCAGGCCGAGCGCGGCCACCGCGAGCGCCGCCGCCCGCGTGTCGAGGCCGAACTCGACCGGATCGGCCGGGGTCGGCGCCGGGTCGTCCAGCGCGGCCGCGACGAGCTGACGCGAGCGCTCGACCACGTGCGTGCGCGGCGCAATCGGCACGCGCTTGCGGTAGAAGAAGCGCACCGGCCATTCGTAGCCGGCGCCGTCGGTCCGGTTGCCGAGCCCGACGAGCGGGCCGCGCGCCCAGCTCGCGACCCACGCCGTCTTGATGAGGCCCTGGCAGTCGATCACGAGGTCGTACTGCTCGGCGGCGAGGCGCCGGCGAAACGCGCGGATCTCGCGCCACGTCGCGCCCGAGAACGGCTTCTTGCGCCAGCGGCGCAGCGAGAACGGCAGCACGTTGCGCACGCCGTCGACGAGCCGCACGAGGTCGACGAAGCTTTCCTCGACGAGCCAGTCGATCTGCGCATCGGGGTGGCGGCGCCGGATATCGGCGATCACCGGCATGTTGTGCACGACGTCGCCCAGCGACGACACGCGCACGATCAGGATCTTTTGCACGCTGAAAAAACGCCGGCTGACAGCCGGCGACAGACATAAAGGGGGGATTTTATCCCGGCCGAAGGGCCGGACAGACAAAAAGCGGCCGCGCGCCTGGGGCGCGCGCCGCTTTTCGGGACCAGCACGGCCGCTGAACGGGCCGTCGTACGGGCGGCCCGCTAGCCGCCGGCGCTCAGAACGGCAGCTTCACGTCCGGCTTCGCGGCCGTCAGCACGCGGCGGAAGTCGTCCTGGATACGCTTGAGCCCTTCCTGCGTCTCGGCTTCGAAGCGCATCACGACGACCGGCGTCGTGTTCGACGAACGCGCGAGGCCGAAGCCGTCCGGGTACTCGACGCGCAGGCCGTCGATCGTCACGACTTCGTCGGCGCCGTCGAACTTCGCCTCTTTCTGCAACTGCTCGATCAGGCGGAAATTCTCGCCTTCGTCGAGCCAGAGCTGCAGTTCGGGCGTGCTCATCGCGTCCGGCAGGCTGTTGAGCAGCGCGCTCGGATCGGCCGTCTTCGCGAGAATCTCGAGCAGGCGCGCGCCGGTGTACAGGCCGTCGTCGAAGCCGTACCAGCGATCCTTGAAGAACACGTGGCCGCTCATTTCGCCGGCGAGCGGCGCACCCGTCTCGCGCAGCTTCGCCTTCACGAGCGAGTGCCCCGTCTTCCACATCAGCGGCTCGCCGCCCTTCGACTTCACCCACTGCGCGAGGTGGCGCGTGCACTTCACGTCGTAGATGATCTGGGCGCCCGGGTTGCGCGACAGCACTTCTTCCGCGAACAGCATCAGCTGGCGGTCCGGATAGATGATCTGGCCGTCCTTCGTGACGACGCCCAGGCGGTCGCCGTCGCCGTCGAACGCGAAGCCGAGCTCCGCATCGGTGTCCTTCAGCGCCTGGATCACGTCCTGCAGGTTTTCCGGGTGGGCGGGATCGGGGTGGTGGTTCGGGAACGTGCCGTCGATGTCGGTGAAGCGCTCGACGAGCTCGCAGCCGAGCGCCTTGAACAGGCGCGTCGCGAGCGGGCCGGCGACGCCGTTGCCGGCGTCGACCACGAGCTTCAGCGGCCGCGCGAGCTTCACGTCGCCGACGATGCGCGCGATGTATTGATCGGCGACGTCGATTTCCTCATAGGTGCCGCTGCCCGTCTCGAAGCGCTCGTCGACGATGCGGCGATACAGCGCCTGGATCTGCTCGCCGTAGATCGCGGCGCCGCGCAGCACCATCTTGAAGCCGTTGTAGTCGGGCGGGTTGTGGCTGCCCGTGACGACGATGCACGAATCGACGCGGCGCTCGCCGCCCTTCAGCGCGAGCGGCACGTTCGCCGCGAAATAGCCGACCGGCGTCGGCACCATGCCGACGTCGACGACGTCGACACCGGCCGCCCGCAGGCCGTCGGCCAGCGCGCCGACGAGTTCCGGCCCGGACAGGCGGCCGTCGCGCGCGACGACGACCGCATCGCCGCCCTGCGCACGCACTTCGCTGCCGAATGCGCGGCCGATCCCGCGCGCCGTGTCGACGTCGAGTGTCTTGCCGACCACGCCACGGATGTCATATGCCTTGAAGATGGATTGGGAGATCATCGATTCTCTTCTCTCTCAGTTGCGTGCATGGAAAATTGTCTGGCTTGGCTGGCCGCCTCTCGCCGGTGCCGCGCATGATACAGGCGGCCCCGCAAAACAAGGAACGGAACGGCTGGAGCGGTCGCGATCCCACTTATAATCGCGGGTTTTGATGACGCGCATACCGCCTATTTTAATGCCTAGCCGTCCCGCCGCCGCCCACCCGCCGCTTTCGGCCGCCCCCCGCGCGCGCCGTCGCTGCCGCGCATGCTGAAGCGCTTCGGCAACCCGGACGTCGCGAAAGCCGTCGCGAACCTCGTCTGGCTGGGCCTCGAACGGCTCACGCAGATCGGCGTCGCGATCGCGATCAGCGGCCTGCTGGCCCGTTATTTCGGGCCAGATGTGTTCGGCAAATGGCAGTATGCGAATACGCTTCTCCTGGTACTGGCGCCGCTCACCTGGGTGTGCGGCGCGGAAATCCTCGTCCCGACCATCGTCCAGCGCCCGCCCGCCCAGCTCGGCGCGGTGCTCGGCAGCGCGTTCGTGCTGCGCATCGCCGTGTCGGTCGCCGCGCTCGCCGCGACCTGGATCGCGATCGCCGCGGGCGCCTTCGACCCGCTGGTCGGCGCGATGCTCGCGGGCCTCGCGGTCACGATGGTGTTTCGCGAGCCGTTCGTCGGCGTGATCAACGCGTGGCTGCAGAGCATGACCTACAGCAAGCCGCAGCTCGTCGCCAGCATGGTCACCGCGCTCGCGAAGGCGCTGCTCGTCTGGCTGCTGGTGCGCGCGTCCGCCGGCCCCGCCCGCTTCGCGTGGCTGTGGGCGCTGGAAGCCGCCGCGATCGGCCTCGCGCTGCTGCTGTACTACCGCCATCGTAACGGCGGCGCGCTCGGCTGGAGGTTCGACACATCGCTGTTCCGGCACTTTGCAACGGCCGGCACCGTGTTCTGGCTCGGCCTCATCTGCATGTACCTGTTCCTGAAACTCGACCGCCTGATGCTCGAGCGCCACGTGTCGTTCGCCGATCTCGGCCGCTATTCGGCCGCGCAGCAGCTCAACGAGAACTGGATCACGCTCGCGCTGATGCTCGCGCAGACCATCGCGCCCGCGTTCGTGTACCGCGTGCAGGACGTCGCGCGGCTGCGCCGCAACATCGTCCGGCTGATCGCGATGACGGCCGGCCTGATGACGGCCGGCGCGCTCGTGCTCGACGCGGCCGCCCCGCTGATCGTCGGCAAGGTGTTCGGCCGCGGCTACGAGGCGTCGGTCGACATCTTCCGCTGGGCCGTCTGGCTGTCCGTGCCGGCCGGCATCGAGGCGATAGGCAATCTTATCGTTCTCAAATATCAAGCAAAATTCGTGTTGCTGTCGAAATGGCTGCTCGCGCTGGCGATCGCCGTGCTCGTCAACCTGTTCGCGATCCCGCGGCTTGGCCTGTACGGCGCGCTCGTCGGGCTGGCGGCCGGCTACCTGGCTGCTGCTGCCGTCAACTTTTATTACATCCGTTTCAAGCTGCGAACATGACGTCCCCTGATTGCCCGCCCCCGCTCGACGACGTGGCCGTGCTGATGCCGGCCTACAACGGGCACGACGACGTCGCCCGGACCCTCGCGTCGTTTCGCGAGGACGCACCCGTGCACGTGCTGATCGTCGACGACGGCAGCACGCCGCCGATCGTCGCGCCCGACCTGCCAGGCCTGTCGATCGACGTGCTGCGCATGCCGCGCAACGGCGGCATCGAACGCGCGCTGGCGGCCGGCATCGACGCGCTCGCCGCGCGCGGCTTCCGCTATGCGGCCCGCATCGATGCGGGCGATCTCGCCACGCCGCAGCGCCTGGCGAAAGAACGCGCGTATCTCGACGCCCACCCGCGCGTGGCCTGCGTCGGCATGTGGACGCAGGTCGTGTCGCGCGCCGGCGAGCCGCGCTTCATGCTGACGCCGCCCGCCGACCCGCGCACGTTGCGCCGCACGCGCTTCCTGCGCTCGCCGCTCGTGCATCCGTCGGTCATGTTGCGCATCGACGCCGTGCGCGAAGTGGGCAACTATCGGGCGAAGTACCGCGCGGCCGAGGATCTCGATCTTTTTTTACGGTTAATGCAACGCTACGATTGCGCGAACCTGCCGGAACTCGGCCTGTATTACGAGCTTAACGAGGGCGGGATCAGTGCGACCAAACGCCGGCGCCAGCTGGTGTCGACGCTCACGCTGCTGCTGCGCCACTTCAACGTGCTGAACCCGTACGACTGGGCCGGCCTCGCCAAGAACCTGCTGCATTTCGTGACGCCGTACCGTACGCTGCAGCGCATCAAGCAGACGCTGTTCGCCGCGCGGCCGTCCGCCTGACGCGCATCCGGCCCGTCCGGCAATTACGACGCTTTATTTTTTCTTTTTTTCATGTCCACCACGTCCCCGCTGCGCATCGCGCTCGTCTGCAACACGGCCTGGGCGATCCATACGTATCGCCACGGGCTGATCCGTGCGCTCGTCGCGCGCGGCGCCGAGGTCGTCGTGATCGCGCCGCACGACCGCACGGTGCCGCTGCTCGAGCAGATGGGCTGCCGTTACGTCGCGCTTGCCGTCGCGTCGAAAGGCACGAGCCCGCGCGAGGATCTCGGCACGCTCGCCGCGCTCGCGCGCCACTACCGCGCGCTGCGGCCCGATCTCGTGTTCCATTACACGATCAAGCCGAACATCTACGGCTCGGTGGCCGCGTGGCTCGCGCGCGTGCCGTCGATCGCGGTGACGACGGGCCTCGGCTACGTGTTCATCCAGAAGAGCCGCGCGGCGAGCGTCGCGAAGCGCCTGTACCGGTTCGCGTTCCGCTTCCCGCGCGAGGTGTGGTTCCTCAATCGCGACGATCTCGCGACCTTCACCGACGAGCGCTTGCTCGCGCATCCCGAGCGCGCGCGGCTGCTGCACGGCGAAGGCGTCGATCTCGAACAGTTCTCGCCCGTGCCGCTGCCGGGCGGCGACGCGCCCGTCTTCATCCTGATCGGCCGGCTGCTGTGGGACAAGGGCGTACGCGAATACGTCGAGGCCGCGCGTCTCGTGCGCGAGCGCTTTCCGAACGCGCGCTTCCAGCTGCTCGGGCCGCTCGGCGTCGACAATCCGAGCGCGATCGGTCGCGCGGACGTCGACGCATGGGTCGGCGAAGGCATCGTCGAGTATCTCGGCGAAGCGCACGACGTGCGCCCGCACATCGCGGCGGCCGATTGCGTCGTGCTGCCGTCGTACCGAGAGGGCGTGCCGCGCACGTTGATGGAAGCATCGGCGATGGGCCGCCCGATCGTCGCGACCGACGTGCCGGGTTGCCGCGACGTCGTCGCCGACGGCGAAACGGGCTTCCTGTGTCGCGTGCGGGACAGCGCGAGCCTCGCGGAGCAAATGAATCGCATGATCGCGCTCGGGCCGCAAGGCCGGGCGACGATGGGCGCAAGCGGCCGGCACAAGGTCGCGGCGGAATTCGACGAACAGCAGGTCGTCGAACGCTACCGGGAGACCATCCATTCGTTGACGGGATTCACACTCTGAAGGAGCGCATCAGCATGACCGCTAAAGGCACCATCCTCGTTACCGGCGGCGCGGGCTATATCGGCTCGCACACGGCCGTCGAGCTGCTCGACAACGGCTACGACGTCGTGATCGTCGACAACCTCGTGAACAGCAAGGCCGAATCCGTGCGCCGCATCGAGCGGATCACGGGCAAGACGCCCGCGTTCCACCAGGTCGACGTGTGCGACGAAGCCGCGCTCGCGAAGGTATTCGACGCGCACCCGATCACCGGCACGATTCACTTCGCGGCGCTCAAGGCCGTCGGCGAATCGGTCGCGAAGCCGCTCGAGTACTACCAGAACAACATCGGCGGCCTGCTCGCCGTGCTCAAGGTCATGCGCGAGCGCAACGTCAGGCAGTTCGTGTTCAGCTCGTCCGCGACCGTGTACGGCGTGCCCGAACGCTCGCCGATCGACGAATCGTTCCCGCTGTCCGCGACGAACCCGTACGGCCAGTCGAAGCTGATCGCCGAGCAGATCCTGCGCGATCTCGAAGTCTCGGACCCGTCGTGGCGGATCGCGACGCTGCGCTACTTCAACCCGGTCGGCGCGCACGCGAGCGGGCTGATCGGCGAGGATCCGGCCGGCATCCCGAACAACCTGATGCCGTACGTCGCGCAGGTCGCGGTCGGCAAGCTGGAAAAGCTGCGCGTGTTCGGCTCCGACTACCCGACGCCGGATGGCACCGGTGTGCGCGACTACATCCACGTCGTCGATCTCGCGAAGGGGCACATCGCCGCGCTCGACGCACTGGCCAAGCGCGACGCGAGCTTCGTCGTGAACCTCGGCACCGGGAAAGGCTACAGCGTGCTGGAAGTGGTGCGCGCGTTCGAGAAGGCGTCGGGCCGTCCGGTGCCGTACGAACTCGTCGCGCGCCGCCCGGGCGACATCGCCGAGTGCTATGCGAACCCGCAGGCCGCGGCCGACATCATCGGCTGGCGTGCGACGCTCGGCATCGAGGAAATGTGTGCCGACCACTGGCGATGGCAGGAGGGGAACCCGCGCGGTTTTGTATAATCCGCTGTCCATTTTTCGAGCGATCCCATGCTCAGCTTCGCGTCCGGCTTCATCGTCTCCTTGCTCGTCACGCTGTTCATCGTGCGCTACGCGCACCTTCACGAGAAATTCTCGATCGACAGCGACCTGGCCGGCGTGCAGAAATTCCACGTGCGGCCCGTGCCGCGCGTCGGGGGCATCGGGATCCTCGCCGGGGTCGTCGTGGCCGCGCTGCTCGTGTCGCGGCGCTATCCGACGATCGCCGGCAGCATTCTCGGGATCGTCGCCTGCGGGATGCCGGCGTTCCTGTCGGGCCTCGTCGAAGACCTGACCAAGCGCGTGTCGCCGCGCGCACGGCTGCTCTGCACGATGGGCGCGGCCGCGCTGGCGTTCTGGCTGCTGGGCATCGCGGTCAAGCGCATCAGCGTGCCGCCGCTCGATTTCCTGCTCGGCTACGTGGCCATCTCGGCGTTCATCACGGTGCTCGCGGTCGCGGCGCTCGCGAACGCGATCAACATCATCGACGGGTTCAACGGGCTCGCGTCGATGGTCAGCTTCATGATGTTCGCGTCGCTCGCGTATGTCGCGTTCCATGTGAACGACCCGGTCGTGATGTCCGCGTCGATCATCATGATGGGCGCGGTGCTCGGCTTCTTCCTGTGGAATTTCCCGGCGGGGCTGATCTTTCTTGGCGACGGCGGCGCGTATTTCATCGGGTTCATGCTTGCCGAGCTTGCGATCATGCTGGTGATGCGCAATCGCGAGGTGTCCGCTTGGTATCCGGTGCTGTTGTTCATGTATCCGATCTTCGAGACCTGCTTCTCGATCTACCGGAAGAAGTTCATCCGCGGGATGTCGCCGGGGATTCCGGACGGCGTGCATCTGCATATGCTCGTGTACAAACGGCTGATGCGGTGGGCCGTCGGGACGAAGCACGCGCATGATCTGACGCGGCGGAATTCGCTCACGTCACCTTATCTGTGGTTGCTGTGCCTCGTCGCGGTGATACCGGCGACGCTGTTCTGGCGGCATACCGTGCATCTGTTCGTGTTTGTCGTGGTGTTCGCGCTGACGTATGTGTGGCTTTATCTCAGCATCGTCAGGTTCAGGGCGCCGCGGTGGATGGTGGTGAGGAAGGAGAAGCGGGGGCATTGAGGGGCCACTGCCAGCCTGTTGCCCGGCTCGCACGGCCCGCCGCCGGTGGCGGGGGCCGTACGGATATTCGGCCGCGAAGCGACGAGTGAAACGGCTAGGCGCCTGCTGTGTTCGTGCTCCAGCGCGGCAATGGCACATAGATCACGACGTTACCGTCGTCCTGAACATAAGTCGCCGCGCCTGAATTGCCGCTCGTGCCGGAATACCAGAGCGGGACACCCGTCGAACTGTAGACGACCAGATTGCCATCCGTTTGCATCGCCGCGAATGCGCCCGGATGACTATAAGTACCCGAATTCCATTGCACAACGCCTTGGCGAAGCAGCACGAGATTTCCGTCTCCCTGCATGACCAGCACGTTCGCGCCATTGCCTGAAGTAAAACTCTGGCCACTGCCGAGGGTAACGCCACCCTTCCAGACCGCCGGGCCGGTCGTGGAGTTCGCGTATACGCTGGAAGCGGTCGATGTGTCGAACACCGGAACAAACGATCGGTATATCACCAGGTTGCCGTCGTCCTGCACGACGAGAAACTGGCTGTAGGACGTGCTGCTGGTCGTCGAGTTCCACAGCGCGTTGCCGCTCGCGCCGTACACCACGAAGTTGCCATCGTCCTGGAAGACGGCATACGCTCCGGCATTTCCGTAAGTGCCTGAATTCCACACCGCAGCACCATTGGCGGTGTTGTAAAGCACGAGGTTGCCGTCATTCTGCATCGCCAACTGATGGCTTCGGGAAGCCGAATACAGGATTTGCCCCGGCCTGAGCGTCGTACCTTGGTTGATCACACCGCCGTAAATCGCCGCCGTCGAACCACATATCGCGGAATACATCGCGCTGACGTTCGGCGTGCCCCAGCCGGTCACGAAATCCCATCCCGAGCCTGCACTATATGCGCCGTTCGACCCGAAGGTGATATCGCGAAGGATCGATGGCGTCGTGGCCTGGACGCTGTACAGCGTGGGCGCCGCAAAACCGAGATTCGTCGCGCAGGGCCCGGACAGCATGCGGGCCCAGGTCGCAGCAAACAGCGGCGCGGACAGGCTCGTCCCACCCATTGTCACGAGTTGTCCGCCCACGACGACTGCTTCGCCGCTGTTCGGATCGGCGTCGAATGCAATGTCCGGCATACCCCGAAAAGCGCGGCCCTTGAGCGCCGGAACATTCGACTGCCACGACGGGATCGGCTCGATGCCACTGATGCCGCCCCCACTGGAATCCCAGGCCGTCTCGCCTGCGTAGCTGCCGTTCCCGTTCGTATAGAGCGTCGTGCCGCCGACAGCCACCACGTACGGTGACGTCGCGGGGTATTGCACCGATGTGCCAGAGCAGCCGTACGCCACGCTGCCTGAATCGCCGGAACTGACCGAAAAAGTCTGCCCCTGCGCGACGGCGAGCTGGAACAGCGTGTCGATGACCGCCGTCGGCGCCCAGTTCTCGCAACCGCCGATCGACATGTTGATGACCCGGGCGGTGTTGTCGGTCACGGCGCGATTGATTGCAAGCGCCATATCGCTCCACGCGAACGACCGCGCAACGTAGAAATTGAGTTGCTTGAGGCCGCCTGACATCCCGACGATGGTCTGGCTATCGAGCGACCATTCCATGGTTGCGCTCGTGTCCCCGCTCGACAGTCCGGCATGAATCACGGAAACGGGTACGGCGGGCAGATGGTTATTGCTTTCGAACGTCGCCAGATCGATGACGGACTGCGTCACGTCGCCTTCGGCAATGATGCCGACTGTGATGTTCGCCGCCGTCGGGGCGCTGCCGACGGAATAGATGCGGGGAAAATCCGTCGGATTGTGGCCCACCGTGACGGCGGAAGTCGTCGGCGATGCGTTCGCCGTTGGCGCGGCGGCGGCATTGGACGCGCGTACGAAATTCGGGCGCAGGCGAGTCGCGGTATCGAGCCCGAGAACTCCTTGAACGACACCGCCGATCGCATCGGGCACCGTCTCCGGGGCGGTGTTGATATGCGTGCTGGTGCCGTCCGCCATCGCGACCGGTACGAGCGTCGTCTGGAACACACCCGATATCACGCCGGCCGGGGCATCGGCTTCGACGATCATGTTGTTGCCGGCGACGCTGATGTTCGTGAAGCCTTTACTTGCCAAGTAGGCCTTCACGGTGGCAACCTGGGTCGTGGTGGGTGCGTACCGCGCAGCAATCTGGGCAGAAGTCAGCACGGCCCCGAAGTTGGCGCTGCCGGGTGTCCGCGCTTGCTGCACGAAGCGGTTCAGCCCGGCTTCGTCATTGAGCTTGAGCACCAGCGCAACATGGACGGGCGCCGTCGCACTCATAGGCGCCGCGCTAACCGCGTTACCGGTGGCCCGCAGCGCCGACAGTTTGCCCGCCTGCGCGGCAGTCACAGTCGGACCCGCGTCGTCGCCGCCGCAGCCTGCGAGCGCAAGCACCAAGAGTGCCGCCCCTATTCCCCTGACAAGTTGTTCCGTTTTCATCGAATTGGTATGGACCGTAGAGCCTCGTATTTGGCTTCTCGCCTTTTTTCTTTACGGCAATCGCACGGCTACCTTGAGGAAAACATAGGAAGGAATCGGTGGGTAGTCAAATACTCCGATGTATCGAACCCGAAGTTCGGGCAGCGAAATTTGCCTCTGCGGTCGCGCCCCAATAGACGTCGCACGAGCCTCGGATGTTGCTCGACCGCATGCATCGCCTCCGCAACGCGTCCCGCGCCAATCCGGATGTGCTTGCGGCGAACCTACCAATAAAAATGCCGTTCAGTTGGCTACTGAACGGCATCGATTCCGCGATCGCCTGTTATTTCGCGATCTATTACGGCGCGATCACTCGCTGGCAATCGCCCGTCTCGGCACGCTCTGAAGCACCGGAGTCGCCGTCGTCTGATATTCCGGCACCCAGCGCCGCAGATCGCGCCGCACTTCGTCGTCGCTGAGCACGCGGTGCTGCATCAGCCAAGGCAATAGCTCATCGAGCAGATGGTCCGGCACTTCCCGCGCACGCGCGATTCGCAGCTTCGGATGCGGCGTGCGTGTGGTCGTCTCATCGTCCGCGAGCAATTCCTCGTAGAGCTTCTCGCCAGGCCGCAGCCCCGTGAATTCGATCCGGATCTGCCCTTCAGACAAACCGTACAGACGAATCAGGTCACGCGCGAGATCGACGATCTTGACCGGCTCGCCCATGTCGAGGATGAAGATCTCTCCGCCGCGCCCCATGCTCGACGCCTGCAGCACGAGTTGCGACGCTTCCGGAATCGTCATGAAAAAGCGCGTGATCTCGGGATGCGTGACCGTCACCGGCCCGCCCTTCGCGATCTGCTGCTGGAACTTCGGAATCACGCTGCCGGCACTGCCGAGCACATTGCCGAAGCGCACCGTCTCGAACTGTGTGCCGTCGCTCGTCTGCTGCAACGCCTGGCACGCCATCTCGGCGAGGCGCTTGCTCGCGCCCATCACATTGGTCGGATTGACCGCCTTGTCGGTCGAGATCAGCACGAAGTGACGCACGTCGTGGCGAATCGCCGCGCGGGCCACGCGATAGGTGCCGAGCACGTTGTTGCGCAGCGCCTGCCACGCGTTGTGCTCTTCCATCAACGGCACGTGCTTGTACGCAGCCGCGTGGAACACGATGTGCGGTGCGTGACGCGACATCACCTGGTCGAGCAGCAGCGAGTCTTTCGCATCGCCGATGATCGGCAGGACGGACAGATCGGGAAAGCGCTCGCGCAGTTCCTCGGTCAGCCGATACATCGCGTATTCGGACAGGTCGAACGCGACGAGCTGCGCCGGCTTGAAGCGGAGGATCTGCCGGCACAGTTCGGAGCCGATCGAGCCGCCCGCTCCCGTCACCATCACGACGCGGCCGCGCAGCAACGCCTCGACGTGCGGTGTGTCGATCGTCACCGCGTCGCGGCCGAGCAGATCCTCGAGATCGATGTTCCGTACCTGCGACAGGAAGCCCTGCCCCGGCATCAGCGCGGTCAGCGACGGCAGCACCATCGCCTTGATGCCGGCGCGCACACACAGCGTCGCGACGCGACGCTGGGTCTCGACCGACGCCGACGGAATCGCGATGATCGCGTATTCAACCTTCAGCGCGTCGGTCCAGTGCTTCAGGTCGTTGAACGAGCCGAGTACCTTGTAGCCGTAGATTTCGCGGCCCTGCTTCGTGACGTCATCGTCGAGCAAGCCGACCAGACGCCATTCGCCGGAACGCGACAGCTCGCGCGCAAGGCTCGCGCCGGCCGTGCCGGCGCCAAGCACCAGCACCGGCTTGCCCTTGCCGACGAGCCCGCCATACAGGTAGTACTCCTTCGTCGCGCGGTACAGCGCCCGGGCACCGCCCATTACCAGGAACAGCATCAGCGGTGACACGAGCAGCACCGAACGTGGAATGATCGGCTGCGGCTGGAACATCACGGCGCCGATCATCACGATCACGCCGCCGCCGATGACTGCCTTTGAAATCCGCATCAGATCGGGAAGGCTCGCAAACACCCACAGCCCGCGGTACAGCCCAAACACGAGGAACATCAGCGCGTAGACCGGCAACACCCAGACGAGCGCCATCAGCGCGCCGCCCATGAAATCGGACGGAACGCTGCCGTTGAATCGGACGAGATAGGCGAACAACCACGCGGCGGTGACCGCCGTCAGGTCAAACAGGAAAGCGCTCAGCGAAAGCCATGATGCTTTGGATCGCAACATCGGCGGGAAACCTCAAGAGTTATTTTCGGCGGCGGACTGAAACCGGCGCCAGCGCACGTCGATCACCCATCCGAACCATGCCAGGACGGCGTACCACGCGAAGAACGACAGCCATTGCTGCCATTCCGGGCGGTCCTTTGCCCACACGGCGACGATTATGCCTGCGAGCATGATGAGGTACCAATAAAGAGCGGTCCGACCGTGACCTACGCCTGATCGGACCATCCTTTGATAATAGTGCTCCCGGTGCGCTTGCCAGAACTTTTCGCCGCGTAACAGACGTCTCAGAAGTGTTACAGATGCGTCAGCAATAAAGGGCGCGAACACTAGGGCTGGAAACCAGATCGGCCACACGCTCGTACGCCAGCCCCAATAGCCGAGCGCGCCGGCCAGGAAACCGAGCGGGATTGAGCCGGCATCGCCGAGAAACAGCCTCGCCGGATGGAAGTTGAGTAGCAGGAAGCCGAACGCCGCGCCCGCCACCGCCGCGGCGGTCAAGGCGAGATCGGGGGACGGATGCGCGCCGGTCGCTGCCGCGATCGCGTACGCGCCGAAGCCGAACAGCGCCATGCCGCCCGCGAGGCCGTCGGCGCCGTCCATGAAGTTGTACAGGTTCGTGAGCCAGACCATCACGAAGCCGACGCCGACGAGCAGCCACCACGGCGCATCGGCTGGATAGACCGCGATCAGCGCGACGACGGCCGCCAGGTGCACCGAGAACCGCACGCGGGCCGGTAGCCCGCGTCGATCGTCGATCTGCGACATCGCGGCAAGCGCGGCGGCGGAGACTGCGATCAGCCACAGGTGCGGCGCCAGCACCAGCAGCGCGACGGTGCAAACCGGCACGATGCCCCAGCCGCCGACGCGCGGCGTCGGGAGCGTATGGAGCGAACGATCGTTCGGGATGTCGGTGGCGAGGCGCCAAGCGAGGCCGGTCGCGAGCAGCACGCGCAGGATGGCCGTCGATGCGATGGCGGCGGCCAACGCCACCGTAACCGCCAGGGGCCACGTGAATATCGGGAAATGCATGTGGGCTATTGTTGTGTATCGCGCGAACGATACCATGCAGCGGTCGCTTCGAGGCCCTGCCGAGTCGTATAAGGCGGTTGCCAGCCAAGCACGCGCTTGATTCGGCCCGTGTCGAGCTGCAGGCTGCCGGTCAGGCGGTCGATCGCCGCGCTGCGGCCGGTCAGCTTGCCGAGCGCACGTAGCAACGCAGCCGGAACCGGCAGAAGCCGCGCCGGCTTGCCAAGAGCGTCGCCGACCAGACGCAACAGGCCCGTGACGGACGGTGCGTCGTCGTCGGCGACGTGGAAGCATTCGCCGGCCGCGCGCGGGTCCGTCGCGCATTGCAGCATCGCATCGGCGAGATTGTCCACGTAGACGATACTGCGGCGCGCGGAGACAGAACCGAGCGGCAGCGGAATCCCGCGCGCCACCGCGTCCATCATTCGCAGAAAATTGGCACGGACGGACGGGCCGTAGACGAGCGGCGGTCGCACGACGACGACATCGAGCCCGGCCGATGCACCGAACTGCACGAGTTGCTGCTCCGCACGCAGTTTCGAGCGGCCGTATGCGTCCTGTGGGTCGGGATGCATGCTTTCGGACAACGGCGCGCCGCCGTCGCTTTCGCCCACCGCCTTGATGCTGCTCGCGTACAAGATCCGACGCACGCCATGCTTGCGCGCGGCTTCGGCAAGACGCAGCGTGCCCGCGACGTTGGTCGCATCGAATGCGGCGTCGGGATCGGGCGACTCATCGCGCATGACGTGCACGCGTGCGGCCAGGTGGATCACGCAATCGGCGCAGAGGTCGGCCGGCCACGCTTCGTCGAGGCCATCGAAGTCGGCACCGCCATGCACCCATTCTCGTACGCCGTCGACGCATCCGCCCGGCCGCCGCACCAGTGCGGTGACGGCGTGCCCCGCGGCCAACGCGCGACGACAAACCGCGCGGCCGACGAAGCCGTTCGCGCCGGTAACGACGAGATGCGTCATGGTCGCCTCCGATTCAGCCGACGGACATCGTTACATAACCGTGCGATGCCATTGCCGATGACCACACGCGAAATCGGAGCGGCAGGCACGCGCATGACGGCGCGCCGGACTGCATGGCACGCGGGGCTGCCTGTGCCCAGTGGGCGCACGCATATGGGAAGGGGACCAAAGAAATACACGGCTGGACTCTCGAAAACGAGAAGAATATCGATCGTGGGCGCCGTCATCGATTCGCACCACCGTGGAGCCGGCCGTGGCTGGGCCGATACGAATCGATGCGCGGCCTCTGATTCGACCATAAATGCTGCATCGCTTATGTGACCGCGATCGCCCTCCCCGGCCACGATATCGTGAAAGAAGACGGCCACGGCCGGCATCGGGGTCCATCGGGCGTGCCAAATTGTAACCGTGCCGGCTCGCGGCCTCCAAGCCGGACACCGCGAATGGCCGGGCCGACGACAGTCGAACTGCTGCTTGCAAGCGAGCCGGGCGCGTCTGGGCCGCGACAATCCGGCACGACAGCGATCAGGCCAGCAACGCATCCACCTTTTCGACGAGCGGCGCGATCATTCGCTCCCACCCATGCTCACGTTCTACGAAGGTTCGCGCTCGCGCCGCCATCTCTGCCGATGCGGCCTCGTCGGCAACGAGCTGTTCGATGCACTCGACGAATTCCTCCGGCGTATCGGCGATCAACAGTTCCCGCCCCCCTTCCGCGCCCAAGCCCTCATGGCCCAGCGACGTGGTAACGACGGGTAGCCCGAGCGCCATGTATTCGAGAATCTTGTTCTGCACGCCCGCGCCGATGCGCATCGGACATACGCCGATTGCGCCATCGAAAGCAGCTTGCGCAACCGACTCGACCCGGCCGGTCACTTCGACGCCGTCGTATGCACGAAAACGTTCGGCGAGTGCAGGAACGATCGACCCCACGATCCGGAAACGATAGTCGGCACGCTTGCGCAGCAACGGCAACACGGCTTCGGCGAAAAAGTGGCACATATCCTGGTTCTGGACCGTGCGCATGTCGCCGATGAAAATCATGATCCGGCTCGCCATGCTGCGCGGCGTGTACGGCAGGCCCGACAGGTCGACACCGTTCGAGCACACCATCACGTTCTTGCCCGACGCGCCGGGAAACAGGTAGTCGCGATCGGTTCTGGACACCAGCACCGAAAGATCGAAGTCGTCGACGATCGTGCGCTCGTAGTCGAGCAGGCGCTTTGCCTCGATACCGAACACGCGCGACTTCAGCCCTCGTACGTTCTTCAACTGCTTCACGCGACTGTAGTTGAGCGAGATCGCGTCGGTCATCTCGAGGATGCGCGGCTTGTCCGACTTGCGTACATATTCAGCACAACGCACGAGATGCACGAATACGCCATCGTGCGACGACAGCAATCTCGCCACCGCCGCCGCAAACGCGCGGCTCCGGTAGTACGCGACCTGCAACGGCGTGCGCGTCGGCAACGCGAGCAGCGTATTGACGTACGACCGACGACGCGACAGGAAAACCCGCTCGACATGGTCGAACACGCCATCGTCCGGCAACACGGCGCGCATTTCTTCCTCGGTCTCGCACATGCTCAGCAGCGTCAGCGAGTAATGGCGGGACAGCACGCGACAAAGATGGTAGATCCGCAGCTTGTCGCCGCCGATCACCGGGTACGGAAACCGCGGCGTCAGCACCAGCAGTTTCTTCTTGTTCTGGCTCATGACAGGCGGGCCCAGAAATCCTGAATCGATGGGCGAACGGCAGACGCCGAAAACGTGCGCGCGCGGTCCATGCCGGCACCGACCGCTACGTCGAATCGCGTGCTGTCGCTCCATATGTTGCGGATCTGCTCGGCCATCTCCTCGACCGAATAAGGATCGAACTGCAGGCCGCACTCGCCGACGATCTCGGGCATCGACGTCGTGTTGCTGCATGCGACGGGCGTACCGGACGCCATCGCTTCCAGCAATGGAATCCCGAACCCTTCGAACAACGACGCAAAGATGAATGCGCGGGCGTGGCGATACTGTTGCCGCAGATCCTCTCGCGACACGTAGCCCAGCAGTTCGACGAAGCCCTCCAGCCCGAGCGCATTCGCTCGCCCGAGAAAGTGCGCGTGATGGTCGGATTTGATTCCCGCGATCCTGAGCCGTGCGTCATCGCCCAGCGCGGGCCTCGCCATCGCGAAAGCCTGCAGCAAACGGTCAACGTTCTTGCTGGGCACTTCCCCCGCCACCGTGAACAGATACGGTTGGCGGGCAGACCGACTGACCGGCGGCGCGAACCAGTCGTCCGAAATCGTGCACGGAATGACAGGAACGTCCGCCTCGCGCAACCCGAACCGCTCCATCAACTCTCGCTGCGTGAAGCTTGAGATGGTGAGCACGGCGTCGGCCCGGCGGACGAGCCGCGGCACCACTTGACGACGGTAGACTCGCCCAACAGTCTGATACAGCGATCGCGCCGGCGGCAGCACATGCCACGGCTTCATGTAGATCAGGTCATGGACAACCGCGATCACCCGCGTGTTGCCGGTGGACCGCAGCGGCCCCGTGTTATACGGGCATAGCAGATAGTCGAGCTTTTGCTCGCGGCACAAGCGCGGCAACTCGACCTGTTCCCACCACGGGAAGAAACCATGTCCGTCACTGACAAACGGCCATTCCTCGGCACTCACGCCACTCGGGGCCAGACCCAGCACCGACGAGCTGACCGGTTCCACCAGTTGTCGGGCGAATCGCCCCATGCCGCGGTAATTGCCCACCATCCAGGTGATATCCACCCCCAACTTCACGTGCTGCTCCTCATCCGAGCCGACTCATAAGCGGCGCGAACGCGGCCACCGAACGCAGAGAATCGTACAAGCCGGCCGAACGACGCCGATACCTCGTCGTACCCTGCAGGTTCAACAAACCGCCGACACGCGCCCGGCAAGACGACGTACGCACCACGCGAGACCGACGCGACCATACCGTAACCAACTCTCACCCACGCCCCGCTTCGAACATCCAGCGCAACGTACTCTCCAGCGGAATGTCGCCGAGCGGCCCGATAGCGGCCTGCAATCGCGCACCATCACCCTGCAGTCGGCGCACCTCGTTCGCCCGTACGAATGCGGGATTGACCTGGACGTCGATCGTATAGCCGGCGATCTGCTCCATCATCGCGATCACCGCCTTCAGCGACACCGAGCGGCCCGAACAAACGTTGAACACGCCACCAGCCGGTGCCTGTTCCAGAAGGCGCCGATAGGCGTCCACCACGCGCCTCACGTCGGAAAAATCTCGCTCGACATCGATATTGCCGAGTTCGATCACACGCTCGCCGCGCTGGAAATGGCCGACTATCTTCGGCAGCAGAAACTGCGGCGACTGCCCGACACCCGTGTAGTTGAACGGACGCGCAACGACGATCGGCAGTTTGTCTCGCCACAGGCGCGCCAAGTACTCCATCGCCAGTTTGCTAACCGCGTAATCGTTCGCGGGATTCGGCTCGACCGATTCGTCAATGATCTCGACCGCCGCATTGCCATAGATATTGGCGCTGCTCGCCAGCAGAATCGCCCGCGGACGGTTCGCCAGATTCGCGAGCGCTTCCAGCAGGTTCCGCGAACCGACCACATTGGTGCGATAGATCGCGTCCGCATCACCGTGCGCGACGAACGAGACCGCGGCGAGATGCGCGACCACGTCCGGCTGCACGTCCGCGACGACCTTTGCCAGCGCCGCCCGGTCGCACAGATCGACCCGGTACATGCCGGCGCCGGTCGCCTCGGCGCCGTGCGTCGTGCCGAATACGCGATAGCCGGCCGCCTGCAACGACTTCGCGAGATAGTCGCCGGTAAAGCCGCCGAGCCCCGTCACCAGGGCGCGCGGGGTATCAGAACGAGAAGCCGCGTTCATTTCGGCGCAAATCCGCTTCAACCATCATCGCGCACAGCTGCTCCAGCGTCGTCTCCGGTGTCCAGCCGAGCTTCTGCTTGGCCTTCTCCGGATTGCCGATCAGCAGATCGACTTCGGCCGGCCGATGGAACTTCGGATTCACGCGAACCAGCGTCTTGCCGGTGGCGACATCGACGGCGATTTCCTGCTCGTCGCTGCCCTTGAACTCGAGGTCGATGCCGGCCGCCTTGAACGCCATGCTCACGAAATCCCGCACGGTCTCGGTCCGGTTCGTGGCCAGCACGTACGTATCCGGCTCGTCGGCCTGCAGCATGCGCCACATACCCTCGACGTACTCCTTCGCAAAGCCCCAGTCGCGCTTTGCATCCATGTTGCCCAGTTCGAGCACGTCGAGCTGGCCGAGCTTGATCTTCGCGACGGAGTCGGTGATCTTGCGCGTGACGAATTCGCGGCCGCGCAGCGGCGACTCGTGATTGAACAGGATCCCGCTGCAGCCGAAGATGTCGTAGCTCTCGCGATAGTTGACCGTAATCCAGTGCGCATACAGCTTCGCCACACCATACGGGCTGCGCGGATAGAACGGCGTCGATTCGATCTGCGGGATCGCCTGCACCTTGCCGAACATCTCGGACGTGCTCGCTTGGTAGAAGCGGATCTTCGGATTGACGATGCGGATCGCCTCGAGCAGGTTCAGCGGGCCGATGCCGGTGATCTCGGCAGTGGTGACCGGCTGGTCGAAGGACACGCCGACGAAGCTCTGCGCGGCGAGGTTGTACACCTCCGTTGCCCCGGTCGTCTGAAGCAGGCGAATGCTCGCCGACAGATCGGTCAGATCATATTCGACCAGATGCAGGTTCGGATGCTTGGCGATGCCGAGCTCCTCGATGCGCCAGAAGTTCACCGAGCTGGTGCGGCGGTAGGTGCCGTAGACCGTGTAGCCCTTATCGAGCAGCAACTCGGCCAGATAAGCACCGTCTTGTCCGGTGATGCCAGTGATGATGGAAGTTTTCTTGGACATAATGACCCTACTTTAAGAATACGCTTCATCGCGCATGAGAATTTTTGCCAATTGGCGAGCACTCTGCGCCCAGGTCAGGAACGGCATACCGCGAGACGAAGGCGCCTGCTGCTGGGCCCGGAGCTCCAGCCATGCGTCGATCTCGGTCGCCAGCTCGCGTCCGTCTTGCGCGGAAAAATAGAATGCATGCTCGCCTGCCACTTCGCGAAACACCGGCAGATCGCGCGCGATGATCGCCAATCCATGTTGCGCGGCTTCGATCAGCGGCAAACCAAAGCCTTCACCATAAGACGCCGCAATCAGACACGAGCTTGCCCCATAGATTTTCTCCAAATAAACGTCCGAGGCATTTTCCAGCCAGAACAAGCGGCGCGCCTGCTCCGTGTGTGCTCGCAGGCGGCCGACCAGATCCTCCACCATCCAGCCCTGTCGCCCCACGACGACCAGATTGACGTTCCGATTGTCGCGCCACAGCTGCTCGAACGCATCCAGTACCTGAGCATGCCCCTTGCGGGGTTCCAGCGTCCCCACCATCAGGAAGGTCGGGGCATTGCGCAGGTGTTGAAGCACCTTGCTTCCGTCTCGCGGGATTTCCGAAGACGTCGCGAAATTTTCGATGTCCGCCCCGAGATGGAACCAGTCGATCTCGAACGCGCGTGCGCGATCCGGCGCGTGCGTTGCCAGCCATGACGACAAATCCGCCGCCACGGCCTGCGAAATGCACAGCGCGCCGTCGTTCTCCGCCACGACATCGAGCCACCCCGTAAACCCGTCGGCCGCGCCAGGAACGAAATACTGCGGGAGCAGCACGCAAAGCAGATCGTAGACGACAAACTTGACCTGCACACCCTGCAGTCGCATGGTTTGATAAAACGCCCGCTGCGCTGGCACGACCCGCGGTTGCAGATCCAGGCCGACGAATACGTCTCCTGCCGCATAGTCGATCGGCTCGTCCTGCAGCCAGCCGTCCTCGAAGCCCATCAGCCGCGCGGTGAAGTGACGTGCATACCGATAGGAGTCCGTCGTCGTGGCATAAACCGGCTCGACTCGAAAGCCGTCAGGAGGAGAATCCAGCCATTCCTTCAGCAGATTGCGCACGACGCGCTGGATCCCGCTTCTGGCATCCACCTGCACGAGTTCGGAGATGTCGACCAACAATTGCCGCTTGTTGTTGCGCGGAACAAAGCTCCTCGCCGCGCTCAGCGCCCAGGTGCGCAACTGGTCGTCGCTGGCCTGGCCGGCGCGAAGCGCGATGGCGCGAGACAATACGACCGGATTCGCATTCGCGTGGAGATAGAACCGCTCGACAGCATCGCGATACTGTTGCGCACACACGTCGGGCGCATGGGCGGTGACGATGATGTCCCGCGCGCGCGCGCCCATCCGTTGCCGGCGAGCCGAATCTGAGCGCAGCGTTTCCAGCGCGTCGACCAGTTGCTCGTCGGAAAACTCGTCCGGCAACATCCATACCGCCTCGCGATCTAGGTCTGCCATGCTTCCGTTGGCATTGACGATCGTCGCCTTGCCGTAATTCATGCAGTCCAGCACCGTCCCGGACGTCTCGCCGCGAGACAGCGTACGCAACTGGACGCCGACATCGACTGCCGCCAGATACCGGCGGAACATCTGCGCATCGGCCCAACCCGTGATGCGGACCCGACCGCCCATTTGCCGAATGGTGCGCGCGAGTTTCTCGCCATACTCGGTCGGCTGATTTTCCCCGACGAATATCAGATGACAAGCCCGATCGCGCGCGAGGGCTGACTGGCCCCACGCATGAAGCAGCCGGTGATTCAACTTGGACGGCCCGAGTCCGCCGAACGCGCACACCACGAAGTCGTCCTTGCCGATCCCCAGCGCGTCGCGCGCGTCCCCGCCGCCCGACGCGGTACTCGCATCGCGCATGTGAGGAATGACGGTCCAATCAGCTACCTCCCCGCCATACCAGTGACGAGCCAGCCGCAGTGAATTGGGAGAATGGACGATCACGCCGAGGCTCTTCTGGACCACGCCCAGGCTGCACGGATACTCCCAGACCGCGTTCGCAATATCCGCGCTCAGATGTCGTGCCCGCAGGCCGACGTACCCGTGCGCGTCATACAGTGCCTTGGACCAAGCGTCGGAGCGGTTCCCGTGAATGGCCATGTGCGCAAGCACGCCCGAGAGAAAGAAATCGTGCAGAACAACGACTCCCGGTACGGCTTCCAGCAGCGAAAACATGTACTCGTGGAATGACGAGTTGCCGAAATGATAGAGCACCCGATCGTACGAAGCCGCATGCTTGCGCAGCCACGCCGGCGTTTTGACCGAGACGGGCGCGAACTGGTCGAGCCGCATTTCCCGCGCTGCCTGCGCATCGACGATGACGTCGATATCGTAAAAGCGCGCCAGTTCCGGCAGCAATTCGGCGCTGTAGTCGGCGATCCCGGTGCGGGCCGGCGGCATCGGCGACACGTAGGCCAGTTTGGGCCGTTTCGACTGGACTTCCGGCTCGCGCGTTTCGGCGAGCCAAGCCCGACGCCGCCGCTCGATTGCATCGAGCGCGCACCGCCCGCTGCGGTCCCACGAGAACTTGCCCGCCTGACGCGTCCCGTGTTCGATCAGTGCCTGACGATAACCCTCGTCCGTCAGGCCACGCTGCATGTGCTGCGCAATCGCGTCGTCGGATTTGGGATCGAACAGCGCTTCCTCCCAGCCAATCACCTCGGGAACGCTCGACGTATTCGCGCCGATGACGGGCGCGCCGCAACGCATCGCCTCCAGCACCGGCAAACCGAAACCTTCATGCCACGAAGGAAAGACGAACAAGCGACACAGATTATAGAGCGACAGCAAATCCTCGTCGGGCACAAAGCCCGTGCATACGACATCAGCCGCGTCCAGGCCGACTTGCCGGGCCAGGCGCGTCAATGCATCACGGCTAGCCGGTTGAATCGAACAAACGATCGCCAACTGGTGCGACTTCCTCAACTCGGACGGCAGCAATGCGAACGCGCGGATCATGCCTTCGACGTTCTTGCGGTGATCGATCCCGCCCGTATAGAGCACGAACGGTTTCGTCAGCCCGTATTTGCTTCGCAGCGCAGCTTCGCGCTCGGCGGCAATCTGCTCGGGACGGAACCATGCGTCGACATCGGCGGACATGTTGACCGACCACTCGGGCGAGAGATCGAGATATTCGATCCCTTCCGAGCGAGACGATTCGGAAATGGCCAACCACAGATCTGCGCGTCGAAGATGTTCGATTTTCTCGAGGTACCAATCCTTGAAAAGAGGATTCTCAAGATAAGGCTTGGTATAGATGTATGGAATCAGGTCGTACAGCGTGACCGCGACCGGCACGTTCGTCTGAAGCGCGTGAATGCTGGTGACCGAATCATCGCCGAAGCCTTCGAAGTAGCTGGCGATATAAATGAAGTCCGGCTTCAGGCTCGTCAGAAAGGCTTCATAGGTCAATTCGCTCGCGTGGCGGCGCCAGCCATTGGCTTTATCCGCATGCGCGACGGGCGCCGCTGCATACCAGACGTGAATGTTCCCAGCCGGGAGCAATGCCTCGAACTGCTGGCGCAGGACCCTTGCAGACTCGTCGAACGCGCCATTCAGCGCCAGTACGATTTCGTGGTCGCCGCGATTCCGGATCATCGCCTTGACGATGGACTCGGTGTAGCGGCCCACGCCGCGGTTGCGCGAATTGAGGCTCTGCGCCCCTTGCATGTCTACAACGATACGCATTATTCAGTATCCCCATGGTCCGGCGCGAACGCTGACTTGAGCGCCATGTACGCTTCGCGCGCGCGGGGTGTCAAACCGTCGTCATCGATCGGCTTTCTCTGCATCGATTGCGCAGGCGCCCCCACGATGATCCGAACGAGCCTCTGCTTCACACCAGGCATCGCGCCCAGTGCTCGCACCGCCAATCGTCGCAGACGAGGGTTGCGATTGACGTACGCGACGCTTCGGAACAGCACACGCCTCAGGCAGGATTTGCACGTCGCTTTCGCTCCACGCGCCAACGTGACGGCGCTTCGCATGGGCGCAGTGACACGCCAGGACGTGCTGCCATAGACCGCCTGCAATTGCTCGGCGGCGTGCTGCGCGTCGTCCTGGACCCGCCGCAGTTCGCCGCTCACTTGCCCCAGGTCACCGCGGACACGCCCCAGGTCGTTGCGGATCTGCGCCAGTTCATCGAGGGCCCGCATCAGCTCACGGCGGGTGCCGTCCACTTCTTCGCGAGTCAAGCCCAGTTCGCGATGAAGGCGGCCAATTTCGCTCTGGGCCTGTTGATGAAAGCGCCCGATTTCGCCCCGGGTCTGCTGAATCTGTTCAGCGGCATGCTCATGCGCCCCGGCGGCCGCTGCCTCGAAACGCGCAGCAAGCTCGGCCAGCGACAGCCCGTAATCGGCATCGAACGCTTCGTCGAAAAGTGCCGCGTCGGCTTCGCCGCAGGATTTTTGGGCAACAATGGCGTAATCCGGACTTACACCGCCGAGCACATCCATGAGATGGGCTCGCGCACCCTCTTCCAGCAACGCAGCGGACTCCTGCAGTCGAATTCGCTTGACTCTGGCAAATCCGGCATGCTCGCCCACGAAGCTCAGGAGTTCAGAAGGAATCGGTCGAACGTGACTCGGATCCAGATAGAAATTGCAGCCCGCGACGACGATATTTTCCGGGTTCGGCGTCTCGAGAATCAACAGACCGCCCGGCTTCAGTACGCGCAACGCTTCGCTGACGATTCGTCGAACTTGCTCGAACGACACATGCTCGACAACGTGAAACGCCGAAACGAGCGCGTGACTATTGGCGTCGAGCGCAGCGAGATACTCGATGGCATCGCCCTGAAATACCGACTGACCGCGCTCCCGACATGCTTCCAGCATATCGCCATCGAGGTCCACGCCGATCGCGGCGAACCCCGACTCCCCCATCAACTCCAGCCATTCACCGCGACCGCAACCCAGATCGAACGCTTTCCCGCCCGGATAGAGCCTCGCAAGGGGCGCAATAAACGGCCGGTATTTCGCCAGCCGACTCTTGATCAGTTCCCTTGGGCCTCGATGCTGATCTTCAAACGCGCGATAAAAGCTATCCACTACGACAAACTCCTCACCATCGTCCAGCAGCCAGGCCACATCGACGAAATTATCCACCACCGGCAAGTAGCACCGCGAGAAGCGCGGCTCCTGGATCAGGTTGACGTCACGGGTGAACGCGTTCCGGGCGCAGCCCAGCGCTTTCACGCATGTGCTCCACGGCAACTTGCCCGCATCAAAGGCGATATGTCGACATCAGACCCGCGGCACGCCTGCGCCGCGAGCAGGCCATCGCTGGTCAAGAACGGCACAGCCGCGCCAAACCGGAATTCCGAACCTGGAATGGAATTTCCAGTTGGCGCTTCACGCCATGAGCCCCGCTAGATCCGAAGGACTGGCGTCATTTCCGGCATCAAGCCCGGCCGTATACGTCTTCGAAGCGAACGATGTCGTCTTCGCCGAGATATTCGCCGCTCTGCACTTCGATCATCACGAGGTCCAGCACACCGGGATTCTCGAGGCGGTGCTTGTGACCGGCGGGGATGTAGGTGGATTCGTTGGTCCGAACGAAAATTTCCCGATCGCCATTGACGACCTTGGCCATCCCGCACACGACGATCCAGTGCTCGCTGCGATGATGATGCATCTGCAAGCTGAGGCTCGCACCCGGCTTGACTTCAATGCGCTTGATCTTGAAGCGCGGGCCTTCCTCCAGCACCGTGTACGTGCCCCACGGGCGACTCACCGTGCGATGCAGTTTGTATGCATCGTGATTCTGCTTCTTCAGGCGTGCTACCACCTGCTTCACGTCCTGCGCGCGATCGGGGTTCGCGACCAGCAGAGCATCCGGCGTATCGATGATCATCAGGTCGGCGACGCCAACCGCCGCGACGACACGATCCTGGCTCTGCACATAGGTGTTCCGGCTATCGACGAAGATCGCCTCGCCGACGGCCCGGTTGCTGTCCTGGTCCGGCACGGTCAGGTCGCGCACCGCGCCCCACGAGCCGATATCGCTCCAGCCGAAACTGGACGGGACGACTACAACCTTCGACGAACGCTCCATCACCGCATAATCGATCGAGATGTCGGGCATCTTCTGGAACGACTCGGCGGGAATCTCGAGCATCTGCGCCGACCCCTTGTCCGCCTGCAGCGACGCCCAACACTCATCGGCGGCCGTCGCAACGTCCGGGGCGTGGCGCGCCATCTCGTCGAGAATCACACCGGCCTTGAAACAGAACATGCCCGAGTTCCACAGGTAGTTGCCGGCTGCGACATATTCGGCAGCCTTCACCGCGTCGGGTTTCTCCACGAAGCGCAGCGCCACGCGGCCGTCGCCGACCCGATCCCCCGCCTCGATGTAGCCAAAGCCCGTGTCTGGCCCCGTCGGCACGATGCCGAACGTGACCAGTTTGTCCTGCTTCGCGAGTTCGATCGCGCTCGCGACCGCAGCCGAGAAACCCTGCTGATCCTGCACCAGATGATCGGCTGCGAGCACCAACATCAGCGCGTCGCGCCCGTACTTGTCCGCCACGTGATGCGCCGCCATCGCCACGGCGGGCGCAGTGTTGCGACCGGTCGGCTCGAGCATGAATACACCGGACTGCTGATTGCCGAGCGCGGCATAGCCAAACTCGTCCTTGCTCATGAAGTAGTAGTCGCGGTTCGTGACCGTCAACAGTTCTCCGCGCTCGGATTCCCCATCATTGCCGCTCGCCGCTGCCGCCCGGCGGTAGGTTTTCACGAGCAAGCTCTCACCATCCGCAAGCTTCATGAACGGTTTGGGATGCCCTTCGCGGGAAACTGGCCACAGTCGGGTGCCAGCACCACCGGACAGGATGACGGGGATTAACATCGCATTCACTCCAGAAATTTAGTATCCGTTGGCAAGGTCGAGCCTTCGCCATGTGCATCAATACACCGCCGGCATCGGTGTCGGCCGGTCGCATCAGACCGCGCCGAAACAGGAATTATAGCCGGCGAACCACCTTACCCGGAAACGGCCGGGGCGCCCGGGACAACCGCCGGGGAAGGCCGGGGCATTCCCCAGCGCCCGCAACACGTCGACCTCGGCGCGCGCGGCGTCGTGACGCGTCACTCGCTCAAGCACAGCTGCAACGCATCGCGCCAATCCGGCATCTGCAAGCCGAATGCGGCCGTCAGCTTCCCCTGCGCCATTCGCGAGTTGGCCGGCCGCCTTGCGGCCGTCGGATAGTCATCCGAGGAAATCGGCACGACCCTCGGCGCGCGCGAAGCCATCGCGATGGCGAATATCGCTTCGGCAAAGCCGCACCAGGAGGTCGCACCGGCAGACGTGAAATGGTAGATACCGGAGCGGCGCGCCCACCAGTCGGCGTCAACCGATGCCGCGCCCTGGGCGACGATGTGCGACGTCGCGGTGGCGATCGTCCTGGCCCAGGTCGGCGCGCCGACCTGATCCGCAACGACCCGCAACTCGGCGCGCTCGGCACCCAACCTCAGCATCGTCAGCAGGAAGTTGCTGCCGCGCCGGCCATACACCCAGCTCGTTCGCAAGATCAAATGCGCACATCCGGTCGCCGCGATCGCGCGTTCACCCTCGAGCTTCGTCGCTCCGTATGCATTCAGGGGATTCGTCGCGTCGGTTTCCACATACGCGCCGGCTTTCGCACCGTCGAACACGTAATCGGTCGAGTAGTGAAGCAGCGCGCCGCCGCTACGCGCCGCCTCCTCGGCAAAGACGCGCGGCACGTCGACATTCAGCCGTCGCGCGAGCTCGATTTCGGTCTCCGCCTTGTCCACCGCCGTATAAGCGGCTGGATTCACGATCAGCGTCGGCTTCAGCTCCCTGACGAAAGCGCGCACACGATCAAGATCCGTAAGATCGAGCGTCGACCGGTCACACGGCACCACTCGGCCGAGCCCCTGGAGCGATCGCAACAATTCGAAACCGACCTGGCCGTTTACCCCGGTCACGAGAATCGTCGGCTGCGTCATATCCCGCCTCAAACGTAGACCTCGGCTTCGCTGAGTCGCGCCCCCGCGGCATCCTTGGGCGCCAGCAATGGTTCCACATCGATTGGCCATTCGATCCCGATCTCCGGATCGTTCCATACGATGCAGCGCTCGTGCTCGGGATACCAGTAATCGGTCGTCTTGTACAGGAACTGCGCAGCGTCGGAGCGCACGACGAAACCGTGCGCGAAGCCCGGAGGAATCCATACCTGCCGATGGTTCTCGGCCGACAGCACGACGCCGACCCACTTGCCGAAATTCGGCGAGTGCTTGCGGATGTCGACCGCGACGTCGAATACCTCGCCTTCCACGACGCGCACAAGCTTTCCCTGCGCGTGCCGGATCTGGTAGTGCAGGCCGCGCAGCACCCCTTTCGTCGAGCGTGAATGATTGTCCTGAAGGAATTCGACGCCCGCCGCCACGTGTTCCGCGAAGTCGCGCGCGTTGAAGCTTTCATAGAAATGGCCACGCGCATCGCCGAACACCTTCGGCTCGATGATCTTGACTTCCGGCAGCGCCGTTGCCGTTACTTGAATTGCCATGCGACCTGATCCAAAAGAACGTGTTCGAGATAGCGCCCGTAGCCGTTCTTCGCCAACGGCACCGCAAGCTTGCGCAACTGATCCGCGTCGATCCACTGTCTGCGATAGGCGATCTCTTCAGGACAGGCAACAACGAGCCCTTGACGCTTCTGCAGCGTCGCGATGAACGTCGCCGCATCGATCAACGAATCATGCGTGCCGGTATCGAGCCATGCATAGCCGCGCCCCATGATCTCGACGTCGAGCTTGCCGTCGGCGAGATAGCGCAAATTGACGTCAGTGATCTCGAGTTCGCCACGCGCGGATGGCTTGATATCAGCGGCGATGTCGCACACCTGATTGTCGTAGAAGTACAAGCCTGTCACCGCATAATTGGAGCGCGGCACGGCCGGCTTTTCCTCGATCGACAGCGCGTGGAATTGCTTGTCGAATTCGACGACGCCGTAGCGCTCGGGATCCTGCACGTGATACGCGAACACAGTCGCGCCCGACTCCTTCGCGTCCGCACGCTCCAGCTTTTTCGCCAGATCGTGCCCGTAGAAGATGTTGTCACCGAGAATCAGCGCCGACGGATCGTTGCCGACAAATTCCCTGCCGATGATGAACGCCTGCGCGAGCCCGTCCGGTGACGGCTGTACCGCGTAGCGGATATTCATCCCCCACTGACTGCCATCGCCGAGCATCGCCTCGAAGCGCGGCGTATCCTGCGGTGTCGAAATGATGAGTACGTCGCGGATCCCTGCCACCATCAGCGTGGACAGCGGATAGTAGATCATCGGTTTGTCGTAGACCGGCAGGAGCTGCTTCGATACGACATGCGTGATCGGATACAGTCGCGTGCCGGAACCGCCTGCGAGAATGATGCCTTTACGTGCCATCGGCCATGCCCTCAAGTGCGTTGCGCGTAATTCGTCTCGACCCACTTGCGATATTCGCCCGATACGACATCGTCAACCCAAGCCTGATTGTCGAGATACCAGCGTACCGTCTTCGCCAGCCCTGTCTCGAACGTCTCCACCGGCTTCCACCCCAGTTCGCGTTCGAGCTTGTGCGCGTCGATCGCGTAGCGGCGATCGTGGCCGGGACGATCCGTCACGTAGGTGATCTGGTCACGATAGGAACCCGCGGCCTTTGGACACGTGCTGTCGAGCAGTTCGCACAGCGTATGCACGACGTCGAGGTTCTTCTTCTCGTTCCAGCCACCGACGTTGTACGTCTCTCCCGGTACGCCGCGCGCAAGTATCTCGCGGATCGCACTGCAATGATCGCCGACGTACAGCCAGTCGCGCACGTTCTGGCCGTCGCCGTAGATCGGCAGCGGCTTGCCCGCAAGCGCGTTCGCAATCATCAGCGGAATCAGCTTCTCGGGGAACTGATAGGGGCCGTAGTTGTTCGAGCAGTTGGTCGTCAGCGTCGGGAGGCCGTACGTATGGTGATAGGCACGCACCAGATGATCGGAGCCGGCCTTTGTCGCCGAGTACGGGCTGTTCGGCGCGTATGGTGTCGTTTCGGAGAATTGCGGATCGGTCGGGGATAGCGAGCCGAATACCTCGTCGGTCGACACGTGCAGGAAGCGAAATCCGGCCTTGTCGGCATCACTCAGCCCGCTCCAGTGCACGCGCGCCGCGTCGAGCAGCGTAAACGTGCCGACGACATTGGTCTGCACGAAATCGGCGGGGCCATGGATCGAACGATCGACGTGGCTTTCCGCGGCGAAGTGCACGACCGCACGCGGCTTGTGTTCGGCAAACAGTGCGTCGAGCGCGGCGCGATCGCAAATATCGACACGCGCAAATACGTGCTTCGGATCATCAATCAGCGACTGCAGCGTGCGCAGATTGCCCGCATAGGTCAGCTTGTCGACATTGAGCACGGGTTCGTCGTGGTGGTGTAGCCAGTCGAGAACGAAGTTGGCACCGATAAAACCCGCACCGCCCGTCACCAGAATCATGGGACTCCCTCTAGAAATGTGCGGCACGCCCGGTCGGGGCGCTCGTCGCATGACATATCACGGGTGGCAACGCCCGAGCCTCGTCAGGCCCGGATTTTAACCGGTCGCCATGAGCGTCAATGTCACGAAGTGCTAATTTTTGCGAGAAAATGCAATGATAGGAAATTGCATCAAGCAAAATTCATGCCTGCAACAAATTGATACAACGATCGTAAAAAATCGATCGGCTGAAGCGGCGCCAAGATCGCGCACGATGGAGCGTTGTCTGTTCTACGAAGCCACCAACGTGTCTCTTACCCACTCACTCGGAACGAACTGCGATGCAGGAAAATCTGGCGACTCAGAGCATTCCGGCACGGAGCGAACAAGCCGCGATCGTGTCCGGCCCGCACTCCCCCTATCATTGTCGCGCCCCACTATGGGCTGCAGCACTCGCCGCTGTGAGTAGGAAATGGGCCCAGGTCGCTGTCGAACGTCTGTTGCTTGCTCACTGTCTTTGGCCGGCCCTGATCAGTATGCGGGGGACGGCGTCAGGACCGCTGCCACGCTCCTGACCTCGGTTGCCCACAAAGTCTTCAGCCGCCCATCGACCTAAGCCGACCCGTGCTCCCCGTTGCCCGACACTTAGGCCCGTCGAGCCGCGGCGAGCATCCTCCGAGCGCGGAAACAAGGCGCTCAAGCGCACCTTGCCCCAGCCGCCTTCTCGGCATTGCGAGACGGCGCCTCGCGGGCTGACCACGCCCACAAGATCCAACAGGGCAACCATCACAATCAAGCGCTCATCGCACTCTCGTTATGGAACACGACTGTCCGGCAAGTGTCACCTGCTAAAGTCGCTCCATCCAGTTTCGATAGGCCGATGCACGCGTCAGAAAGTATGGCCGAATCGCGTAGCCCAAGGTATCGAAAACTCTTCGATGCCTTCGGTAGATACGAATGGCATCTTGCGGGACAATCAAACGTCGCCAGAGCCCTGGGCTTCCCTGCCATCCGTGCCGGTTCGGCGTCGCACGCATCTTCTCGAGACTGAGGTGCGCCAGCCAGGGAACGACGTCCTGTGCACTACCCCCTAATGCAGCGATCTGATTGCCAAGCACCACTTCAGGGTTCGCAACGGCATCTTCGTATCGAAGACGAAGCACATCGGGATCGTTCCACCATTGATAGGTGATCGAAAGCAGATCTTCGGCACCCATGCTGAGAGCGTACTCGAGAAACTCGGCCGAGGACGGGCTGGCGCTCGCCAGCTCCGCAGGCAATTTCACATTCCCCTCAAGCCATCGGCTCGTTCCCGGTTCGTATCGAATGTAGTGCAGCGCCGATACAAGAACGTCGAGTGGATGTCTTGCTACCGTCAATATCCGAAATTGATTCGCGCGAAGCCAAGCTTGAAAGTTCGGCTCGCGATACCAATGGATCTGAAGGAAGCACCTCGGCGGTAAAACAGCCGGAGCATCGAGATAATTGTGAACTGCGATCTCCTGCATGGACAGTGCGCCTGCGAGCGTTGATCTGATCCATGAATTACCGCTCCGCGGGGAACTCACCACCGCGATACGCAAAATTTCGCTAGATGGGCAATCCTGAGCGTTGGTGGACAAACTATCTCCTGTAACTCGCATATACATTCCAGATAACGAAAGGTCTCACGCAGCCGCCTCAATCGGCGATGTCCCTTCCTCACCCATTCTGCCGCACGGCGGAGCAATGACAGCGGAAGTCATGGCTCTAGCCCCGAAAATTGCGTCGCGCCGATCCCAACGCTTGTATCGCTGGCCCGTGCTGGAATCACACGCCTGACAGCATCCGACAATCCGCCGATAGGCCGTACCGATTCGACCGACCGGCGACACATCTTACGGTTTTCCGTCAGCCCCAGCGCGCTTCACGCCCCGTATGCCTTGCGGCTCAAAACGTGAAGCAGGCATTCAGTGACGTGCGGCCTCTGCCTCTTCAGCGGAACAAAAAACGAGTTCAATGTCCGGATTCATGTACGACACTGCTGTCGAAACGTTGCTCACAATGTGGAGAAGCACATTGCAATGTGCCATGGTCATCGCGTCGCGAATGACCTCCCAAGCCATCCTGATGTTCCAGTTATCAGGATTTGCAGCGACCAAGTGCTGTACCTGAAAGCCTTCTGCGCGACGCTCCTCTGCCCCCAACTGGTCGTAGCGTGCGTCTTCAGCCTCGGTCGTTCGACGGACATCCTCATAGCAAAAAACCTTGTCGCCAAATTCTCTCTTGAAGACATTAATTACTCGATCCTGATCCGTCGCGAGGAATACCGCCCAGTCTGGAGAATCCTCTTCGAATCCGCGAGCATCGATCTGGCGCCTGATCCCATCTATATATGATTGAATGTGTGCAATTTTTCCGCCCGGCTGCTCGATCACGTGACTCGGATGCTTGACGTGCGCCGCGATCATAAATTTCCCGGCAAAGTTCGCCCGGAATTCGTCCAATTCACGCTGGTATGGAGCGCGCAAATGCACATGATCCTTGAACGCCTTGTTGTATTGTGAGCGAATACGAGAAAATTGGCCGCTCTTATACAATTTATACGCATGGACATAGGTAAGCTGCGGCTCACGTTCGTGATTGAACACCGCAACAGGCGGACGCCCCTTGGTGTACAAAAAGCTCTCGTCGTCCATATCTGCGTCGCTGAGGCCGTAGAGCGGCTCGAACAGCTTGGACCACACATTTCCCTCGCTCGGGCGCCCATAGCAAAAGCTCATGAATTGAGCCGTACCCAAGCGCTTGATCATGCGATCCACGTTCCAGTCCGGCAAGACCATATGACACCGCTTGTCACGCTGGTCCCACACCAAATGGCTCATGAATGCATTGAAGACCGAGAAGAAGCCGCCGTCATGAGACTGCACAACGGTACGATCAACACCAGGAAGTGATGCAGAACGATGCCCCAGAAGGCGCTCCACGGTCGCTGGCAATTCGGCCGGCAATCGGGCGAAGCGTGAACCGCATTGCCGGGGCCGAAATGACCGAAGCTTGGTATCGATCAACTCACCGTAATTCAGCTCCAGATTGGTAAAACTGAACTCGGCAGCGAGTTGGCGTCGCGCGCGTACCGTCGTCGCGCTTATGCCAGACGAAACGTATTCAAAAGCGCCAGTGAGCGCCGCGCTGATATCGTCGATGTCCGCGGCAAATTGCCGACCGACGACAAGGTTGTCGATTTCCGGATAACGCGCCGGCATCGCAATAGTAGCCGGTATAGCAAAGACGCCAGGCGTCGAAACTAGATCGTTATGTCCCCCGACGGCCGTTATTGCGAGTACTTTCCCCAATGCCAGAGCTTCTCGCGGCCCAATGGAATATCCTTCACCGTGAGAGCAATTCACGAAGACATCACAACCCTCGATCAGTGCATTTTTCTCTTGATCAGTCAGGGGAGCACAACTGATGACAATATTCGTGGCTTTTCTAGAGTCGACCAGATTCTTGACGCGCTCAAAGCTTGAGCCGATAGCTAGATTCGAATGTATCGTGAGCTCCACGTCCTGTCGATCACCGAAAGCACGAATGAACCCCTCAACAAGATCCTCGACACCTTTACGCGCGTGAAATGCGGCAATCGAACAGAATTTGATCTTGCCATTCGACGATGCTCGATAAGGGCGACTCAACAGCCCTTCAATGTCCAAGGCGAGCGGCAGTGTACCCACCCCTATCTCGACGCCCGATCTCCGAGCCACACCCTCCAAGTGATGGCTCATGAAGAGCGCAAAATCGAAGTGCTCGTTAAGCACTTTGACCCATTGAGACGGTAGTTCATCGGAGTCGTAGGCGATATGAGCAAATCGCAATGCACCCGGCGGAACCAGGGTGTAATTCAAATCATATGCACCGTTCCATAGCACGTCCGCATAGAAGACAACCTTCGCCTGCGAAAGATCGGCGCAAACAGGAATCACCGTCCCATTCGGCAGTACGATTTCGCGCTCTGCACGGAAATGCGGCTCGGTCGGAAAAATGGAAACATCATAAAATCGGCTCAACATCTCACACGCCGCATAAGTCACAGCGCCAATTCCAGTGCCGAAAGTACAGCGACCAATGATGCAAATCGAATTCGATACCAAAATTTGCTCCATTAATACTAGGATCGGCGTTGCATCATGCGCTTTATACATCGCAGCGGACCGGTCAATTTCCACGATGTACTCTGAAGCACCGCGTGCAGTGCGGCCGACACGCGCTCCTCTTGCAAGCGGAGCGTACCGACCATGTGCTCAAGCTCGCCGACCTTCCCCTGCAAGCGTCCGCTTTCCTGGTTCACCCACGCAACATGTCTGGCTGACTCGTCGACCCTTTCCTGCAAGCGCACTCTTTCCTGGCTCAGCCACGCAGCATGTCTGGATGATTCGAATAGTTCCTGGTAGGCGGCGTCGCGCTCGGCGCTGAGCGCTTGTCCGGACTTTTCATTTTCGGTCAATCGGACGCGCAACTCGGCCAATTGGATCCGATGGTTCTCAAGATCTCCCTCGCTTGCCGCAAGCCGCGCCTTGAGTTGATCGATCCCGTCGTGCGAGATCTCGGGATTCTTCATGACGCAATCTTGGCTTGCGTCTTCCAAAATAACTTGCGACGCCTGCTCGCCGTGCGCCTGATTAGTCATGTTGTGATATGCGCCCTTCAACCGTACCTCTAACTCTTCTCGTGCGCCCTTTTCCAAAAGCCATCCCTCATGAGCCTCCTGCAACTGCCGCTGCAATTCAGCGAGTTGCCGCTCCAAATCCGTCGCACGCCGAATCATGTCGGACTCCGATGCCCGAACAAATCCGTCAAACCAGTTTGGCGGAACCATAAAGGCGTGCTTCAATTCGTCCATTTTTTCCGCTGACACATAGAAGCGATTCAGGCCATCGAAATAAACGAAATGATATTTTGCTTCCAGCAAAAGAACTTCCCAACCTTCATGGGACGGAATTTGGGAATTCGGCTCCGTAGCCTCGACCAGGATGATCCAGGGACGAAAGGTATTGAAATCGGCACTCGCCAGCACCTCTCTTTCGTTACCCTCCACATCGATTTTGAGAAAATGGACTGGCTTCTCGCCGACATATGTCTCGCATATATCGCGCAATGTCGTGACCGCCACCGTTACCTGGCTGATGTCCCAGTTCGCGTCCCTATACTCTTCCGCGAGTTTTGGAATACCCGTCGAAATCCCGTTACCGCCATCCACTGCGAAATACCGGGCGACCGTCTGCCTGTTCTCCACGGCGACTTGTAGATTGACGTCTTGAGGTCGCGCCCGAGCCAGCCTCTCGAACGGCCCCGGCATTGGCTCGATGTTGATGCCACGCCAGCCACGTTCGTAGAATGCTGCCGTTACCGAATCTGCATACGGTTCGGCAGCGCCGACATCTATGTAGAATCCGCGATCGACTTTAGCGAGCGCGCGCCGGAGCATCACATCTTCATAGTTCTGCGCGTACGATACAAATTTCATCGATCAAACAACTCGAATGACCACACGTTAGAGAGATGGTGTGCCGCCTCTTTACGCGCAAACACACCAGGGGCAATACCATCCAATTACTTTCTGGCTGACTCAACGTTCTTGCAGTACCAGTCGTAAGTAATCGCCAACGCTTCGTCGAACGAGAATCGTGGCTTGAATCCCAACGCCGTCAGACGCGAGATATCGTATGCTCGCAGCTTTTGGCCATCTGGCTTTGTCGCATCCCATTCCACGTTGCCGCTGAAGCCGGAAATCTGGCAAAGCGTGTCGACCGTATGCCGAATCGTATACGATTGACCAGTCGCCAAATTGATTGCGCCGGTGTGTTTTTCGGCGATAAGGCGAAGCGCGTATGCGGCGTCGCCACTGAAGAGAAAGTCCCGTTCCGCCTTCCCGGACCCCCAGACGGAAATGGGCTGCCCTAGAACAGACGCACGATAGAACTTCGACACAAGAGATGGAATGACATGCCCGAATTTCTCGTCGAATTTGTCGTGCGGACCAAAGAGATTGGTGGATACGCAAAATGCGTAGTCCATTCCATATTGATCTTTGTAGGCCTCCAGTTGCGCAAGCATACCGCGCTTGCTGTGTGCGTACGGAGCCTCGGAATGATGCGGCGCCCCAACCCAGATTTCTTCCTCCGACATCGGGAGACGCACTTGATCAGAGTAAATGGCTGTCGAGCCCATGGCGACAAACTTCTTACAGCCTGTCTGACGCGCAGCCTCGACTACGTTGGTGTTGATCCGAACGTTGTCCAGATATGCGATACCTCGATTGGACATATTCCCCATGATGCCGTACACCCGAGCCGCCATATGGAAAACTATAGTCGGGCGCAATTCATTGAACATTGCTTCAGTCGCGTTTTGATCTCTAAGATCAACGTCGCTGCTCGTGATTGCGACGACGTTCGAGTACCCCGAATCCGCCAATTCCCGCTTTAATGCGTGACCGATCACTCCACCGGCGCCCGTGATCAAGACCCGCTCTTCAGATTCCGCCATTCCTAAACTCTCCAAATTTTTACCAGTTGCTTTCCTGTCAAACGCTTCGCGACCGCAATCGAGTTCAACATTGGAAGAGCACACGGTGTCGCAAACGTCACAATCCGCAACAATTATACAGACACTACCCTACCTGCTACCCTGAACCTACGAAGGAGGCGACTGCAAGTGTGATGGGCCGCGGGGTCCTCAACGCAACTGCTCGCGCGCGGCGACTGGGCCAAGAAGACGAGGTCGTCACGCTCCAAAGACGGAGGTAAGCTGCGGGAGTGGATCGCCGGCCACGAGCATGACTCAGCACTTGTACATGTAGACAATTTCGGGTATGCCGCGCGCGCCTTGTCCCGGTTGTCCTCGCGAGCCTGCCGTGGACGCGTAATGATAAAGCTCCATAAATTACGCCCATAAGTTTCAACAGCCTCTGTCGCGCACGAAAAGGCACAATTCAACGTCGTTGAAAGCGGCTGTCGGATTCAGATCGCCGAACCCGCACACATCCCTCATCAGTCGCTTTCCGGATCTGCCGAAAGACCGCGGTTACGCCCCTCCAAAGCACCCATTCGCGGCGATACAGTCGGAGTACCCATAACGCGGCGGCAGCGGGATCCCAGGTCGGCCGCCATCGACGGTCACATTGTCAGTGCTGAACAATTGAACGGTCGCTCGTCGCGAGGCACACGGATCCGAGTCTGGCTCACGAGCGATTTGACATGCGCAATCTTGACCGAATCGTCCGCTTCGTTACCGACGGTAACGATTTCATGGCCGGGGAAATGCGTCCTCGCTACAACGCTGTCGATGCCAGCACCGGTCGGCCGCAAACCGCGTCAGGATGGTCTGACTCATGAGAGGTGGCACGGGCTGGCTGCTTCGGCTAGCGAACACGGCAGTTTCACCCCGTCTATTCGACGGCGCCCAGATGCCACGCCATACGAAATGCGGCTTAACACGCGCCGCCCTCCTTGACGCCTGGCCTCGCATCGGCTAGCGAAACACTCGCGGCCGGCACGCGTCGCCAATACAGTACGCCGGGGAATATTGACGGATGCCGGCGGCGCCGAACTGCTCGATGAATCACAACTCAATGCACCAATCCTGCCGAGTTTGAAGCCGACATGGAATCCGCCCCTTCTCCACGAGCCTCTTGTGAAGCGCGCCCGAACGGCAAAATATGCTTTCCGAATAGAAGAGATGCGAGTCCCACGCACATTCGAAATACCAGTCGTTACGAACACCAAACGCGTCGATCCGGTCTTCGTCGGAGTAGATGATGCAAACGTGCGGCTTTAGCCACAATTGCGGAGGACGTACGTCGAATGGATGAACAGCACCGCATTAATCGGCCCACGCATGCCGTCGGGCGAACTATGGCGGCACCACTCTGCGATTCGGCTGCGCACGTATCGGTCGCATGCTCTCGGCAGGATCGACAACTGTCCGGGAAACGCGAGCCGTGCGCCGCCGACATCAGGTTGCCCTGTGACGCAGACGTCGTTATCAGCAACGCAGGGAAATGAGGCAGAAAAAGCTGAACGAGGTAACCTGGCACCGCACTCCATCAATGATCACGCGCTGAAAACACGCTGCGCGCGCAACGAATACGTCGTCGCCCGCGGCATATCACGCGTCGGCGACGGCTCCGGAACCGCCGCGCGGGTGGTTTGCGCAGGCGGCGCGCCGTCGAAACCTATGATCTTGTGTGTACCCCGGAAGTGAATCGCTCAGATATCGGGCAATTCGCTGCTCCAAGCGCAGACGCCGGACAGCATGGTCGACCTTACATGATAAGACGCAGGCAGCCGATCGACTCGGCACAGAGCCGGCTCGTCACCGGACATCTTTTCGCCGTGCTGCAAATCCTGCACGAAATCATGCAGCCCCCTAGCCGGTCGACGCGTTCAGCCTGTCGTCGCCTCATACTCCGACACGACTTCTTCCGTCGGCCCGAAAGCGCGTACACGACCACGCTCCATCCAAAGCACCTTGTTGCATACTTTGCGGATTTCGGAGTTCGAGTGCATCGCCAGCACGACGATTTCGGCCCGGCTATGAAGATCGGCCAATCGCGCTTCCGCCTTGTGCATGAACGACGCATCACCGACGCCCATCACTTCGTCGAGCAACAGGATTTCGGCATCGACTGCAGTGGACACTGCAAACGCGAGCCGCACCTTCATCCCGCTGGAATACGTACGAATCGGCAGGTCCAGATAATCACCGAGTTCGCAGAACTCAGCGATTTCGCGCTGCTTCTCCCGAATCTCCGCATCTGACATGCCGAGCAACAGCCCTCTGAGCCGAATGTTCTGCATGCCGGTCGAGTTCTCGTCCATGCCGAGGCCGATATCGAGGAGCGGCACCACGCTTCCTTCACGCAACAACTGGCCAGACGATGGCGGATAGATGCCCGCCATCGCACGAAGCAATGTCGATTTCCCTGCCCCGTTGTGTCCGATCAGCCCAACGCGGTCGCCACGCTCGAAACGGAAACTCACTTCGTCCAGCGCGCGCACGACGATCACACCGTCGTTGCCCTCGGCGATCCTGTTGCGGCGCCCCATGTTGAGCACCTGCTTCTTGAGTGAACGCCCTTGCACGTCGAAGATCGGCAAATCGAGCGTTACGCTCTGTAATTCGATAAACGCCATATCGTTTCTCTCAGACCCAGTACGGAATACGCTTCAGATAACGTCCGGTCATCAACAGGGCGACAGGCCATCCAATCGCTGCCATTCCGACCGTGATCGCCCAAGTCAATTCACTGGGCATCTGTCCGATAAGCGGGCCACGCACGAGGTCGATCAGATACGCGAGCGGATTCCACTCGACAATGAAAGAGAAGCGATTAAGCGCATCGGGGCGGAAAATGATCGGCGTCACGTAGAACGCGACCTGAAGCAATGCGCTCACGATCTGCGGCAGATCGCGAAAGCGCGCCGACAGCAGACCCACCACCATCGCGATCCATGTGGCGTTCAGCACATACACCAGCAGCGCCGGAATGAATACTGGCAACGTCTCCCAACTTTTCACGCCGTAGATCGCCAGCAGCGCGATGACGATCACGAAGTTGTGGGTAAGGACGATCAAGTTTCGCCACACGACCTGCAGGATATAGATCAGTTTCGGCGTGGCCATTTGCCGAATATAGGGCGCGCTGTTGATGTACGCGACGCTGCCTTCCACGATCGTCGTCGAGAATAAACCCCACAGCACGATGCTGGCAGCAAGAAAAGGCAGGTATTCGTTGATTTTCTGGCCGAACAACGTGCCGTAAACGACACCTAACGACGAAATCATCACACCCATACTGATCGTGAGCCAGAACGGCCCCAGGCGCGAACGCGCATAGCGTTGCCGAATTTCGAGCCAGCCGAGCAAGGTCCACAACCGCCACGCCGTGATGCTTTTCTTTAGGTCCGCAAGTGAAAGGGTCAGCATGCAAGCTTTCAAAAATGAAGGAATAGGGGCGTCAGACAGAATTGTCGACTATGTCAGCGCGCCCTGGCACGTTATCGAGTCGATGCCTGGCCCACTACAAATGGGGCAGGCATGACCACGAATCCGGATCATTTGGCGTCCCTGCAGTACAAGACAAGCACGCCGCGAACGTTGCCATGCGGCAGATCGCAAGGGGGAACAACCATCCGAGCCGCCTCAGGCCCGGCATTTTACCCGGTCGCCATGCCCGCCAGAGTCATCTGATGGTAATTTTCGCGCGGGAACGGCAAATTATATGAAGCCGCCGGATGCAAAAGCCACGTTGCTAACAACTTGAAACAGCGACGCCGACCCGTGCTTGGTGGCCAAAGCGCGGGCATGGTGAATTTATTAGTGTCGGATGAAAATTTTCGCGTAGCCTCCGGGAACGAACTTTTGCTACCGTATGCTCGACTCCCGAACCCCCACGAACCCATGCCCCATCCCCCCATCGCCATCGGCGACATCCAAGGCTGCCATTCCGCTTTCCAGTCGCTGCTCGACCAGCTCGCGCCCTCCGCCGACACGCCCCTCTGGATCGCCGGCGACGTCGTCAACCGTGGCCCGGGCTCCCTCGCCGCGCTGCGCGCGGTCGTCGACCTCGGCCCGCGCGCGACCGTGGTGCTCGGCAACCACGACCTTCACCTGCTCGCGGTTTCCGCCGGCCTGCGCACCGAACGCCCCGGCGACACGATCGGCGAGATCCTCGACGCCCCCGACGCCGAAGCCCTGCTCGACTGGGTCCGCCACCGCCCGTTCGTGCATGTCGAAGACGAAAAGCTGCTCGTCCACGCCGGCGTGCTACCGCAATGGGACGCCACGCTCGCGCTCGAACTCGCCGACGAGCTCCAGCGCGCACTCCGCGCCCCCGACTGGCGCGACACGCTGCAAGGCCTGTACGGCAACGAACCCAACCAATGGAACCCGAACCTGAAAAAACGCGACCGGATGCGTGTCGCGTTCAACGCGTTCACGCGCCTGCGCTTCTGCACGCCCGACGGCGCGATGGAGTTCAAGGCGAACGGCGGCCCCGACAGCGCGCCGCCCGGCTACCTGCCGTGGTTCGACGTGCCGGGGCGCCGCACCGCGGACGTGACGGTCGTGTTCGGACACTGGGCCGCGCTCGGCCTGATGCTGCGCGACAACGTCGTCGCGCTCGATTCGGGATGCGTATGGGGAAACCAGTTGTCGGCCGTACGGCTGACGGCCGATCCGGCACAGCGCACGGTCACGCAGGTGCAGTGCGAAGCGTGCCGCTCGCCGGGCGGCGAGTGACGGCACGCTGATTCACGCGCTCCGCCGGCGCGTCAGCCCTCGCGCCCCGGCACGGGCGCATCGGCCGCCGCCTCGCCCGCCGCGTCTGCGCCGAGCTCGGTCGCCGGATACGCATGCTTCTGCAGCTCGGCGAGCGACTCGGCTGTCGGCTTGCCCACCTTCTCCTGCATCGCCGCCAGCGCAGCCGCGATCGCGTCGCGCGCCGCCGCGGACGTCGCCCGCCGGTCGCCGCCCGGCGCGATCGGCTCGCACACGTACAGATGCGCGACGAGCGGCCCGCCGCGCAGCACCATGTCGAGCGACTTGCCGAGCGACAACTCGCCCGTGTAGGCCGGTGCGACCGACTGCCGCCCGTGCGCGTCCTCGTACATCAGGCAGATCGGCTGCACCGCGCAGCCGGCCGATACCGCGGCCTGGAACAGGTTCGCATGAAATGGCAGCAGATCCTGGCCGTCGGACGTCGTCCCTTCCGGAAACACGCACATCACACCGCCGTTGCGCAGACGCTCGGCCATCTCGTGCATGATCCGCATCGCCTCGGTGCGCTTCTCGCGCTGCAGGAACACGGTGTCGAGCTTCTCGGCGAGCCAGCCGACGACCGGCCACTGCCGCACCTCCGCCTTCGACACGAACGGCGTCGGCCGCCACGCGTTGACCGCATAGATGTCGAGCCACGACACGTGATTGCCCACGACGAGCGCGCTCGCGTCGAGCCGCGCGCCGTCGTTGTGGACGACGAGGCGCATCCCGCAGATGCGCAGCATCTTGACCGACCAGCGGCGTATCAGCTCCGCGCGGCGCGCGGGCGTGACGTGCGAAAAACGCAGCGCGACGATCGCCATGCCGCGCAGCAGATGAAAGACGAGACGCAGCTTGCGAAGAGCGGTCATGGCGAGGATCCGGCGTGGTTCAGTGGCGCTCGAACGCGACCTGCCCGGCCACGAGCGTCGTGCGCACCGTGGCCGGCAGTTCGTAGCCGAGGAACGGCGAGTTGTGGCCCTGGCTCTTCAGCGCTCGCGGCTCGACGCGCCAGTGCGCGCGCGGATCGAACACGCACAGGTCGGCCGCACTGCCTTCGGCGAGGCGCCCCGCCGGCAGTTGCAGCACGTCGGCCGGCGCGGACGTGATGCGGCGCAGCGCCTGCGCGAGCGGCGTGCGCGTCTCGTCCGCCCACTTCAGCGTCAGCGACAGCAGCAGCTCGAGCCCCGTCGCGCCCGGCGTCGCTTCGCCGAACGGCAGCAGCTTCTCGTCGTCGTCGACCGGCGTGTGATCGGAGCAGATCGCGTCGATCGTGCCGTCGGCGAGCGCCACGCGGATCGCTTCGCGGTCGCGCTCGCTGCGCAGCGGCGGATCGAGCCGGAACTGCGAATCGAAGTAGCCGATGTCGACGTCGATCAGGTGGACGTGGTTCACGCCGACGTCGCAGGTCACGGGCAGCCCCTCGGCCTTCGCTTCACGTACGAGCGCAAGCCCAGCCGCCGACGACAGCCGCGCGAGGTGCACGCGCGCGCCCGTCACGCGCATCAGTTCGAAAATCGTGTGCAGCGCGATCGTCTCGGCCGCGACCGGCACGCCGGACAACCCGAGCCGCGACGCGAGCGCGCCGCTCGCGGCCACGCCGCCGCGGCCGATGAACGCGTCGAGCGGACGCAGCCACGTCGTGTAGCCGTAAGTGCTTGCGTATTGCAGCGCGCGCAGCAGCACCTGCGTGTCGCGCACCGGCACGTTCGCATGCGTGAAGCCGACGCAGCCGGATTCGGTCAGCGCGACCATCTCGGTGATCACTTCGCCCTTGAGGCCGACCGTGAGCGCGCCGAGCGGATGCACGTTCGCCTGATGCAGGTTGCGCGCGCGGAACTTGAGCATCTCGACGAGGCCGGGCTCGTCGAGCACGGGATCGGTGTCCGGCGGGCACACGAGGGTCGTGACGCCGCCCGCGACGGCCGCGGCCATCTCGGACGCGAGCGTCGCCTTGTGCTCGTAGCCGGGCTCGCGCAGCCGCGCGCACAGGTCGACGAGGCCGGGCGCGACGATCAGGCCCGATGCGTCGATCGTCTTGTCCGCGTTGAAACCGGCCGGCGCGCTGCCCAGCGCGGCGATCTTGCCGTCCGCGACGAATACGTCGGCCTGCCGTTCGGTGCCGGCGACCGGGTCGATCAGCGTGCCGCCTTGGATATGAATCTTCATGCGCTGTCTGTGAATGCGTTGATTGCGTTGAATGCCTGAATGAGGACGCGCGAAAGCGGGCTCAGTCGCTGTTGCCGGCGACGATGCCCATCACCGCCATCCGCACGGCGATGCCGAACGTGACCTGGTTGAGGATCACCGACTGCGGGCCGTCTGCGACCTGCGAATCGATCTCGACGCCGCGGTTCATCGGGCCCGGGTGCATCACGATCGCGTCGGGCGCGGCGAGCGCGAGGCGCTCGGGCGTCAGGCCCCACGTCTTGAAGTACTCCTGCGCGGACGGCAGCAGCGCGCCGCTCATTCGCTCGTTCTGCAGGCGCAGCATGATGATCACGTCGACGCCCTTCAGCCCCTCGTCGAGGTTGTGGAACACCTTCACGCCCATCTGCTCGAGGCCGCCCGGCAGCAGCGTGCGCGGGCCGATCGCGCGCACTTCCGGCACGCCGAGCGTGGTGAGCGCGTGGATGTCGGAGCGCGCGACGCGCGAATGCAGGATGTCGCCGACGATCGCCACGCGCAGCTTCGTGAAGTCGCGCTTGTAGTGACGGATCGTGTACATGTCGAGCAGGCCCTGCGTCGGATGCGCATGGCGGCCGTCGCCGGCGTTGATCACGTGCACATGCGGCGCACAGTGCTCGGCGATCAGGTACGGCGCGCCGCTCGATGCGTGACGCACGACGAACAGGTCGGCATGCATCGCCGACAGGTTGTTGATCGTGTCGAGCAGCGATTCGCCCTTGCTCGTCGACGACGCATTGATGTTCAGGTTCAGCACGTCGGCCGACAGGCGCGTCGCGGCGATCTCGAAGGTCGTGCGCGTGCGCGTCGAATTCTCGAAGAACAGGTTGAACACGGACTTGCCGCGCAGCAGCGGCACCTTCTTCACTTCACGGTCCGTCACGCTGACGAACTGCTCGGCCGTATCGAGGATGTGATTGACGATCGAGCGCGGCAGGCCCTCGATCGACAGCAGGTGCTTCAGCTCGCCGTTTTTCGTGAGCTGCGGGTTGCCCTTCAGGAAACCGTAGCGAAACCGGTCGGGGCTCGCGGCCGCCGCGGGATTGCCGGTGCGGCCAGTGGTGTCGGTGGTCATGGTGTGCGTGATTCCAACTATGCAAACGGGCCGCGGTGCAAACCAGCGGCCCGGGATACGGTTCGCGTGTCGTTCAGGCGCCGTGCGACTCGATGCGCAGCGTGAAGCGCGCATCGTCGCGCGCGAGCACGAGCGTCGCGTCGGCCGGCACGTCGAGCGTGCCGCCCGCGAAGCGTGCGGCGACCGGCAGCTCGCGGCCGCCGCGATCGGCGAGCACCGCGAGCTCGACCGCGGCCGGACGGCCGTAGTCGAACAACTCGTTGAGCGCCGCGCGCACGGTGCGCCCGGTGTACAGCACGTCGTCGACGAGCACGATGCGCGCGCCGTCGATCTCGAACGGCAGCGACGTCGGGCTGGCCTGGCTGTGCAGCCCCTTCTTCGCGTAGTCGTCGCGGTGCAGCGCGACGTTGACGACGCCGAACGCCTGAGCGCCGAGATCGCGCGCGAGGCGCTCGGCGAGCCACGCGCCGCCGCTGTAAATGCCGGCGAGCCGCGGGCCGCCCGGTTCGGCGAACGCCGTGCCGTAGGCTGCGCGGATCTGGTCGAGCAGGACGCGGTAAAGCGCCTCGGCGTCAATGGTGCTCATGGTCGGACAATTGATCGAGATACTGTTGAAGAATGACGCGCGCGGCTTCGGCATCGAGCATGTCGGTGCGGGCGCGGCCGCGCACGTTGCGCTCGCGCAGCCCGGCCTCGGCCTCGACCGACGAATAGCGCTCGTCGACCCACGTGACGGGCAGCCCGAAGCGGCCGTTCAGCTGGTTGCCGAAACGCTTCGCCTGCTGCGTCATGTCGTGCGGCGTGCCGTCCGGATGCATCGGCAGCCCCACGACGAGGGCGTCCGGCCGCCATTCGGCCAGCAAGTCGCCGACCGCCTTGAAGCGGTGTTCGCGGTTCAGGTTCTGGATCACGACGAGCGCGCGGGCCGAGCGCGTCAGCGCGTTGCCGATCGCGACGCCGATCCGTTTTTCGCCGTAGTCGAACGCCAGGAGCGTCGCATCGCGCGCGCTCGCGCCACTCATGCGTGCCCTGCTTCGCCGGACAGCATCGACGAGCTGACGCCGAGCAGGCCCAGTGCGGCTTCGAAGCGCTCTTCGGCCGGCGTGTCGAACACGATGCGCGGATCGGCGGCGACCGTCAGCCAGCCGTTGCGGGAAATTTCTTCCTCGAGCTGGCCGGCGCCCCAGCCTGCATGGCCGAGCGTCAGCAGGAAGCGTTTCGGGCCGGTGCCCGTCGCGACCGCCTCGAGCACGTCCTTCGACGTCGTCATCTCGAGCCCGCCGTCGACGGACATCGACGAGTTGTAGCTCGCGCCCTCGACCGGCTCGTGCAGCACGAAGCCGCGCTCGGTCTGGACGGGGCCGCCGAAGTACACGGGAATGTGCAGCAGCGGCTCGATGTCGAGCTTCAGGTCGATGCGGTTGAACAGCGATTCGAGGTCGATGTCGGTAGGACGGTTGATGACGAGGCCGAGCGCACCGCGCTCGCTGTGATCGCAAAGATAGATCACCGTTCCCGAGAACGTCGGATCGGCCATGTTCGGCATGGCGATCAGGAACTGGTTGGTGAGATTGATGCGATCGGAAGGCTTTGACATGGTTTGAATTTTAGCAAAGACGCCGCGACCTGACCGGGCCGCGATCAACAAGCAACGCCGCGCCGCGCTGGCAACGGCGCACGCGGATCACACGGCACTCTAACACGCGCGCGGGCGCTGTCGGCAGCGTGTTGCAGGCCCGTGCGACAAGGGCCGCCGTCGCGTGTCCGTCCCCTTGTTCGTCAGGTCCGGCCGAGGGCCGTGCCGAGCGCTTCGGACGCCGCCGTGAGATCCGGCGGCGCGACGCCGGCCGCGATCTTCAGGAGCGCCGCACGCAGCATATCGGACGCGTGGCGGTGCGCATCGAGGCCGCCGTCGGCGAGCGGCACGCCGTGCGCTGCACGGCGCCACGCGAGGCCCAGCGTGTCGGCCAGCAGCGCCGCGTGGCCGAGCCCGAGCGCGCACGCGGCCGTGCCGACCCGGTAGGCGGCGGCGGACGCGTGCCATGCGGCGCCGGCGTCGGCGGTGGCCGGGTTGGCCGCCAGGTCGGCCATCGACGCATCGGCGGTCTGCAGGAAATCCTCATAGGCATGCGCGTTGACGGTCACGACGCCGAGCGCACGGGTGGGCGCGGCGGCGACCGCATCGTGCTCGGCCCGCGCGGCATCGGCCTCCCACAACGCTTCGGATGCGGGCGTGCCGGCGACGTGCCAGTCGACCGTCAATCCGTAGTCGTGCAGCACGTCGACGAGCGCGACGTCCTCGGCGGCGGCGCCGAACAGCGCGAAATCGCGCCACAGCAGCGCCACCGTCTCGCGCACCAGCTCGGGCGGCGCGCTGCGCCGGCCCTGCGCGTGTTCGCCGAGCAGCAGGTTGATCCGCGCGAGAAAGCGCTTCAGCTCGGGTGCGCCGCTTGCGCGCAGCGCGCGCACGCACGCGGCCGCGAGCCGCCAGAAATCGTACGGCCCGTCGTCGGTGAGCGCGGCCAGCATCGCGTCGACTTCGTCGAGCGCCGCGCCCGGCACGCCGTGCTCGGCACGCAGCACGTCGAGCAGCGCCTGCTCGTAGCGGGCGCGAATCCGGGGCGCGAAGGCGTCGGGTAGCGCACGCAGCGTGGCAGGCGGCACCGCCCGGCCGACCAGCGCGAGCGCATCGAGCGGCGTGCTCGCGCGCAGGTCGGCGGCGCTTTGCGCGCGCAATGCACGGAAATGCTCGAAGAGAACCGGCGAGCACGCGAGCTCGCGCAGGTTGTGGCGCCCGACGGCCGCACGAAAATCGTGCAGCGCCGCGCGCCAGCCGGCCGAAGTCGGCTCGGTGGCGACGAGCGGCACGGCGGCCGACAGTTGCCCGGCAAAACGCGCGGCCGGCAGCCAGCCGGCTTCCGCGAGCACGGCCGCGGCCGCCGCCAGCGGTGCCGCGGCGGCGTCGCGCCGCTCGAATGCGTCGGCGGCGGCCGCCAGCCACGCGTCGGCCGCGCGTACGGCCCCGCCGCGCGGGTTGGGCAATGCGTCAGGGTGGGGAACGTTCGCCGGATCGGACGTCATGGACACGCGCGCCTGTCATCGTCAAGTCGCTCGCGCGAACCGCGGCGCGCGAGCGCCGGGCCGGTGCGAGGCCTGAGCGGGGTGTCCGTGGGCCAGCGGTCCGATCAGATCTGGACCATCTCGAAGTCTTCCTTGCGGGCACCGCATTCGGGACACGTCCAATTGATCGGGACGTCTTCCCAGCGCGTGCCCGGGGCAATGCCCTCTTCCGGCAGCCCGGCTTCTTCGTCGTAAATCCAGCCACAAATCAGGCACATCCAACTCTTGTATTCCATCTTAAGCCGCGTCGGGGAAAAGTCGGTAAATTCGGGAGCCATGATGGTACCGTGTCGGGGCCGGACTGCCTAGCAATCGCGCTGGAGGACGGCAACTACGTTGCGCTGCGCTAAAAAATCCGTCGTACCGGCCGGATTCCACCGCATAATGGTTGAAAAGTGCGGCCTGCCGGGCAACACAGGGCCAAACCAGCCCATTCGCCTCGCGGTCCGCATCTCCGTCGCTTGTCCGTTTTTCTCTTGCCCCATTTTTACATGTCCAGCAACGCCCCTCCGATCGTCCTCACCTTCGGCCTGTCCGATCCCACCGGCGGCTCCGGCCTCCAAGCCGATCTGATGACCCTGGCGAGCATGGGCTGTCACGGCGTGTCCGTCCTGACCGGCTATACCGTGCGCGACTCGGCCGCCTGCGATGAAGTGACCGGCCTCGACCCCGACGTCGTCGCCGCGCAGGCGCGCATGCTGCTCGAGGACATGCCGGTTGCCGCGTTCAAGATCGGCGCGGCGACGCGCGCGGAAGTCGTCAGCGCGATCGCCGAAGTCGTCGCCGACTACGACGGCGTGCCGCTCGTGCTCGCGCCGGACTTCACGCTCGACGACGAACACGTGCTCGCCGCCGACGACCTGCGCGAGTCGATCGCCGACCTGCTGGCGCCGCAAACCACGTTGCTGGTCGCCGACCACGCAACACTGATCGCGCTTGCGCAGCCGGACGGCGATGCCGAGGCGCCGAATCTCGACGCGGCTGTGTCGCACCTGCTGTCGCAGGGCTGCGAATACATCCTGTCGTCGGAAACGGGCTCGCACCGGCTCGTCAATACGCTGTACGGCGAGGAAGGCCAGCTTCGCGAAGACATGTGGGATCGCTCGCCGCACCGGCTGATGGGCATCACCGATACGCTCGGCGCGGCCATCGCGGCGCTGCTCGCGAACGGCCAGGAGCCGCCCGAGGCAGTGCGCGAGGCGCAGGAATACCTGTATCAGGCCGTGCGCGACGCGTTCCGGCCCGGCATGGGCGCGTATCTGCCCGACCGGTTCTTCTGGGCGCGCAGCAACGACGAGTCGGACACGCCGCCGGCCGTGAAGGCCGATCTGGTGTCGAGGACGTCGCATCGGCATTGAGTCGCCGGGGCGGGCCGCCCCGCCGCCGCGCACGCCGTGCCGCGCCGCATTCCACGCACGATCGGGATAGGGGCGGTCAGGTAACCTGACCGATCCCCTCCCACACCACCCGGCATGCGGGTCCGCACCGGGCGGTT
>NZ_JAGIQD010000012.1:0-207309 GCF_017815045.1 Burkholderia sp. CpTa8-5
CGAGCCCGGCAGCACGTGCGGCGCCGCGCTCATGTTCTCCTGGCCGCCCGCGATCACGATCTCCGCGTCGCCCGCGATGATCGCGTTCGCCGCCAGCATCACGGCCTTCAGGCCCGAGCCGCACACCTTGTTGATCGTCATGCCCGGCACCGCGCTCGGCAGCCCCGCCTTGATCACCGACTGCCGCGCCGGGTTCTGCCCGGAGCCGGCCGTCAGCACCTGGCCCATGATCACTCCGCTGACCTGGTCGGGCTTCACGCCCGCACGCTCCAGCACCGCGCGGATCACCGTCGCGCCCAGTTCCGGCGCCGCAATCTTCGCGAGCGAGCCGCCGAATTTGCCGACCGCGGTCCGCGCGGCCGATACGATCACTACATCCGTCATGTTCAGTTCCTGCATCGAAATCAGTTCGTCGTGGCGACGCCGGCACGAGACGGTCGCACATGGCGATGGCGCCGCCCGCCGCCGTATTGGCGGACAGCTTCCGTCCGCACCGGCGGCACGGCACACCGCCGCACGGGCAACCGTGCACGGGCGTCTGGCGGCGAACCGGATGTTTGCCGGACCGCGCGTGGCACACGCGGCGGCCGGCGCCATCCGGCGCCGATCAATCGTGTCGCGCCTGCGCGCGACACGCATTCACGCGGTTACGCAGCCGAGTCGCGCGCAGCCGCAGCGTCCTTGCGAGCGGCCGCTGCCGTCTGCTTCGCGCCGCGCGTGGCCGTTTCGCTGACCGCATCGAAGCCGCTCTGCGCCGCCTCGATCGCCTGCCCCGTCGCTGCGCGCACGGAGTCGGCCGCGGCGCTCGCCGCCGACAGCGCCGAATTCAGCGCGGCCACTACCGGTGCCGAGCCGGCCGGCGCATGCTTCGTCAGTTCGCCGAGCACGTCCTTCAGGCGTTTGTCGTTCTGTTCGTACTGCGCCTGCGCGACCTTCGCCCATTCGGACTGCGTCGACACCGCGATGTCGAACAGATGGCGGCCGTACGACACGACCTTGCCGGCCGCGTCCTGCGGCACCGCGACCTGCTGCACGAAGCCCGCGGCCGGGTTGTTGCTGCTGAACGCGTTCTTCAGCTTGTCCTCGTATTCCTCGAGCGCCGTCCGGGCCGCTTGCAGGTTGAGTTCGACGACAGCCTCGAAACCGTGGATCGCCGGACGGGCGATCGCAAACCACGCGGCGATACCGGATTGATAATCGGCGGCGAGTTTTTCGGGGGCAAATACGGACATCGGGCACGCTCCTGTTGGCAATGCGAGAGACGACGTAAAGAAAAACGGAAGCTTGATCGACCGCTGCTTCCTTATTGACAGCCCGCACCTGTTTGAGCACGGGCAGTGGAAGGAAGTCATTCTAGATCGATTAATTGTCAATTAAATGGCATTAATACTAGGTATAAACCCTTATTACCCTTTTGACCAGCAGCCGAAGCCGCAGGCGCGGCGAAATCTCAGACAAGACGCCACCCTCAGCGGCCCGCCATTCGTTTTTACCTTTTTGCAGCATAGCGCATCATGACGTGGCGCAATATTTGCCAATTCATTATTCCGCTTATTAGAAAACCGGCACCCATTGAAAATGGAGCAATCATTTATGTAATATTTTTTCTCGATTTGTTGTGAAATCGTTTTCTTGATTATTAATGACGAAATCAATAATCGGATGAATGGCCGGTCGCGACAAAAAAGGCCGCTCGAAGCGGCCTCGGTCGATGCGGTCGCGCGCGGGATCAGCCGGCCAGTTCGCGATGCAGCGCGCGGAACTCCTGCGCGAGCTTGTGCGCCGGCTCGAGATGGATCACCGGCGTCGACTGCTGATGCGATTCGCGGATCTTCACCGAGGCGGACAACCGCGACGCGAGCACCGGCAGCCCTTCGTCGACGAGCTCGTCGACCAGCCGTTGCGGCAGGCTCGCGCGCGGCTGGAACTGGTTGATGACGATCCCTTCCACCTCGAGCGCCGCGTTGTGGTCCTGCTGGATTTCCTTCACGTTCTCGAGCAGCGTGTACAGCGCGCGGCGCGAGAAATCGTCGCAGTCGAACGGGATCAGGCAGCGCTCGACCGCGATCAGCGCCGAGCGCGTATAGAAATTCAGCGCGGGCGGCGTGTCGATGTACACGGCGTCGTACATGTCGAGTTCGTTCAGCGCGTCGCGCAGCTTGTAGATCTTGTAGCGCGATTCGAGCTTGCCGTGCAGCGTGTCGAGATCCGGATGCGCGGGCATCACGTCGAGCCCGTCGAACGGGGTCGCGTGGATGAACGACGCGACGTCGACCGGACGGAAGTTGAAGGTCAGCGCGGTTTCGAAGAAGCCGGCGACGCCCGGTTGCGCATCGTCCGCGGCGTCGCCGAGCAGGTAGCGCGTCGAGTTCGCCTGCGCATCGAGATCGATGACGAGCGTGCGCAACCCTTCGCTCGCGCTGATCGCCGCGAGGTTGCAGACGATCGTCGACTTGCCCACGCCGCCCTTCTGGTTGAATACGACCCGTCGCATGGCGCCTCCTCGATCGAAACGTCGAAACGGCCAGCTTAGCCGATCAATAATGGCGACCGCGTGACGCAGGTCGAATTGGACGCGACGAGTACGCGACTTGGACGCGCGATGTGTCAGACGCGCGGCACGGCGCCCGACACGTACCGGTTGCCGGGCACGCTCCACCGCCACGGCAGATCCTGGCCGACGCGAATGCCGATGCGCGGCCCGCCCGCCAGATCGGCGGGCGGCGCCATCCCGTCGTCGACGATCGCGAACCCGTCGCGCGCGCCGACCAGGTCGACGCCATCCTGCGCGCCGCCGATCCCCATCGCCTGCGTCAGCCGGGCCGGCCCGCGGCACAGGTCGCGATCGCGCGTGCGCGGCGGCCGCGCCGCCCGCATCTGGTCGAGCCCGTGCAGCGGCTCCAGCGCACGGATCAGCACGCCCGTTCCCGCGCCGTCCGGGCCGCACACGCAGTTGCAGCACCAGTGCATCCCGTACGTGAAATACACGTAGAAGTGCCCGGGCGGCCCGAACATCGTCGCGTTGCGCGGCGTCTTGCCGCGATAGGTGTGCGCGGCCGGATCGAGCGCGCCCGCATACGCTTCCACTTCGACGATGCGGCCGGCCCGGCCGTCCGCGGACGCGAGGATCTTGTTGAGCAATTGCGGCGCCGCCTCGGTGGCCATGCGGTTGAAGAATGCGCGCGGGACGATGGCGCCCGGCCATGGCGCCGGCGGCTTACCGCGTCGCATCGTGCCGCTCCGTCATCGCCGCGAGATGAAGCTCGCGATACGCGTCGACCAGATCGTCGAGCCCGAATGCGAGGTTTCTGCCGCTGGGGTTCGGCAGCACCCACACGCGTGCATGCCCGATGCGGGCCGGCTGCAATCCCCACGCGACCTCGCGTTGCCCCGACAGCGCCGAATACGCGGCCTTGCCGAGAAACGCGACGAAGCGCGGCGCATGCTGCGCGACCTTCTGCTCGAACCCGGCGCCCGCGGCCGCGAATTCCGCGCGCGACAGTTGATCGGCGCTCGCGGTCGGCCGCGACACCACGGCCGTCAGCCCGCAGCCGTAACCGAGTATCGCGCGATCGTCCTGCGGCGAAAGTTCCGTCGGCGTGAAGCCCGCGAGATGGATCACGCGCCAGAAGCGGTTGTTTCGCCCCGCGAAGTGATGGCCGGTCGCGGCCGCGAGCAGGCCGGGATTGATCCCGCAGAACAGGACGTCGAGATGGGGTGCGATGAGGTCGGCGAGTGCGTCAGCCACGTTTGATCCGGAGAGCGGCGTGCAGGCACGACGTAAACGAAGCAAGGCCCGAAAACCCGGGCCAAGCGACTGGCTTGACTCGGACGTTCGGGCCCATCGTGATGCGAGGGTGCGACCGGCGATCAGAACGGAATATCGTCGTCCATCTCGTCGAAGCCGCCGCCTGCCGGCGCGCTCGGACGGCTCTGGCCGCCGCCACCCGCACCGCCGCGCGCTGCGCCGCCGGCACGGCCACCGCCGCCACCACGCTCCGCCTGCTCGCCGCGACCGCCGCCACCACCACCGTAGCCGCCGCCATAACCGCCTTCGTCACCGCTGCCACCGCCGCCGCCCGAACCGCCGCGGCCGCCGAGCATCTGCATCTGTTCGGCGACGATTTCGGTCGAGTAACGGTCCTGGCCGTCCTGGCCCTGCCACTTGCGCGTACGGATGCGGCCTTCGATATAGACCGACGACCCCTTCTTCAGGTATTCGCTGACGATCTCCGCCAGACGGCCGAAGAACGCGACGCGATGCCACTCGGTCATTTCCTTGAAATCGCCGCTTGCCTTGTCCTTGTAGCGGTCGGTCGTCGCGAGACGGATGTTCGCAACCGCGTCGCCGCTCGGCAGGTAACGGACTTCAGGATCGGCGCCGAGATTGCCGACGAGGATGACCTTGTTGACGGATGCCATGTGTTTCTCCAGTAAATTCGATGCCGGGCCGCCCGCGCGTATCGCCGGAACGGCCCGCCGGACAGGCCGGCGCGCGGCCGATGCCTGCCCGAAACAAGATTCAGGCCTTGCGCGGCGGCGCTTTCATGCTGGCCGCGATTATAAGCCACGCGGCAACGAGCCCCGAGCACGTATAAAACACCGTGTTCGCGCCGCCGTGCTTCAGCAGCCAGCCGCCCACGATGCCGCCGAGCGCGAGCCCGATCGACTGCGTGGTGTTGTAGACCCCCGTGGCCGCGCCCTTGCGCGAACCCGGCGCGAGCTTCGACACGAGCGACGGCTGCGACGCTTCCAGGATGTTGAACCCGAGGAAGTACACGAACAGGATCGCCGCCACAATCAGAATGGTATGCGGTGCGCTGCCGAGCAACAATTGGCCGATCAGGATAGCCAGAATGCCGCCGAGCAGCACCGGCTTCATCTTGCCCCGTTTTTCCGCGACGATGATCGCCGGCACCATCATCACGAACGCGAGCCCCATCACCGGCAGGTAGACCTTCCAGTGCGCGGCGACCGGCAGCCCGCCGTCCACCAGGAGGCGCGGCACGACGAGGAACAGCGCCGTCTGCGTCGCATGCAGCACCAGCACGCCGAAGTTCAGGCGCAGCAGCTCGACGTTGTGCAGCACCTCGGCGAACGGCGCGGGCACGTGCACGGGCTTCGCCGCGTCGGGCACGATCCACAGCACGACGCCGATCGCGAGGATCGACAGCACGCCGACGATCGCGAACAGCCCGCTCATCCCGACCCAGTGGAACACGATCGGTGCGCCGACGATCGCGACCGCGAACGACACGCCGATCGAGCCGCCGACCATCGCCATCGCCTTCGTGCGGTTCTGCTCGGAGGTCAGGTCGGCGATGAACGCGAGCACCGCCGACGACACGGCGCCCATCCCCTGGATCACGCGGCCGACGATGATCCATGTGATGTCGTGCGCGAACGCGGCGACGAAGCTGCCGAGCGCGAAGATCACGAGGCCGGTGGCGATCACCGGCTTGCGGCCGAACTTGTCGGACGCCCAGCCGTAGAAGATATAGAACAGCGACTGCGTGACGCCGTAGGCCCCGAGCGCGATCCCGACGAGCAGCACGTTGTCGCCGCCCGGGATGGTTTTCGCGTAGACCGAGAACACCGGCATGATCATGAACAGGCCGAGCATGCGCAACGCGAAGATCGCCGCGAGCGACGTGGTCGCGCGCAGTTCGGGCGCAGTCATGCGGGAAGACGTGGCAGACGGATTGGACATCGGGAATGAATTTCGAATGATCGGAATGTCCGCCCGGCGGCGGGCGGCGGAAGATCAGGACCGGCGGCCTGGCGGCCTTTCGGACGACACGTCGGGGCCGGATGCAGGCGGCCTGCGGGCCGCGCGGAACGTGCGGCGCGACCGCTTTTCCCGGCGCAGGTGTCGCCTTGCTGCCACCTGCTGTAAAGGCTGGGGGCCGTAAACGACGGTCTCGAAAAGCCGTTATAGTAGCAGGTTTGGTTCCCTCCATTTTCGCCAGGTTCATGGAACAGATCCGTATCCGTGGGGCACGCACCCACAACCTGAAAAACGTCAATCTCGACCTGCCGCGCCACAAGCTGGTCGTGATTACCGGGTTGTCCGGGTCGGGCAAGTCGTCGCTCGCGTTCGACACCCTTTATGCAGAGGGCCAGCGCCGCTACGTGGAAAGCCTGTCCGCGTACGCCCGCCAGTTCCTGCAGCTGATGGAGAAGCCCGACGTCGACCTGATCGAGGGGCTGTCGCCGGCGATCTCGATCGAGCAGAAGGCAACGTCCCACAACCCGCGTTCGACCGTCGGCACGGTCACGGAAATCCACGACTACCTGCGACTTTTGTACGCACGGGTCGGCACGCCGTACTGCCCCGACCACGACATCCCGCTCGAGGCGCAGAGCGTGTCGCAGATGGTCGACGCGGCGCTCGCGCTACCCGAGGAAACCAAGCTGATGATCCTCGCGCCCGTCGTCGCGAACCGCAAGGGCGAGCACGCCGAGCTGTTCGAGGAGATGCAGGCGCAGGGCTTCGTGCGCTTTCGCGTGCGCTCGGGCGGCGGCGCCGCGAACGAAGGCGTCGCGAAGATCTACGAGGTCGAGTCGCTGCCGAAGCTGAAGAAGAACGACAAGCACACGATCGACGTCGTCGTCGATCGCCTGAAGGTGCGTCCGGACATGAAGCAGCGGCTCGCCGAATCGTTCGAGACGGCGCTGCGCCTCGCCGACGGCCGCGCGATCGCGCTCGAGATGGATACCGACCGCGAACACCTGTTCAGCTCGAAGTTTGCGTGCCCGATCTGCTCGTACTCGCTGCAGGAGCTCGAGCCGCGCCTGTTCTCGTTCAACAACCCGATGGGCGCGTGCCCGGAATGCGACGGCCTCGGCCAGATCACGTTCTTCGACCCGAAGCGGGTCGTCGCGCACCCGTCGCTGTCGCTGGCCGCCGGTGCGGTGAAGGGCTGGGACCGCCGCAACCAGTTCTACTTCCAGATGCTGCAGAGCCTCGCGGCGTTCTACGAATTCGACATCGACGCCGCGTTCGAGGATCTCCCCGAAAAGATCCGCAAGGTGCTGCTGTTCGGCTCGGGCAAGCAGACGATCCCGTTCTCGTACATCAACGAGCGCGGCCGCACGACGATCCGCGAGCACGTGTTCGAAGGGATCATCCCGAACCTCGAACGCCGCTATCGCGAGACCGATTCGGTCGCGGTGCGCGAAGAGCTGTCGAAGTACCAGAACAACCAGCCGTGCCCGTCGTGCGACGGCACGCGCCTGCGCCGCGAGGCGCGCCACGTGCGGATCGGCACCGGCGACCATGCCCGCGGCATCTATGAAATCAGCGGCTGGCCGCTGCGCGACGCGCTCGGCTATTTCGACGGGCTGACGCTCGACGGCGCGAAGCGCGAGATCGCGGACAAGGTGATCAAGGAAATCGTCGCGCGCCTGACCTTCCTGAACAACGTCGGCCTCGACTACCTGTCGCTCGAGCGCAGCGCCGAGACCTTGTCGGGCGGCGAGGCGCAGCGCATCCGGCTCGCGTCGCAGATCGGCTCGGGCCTCACCGGCGTGATGTACGTGCTCGACGAGCCGTCGATCGGCCTGCACCAGCGCGACAACGACCGTCTGATCGCGACGCTCAAGCATCTGCGCGACCTCGGCAACTCGGTGATCGTCGTCGAGCACGACGAGGACATGATCCGCACGGCCGACTACGTCGTCGACATGGGCCCGGGCGCGGGCGAGCACGGCGGCGTCGTGGTGGCCGAAGGCACGCCGAAGCAGGTGCAGTCGAACCCGCAGTCGCTGACCGGCCAGTACCTCGTCGGCAAGCGCGTGATCGAGTATCCGGACGAGCGCATGTCGCCCGACCCCGAGCGGATGCTGCGCATCGTCGACGCGCACGGCAACAACCTGAAGCACGTCGATCTCGAGCTGCCGGTCGGCCTCTTGACCTGCATCACCGGCGTGTCGGGCTCCGGCAAGTCGACGCTGATCAACGACACGCTGTATCACGCAGTCGCGCGCCACCTGTACGGCTCGTCGGCCGAGCCGGCGGCGCACGAGGCGATCGAGGGCCTCGAGCACTTCGACAAGGTGATCAACGTCGACCAGTCGCCGATCGGCCGCACGCCGCGTTCGAACCCGGCCACGTACACGGGCCTGTTCACGCCGATCCGCGAGCTGTTCTCGGGCGTGCCGACGTCGAAGGAGCGCGGCTACGATCCGGGCCGCTTCTCGTTCAACGTGAAGGGCGGCCGCTGCGAATCGTGCCAGGGCGACGGCGTGCTGAAGGTCGAGATGCACTTTTTGCCGGACGTGTACGTGCCGTGCGACGTGTGCCACGGCAAGCGCTACAACCGCGAAACGCTCGAAGTGCAGTACAAGGGCAAGAACATCAGCGAAGTGCTCGACATGACGGTCGAGCACGCGTACGCGTTCTTCAGCGCGGTGCCGGTCATCGCGCGCAAGCTGAAGACGCTGCTCGACGTCGGCCTCGGCTACATCCGCCTCGGCCAGTCGGCCACGACGCTGTCGGGCGGCGAGGCGCAGCGCGTGAAGCTGTCGCTGGAGCTGTCGAAGCGCGACACCGGCCGCACGCTGTACATCCTCGACGAGCCGACCACCGGCCTGCACTTCCACGACATCGCACTGCTGCTCGAAGTGATCCACCGGCTGCGCGACCAGGGCAACACGGTCGTGATCATCGAGCACAACCTCGACGTGATCAAGACGGCCGACTGGGTGATCGACCTCGGCCCCGAAGGCGGCGCCGGCGGCGGCCAGATCATCGCGCAGGGCACGCCCGAGCAGGTCGCGAAGACCAAGGCGAGCTTCACCGGCAAGTACCTCGCGCCGCTGCTCAAGCGTCCGACCCGCAAAGTCGCGGCCGGCTGACGCCGTTCCGCCCTTCCCGCGCGCGGCCGCCCGGCCGCGCGCGCGTCGAGGGCGGCCGCGCCCCCTCGTTTTCCCTTCTGCGTTTACACCACGCGCCAAACCCCCCGTTTGCGGCCCATAATGGCAGCTATACTTTACGGCCGTAAGGTTCGCCATCCGCACCAATCCGGTGCGGCGCCGGGCGACCCGCGCTCTGCCGCGTGCTCCGCGGCACGACACAGGGACAACAGGAATCCACGATGGAGAAGCAACAAGAGTCGCGCGACACGCAGAACCGCGAGCCGCACCTGCGCAGCGTGCGGCTGACGAGCGACTTGAGCCTGCCGAAGCTGTCGGCGCTCGAGATCGGCAGCTATCTCTTCGCGCTCGTCATGATGTGGCTCGTCCTCGAGCTCAAGCTGCTCGGCGGGATGCTGGCCGGCCTGCTCGTCTATCAGCTGATCCACACGATCGCACCCGTGATCGAGCGCCATACCACCAGCATGCGCGCGCGCTGGGTCGCGGTCGTGCTGCTGTCGATCGCGATCGTCGGCGCGCTCACCGGCCTGACGCTCGCGATCATCGAGCATTTCGAGCACACGGTGCCGAACCTGCAGAGCCTGCTCGGCCAGCTGATGCAGATCGTCGAGCAGACCCGCGCACGCACGCCGGCCTGGATCGCCAATCTGCTGCCCGTCGACGTCGAGCAGATGAAGACGAAGGCGGCCGTGCTGATGCACTCGCACATGGACCAGCTCCAGCAAAGCGGCAAGAGCGTCGCGCGCGGCTTCGGCCATGTGCTGTTCGGGATGATCATCGGCGCGATGATCGCGATCGGCGTCGAGCAGGGCAAGGTGCGCCGGCCGCTGTCCACCGCGCTCGTCACGCGCGTGTCGCGCTTCGCCGACGCGTTCCGCCGCATCGTGTTCGCGCAGATCAAGATCTCGGCGATCAACGCGGCATTCACCGGCATCTACCTGCTCGTCGCGCTGCCGATCTTCCATCAGCGGCTGCCGCTGTCGAAAACCCTCGTGCTCGTCACGTTCATCGTCGGCCTGCTGCCCGTGATCGGCAACCTGATCTCGAACACGCTGATCGTCGCGGTGTCGCTGTCGGTCAGCATGGGCACCGCGATCGCGTCGCTCGCGTTCCTCGTGGTCATCCACAAGCTCGAATACTTCCTGAACGCGAAGATCATCGGCGGCCAGATCGAGTCGCGCGCATGGGAGCTGCTGCTCGCGATGCTGATCATGGAAGCCGCGTTCGGGCTGCCGGGCGTGGTCGCCGCGCCGATCTTCTATGCGTACCTGAAACGCGAGCTGTACCTGCTGCGGCTGATCTGAAACCGCCCGCTCGCGCACGGCAAACAAAAACGCCGCGCCCCGTGAAGGGCGCGGCGTTTTCGCTTGCGCAGCCGGCCTTTCGCGGCCGACGGATCAGCGGAACACGACCGTCTTCGTCCCGTTCAGCACGATCCGGTGCTCCACGTGCCACTTCACCGCCCGCGCGAGCGTCACGCACTCGACGTCGCGGCCGATCGCGGTCAACTGGTCGGGCGTCATGCTGTGGTCGACGCGCTCGACTTCCTGCTCGATGATCGGGCCTTCGTCGAGATCGGTCGTCACGTAATGCGCGGTCGCGCCGATCAGCTTCACGCCGCGGTCGAACGCCTGGTAGTAAGGCTTCGCGCCCTTGAAGCTCGGCAGGAACGAATGGTGGATGTTGATCGCGCGCCCGGCGAGTTGCGCGCACATGTTCGGCGACAGGATCTGCATGTAGCGCGCGAGCACGACCAGATCGGCCTGGTGCTCGTCGATCACTTCCAGCACGCGCGCTTCCTGCGCGGCCTTCGCGGCATCGGACGAACCGCCGATCAGCGGGAAGTGATGGAACGGAATGTTGTAGCTCGCCGCGAGCTGGTAGAACTCCTTGTGATTCGACACGATCGCCGGAATCTCGATCGGCAACTGGCCGGTGCGATAGCGGAACAGCAGGTCGTTCAGGCAGTGGCCGATCTTCGACACCATGATCACGACGCGCGGCTTCACGGCCGCATCGTGCAGCTCCCAGCGCATCGAGAACTGTTCGGCGAGCGGCGCGAATTCCTTGCGAAGCGTGTCGAGCGCCGACGCGGCATCCTCGCCGCCGCCGTCCTGCTCGAAGTGCACGCGCATGAAGAACTCGCTGGTGCGGCTGTCGCCGAACTGCGCGGAATCGAGGATGTTGTTGCTGCGCTCGAACAGGAAGCCCGAGACCGCATGGACGATGCCGTGCCGGTCGGGGCACGACAGTTTCAAGATAAAGCTGTGATCGGTCGGCATGACCGCTACTCCCATTGTTTCCGTATTCGTCAAATTGCCCGCTTGCGCCGCCCGGCTGCGCGCGCAGCGCGCGTCACGCGCCCGGCACGAACAGCGCGTCGATGCCGGCCGCGTCGGCCGCCGCAATCCAGCGGTGGCGCAGCAGCGTGTCGAGCGTCGCGAGGCTCGCATCCATCGTCGCGCGGCCTTCGCGCAGCCACGCGATCACTTCGGGCACGCCGGCCAGCAGGTGCTCGGCCACTTCGCCGTCCTGGTTGCGCGGCGCGAAGTCGTGCGGCAGCGGCAGGTCGTACACGAGGATCAGTTCCGACTGCGTGCCTTCCGGCAGCGAGTTCAGCACCTGCACCGCACGGCCCGCGATCGCGCGCGCCGCCAGGTCGGCCGGAATCCCGGCTTCTTCCCAGCATTCCTTCGCGAGCGTCTCGTGAACACCGAGCCCCCAGCCGATCCCGCCGGCGACGACGTTGTCGAGCATGCCGGGGTCGGTCGCCTTGGTCTCGCTGCGACGGCCGAGCCACATCTTCGGCGCGGCCGCCGCAGGCGGCTCGCCCGGCGTAACCGCATATTCTACGATGCCGTTCACGTGCACCGCATAGGTCTGCGTGCCGAAGAAGCGCGACGCGGCGCGCTCGATGTACGCGAGCGGCGGATCGTCGAAGCGGTTGCGGATCGCGTAGATCTCGTCGCGCCAGCCGGGAATCGCGCCTTCGGCGGCGAGCGCGCCGATCGCGCTGGCCAGCGCCATGCTGCGCGCGTCGACCGAATCGTAGCGCGCCGACAGCACGACCCGCTCGGCGGTCAGCTCGAACACGTCGGGCCAGCGCGCGAGCTTCGCGACGTCCTGGCGGCGCACCCAGCCGACCGCCTGGCCGGCGATCTCGAAACGCAGGTGCGCGGCCGGATCGAAGCGGCGCGCGGCCGCGATGCACGGAAACGTCATCGCGCTCAGTCCTTCAGCGCGACGCGGATGCCGATCGCGATGAACGTCGCGCCGGCGATCCGGTCGAGCCACACGCCGGCCTTCGGGCGACGCTTCAGCCACGCGCCGATCATGCCCGCGCCGACGCCGAACAGCGAGAAGACGGCGGCCGTCTGCAGCATGAACAGCGCGCCGAGCTCGAACATCTGCAGCGTCACGCTTTGCGCGCCGTGCGGATCGACGAACTGCGGCAGGAACACGACGAAGAACAGCGTGACCTTCGGGTTCATCAGGTTGCCGATCACGCTCTGCCGGAAGATCGTGGCGAGCGGCTGCGGCGGGCGCGCATGCGCGTTCGCGAGGCCCTGGCTGCGCAGCGCCTTGATGCCGATCCACACGAGGTACGCGGCGCCCGCGAGCTTCAGGATCTGGAACGCGACCGGCGACGAACGCAGCACGGCCGCGACGCCGAGCGCCGCGAGCGTCGTGTGGAACAGGATCCCGGCCGTGAAGCCGAGCGCGGCGACGAAGCCGGCCGCGCGGCCCTGCGAGATGCCGCGTGCGAGCACCTGCAGGTTGTCGGGACCCGGCGCGAACGTGATCGCGACCGACGTGGCGAGAAACAGCATGAAGTTGGGCATCGTGACCTCGCTGCGGAAGGTGAACCAAGCGTGAACCGGGGCAAGCCGGCGCGGCTGGCCCCGGGAGCGGACCGGCGTTCAGTGGCCGGCGAATTCGGTAACGGTATAGACCGGCAGTCCGGCGTCGCGCAGCAGCGTCGAGCCGCCGAGATCGGGCAGGTCGATGATCGCCGCGCCTTCGACGACCACCGCGCCGAGCCGCTGCAGCAGGTTGCGCCCCGCCATCATCGTGCCGCCGGTCGCGATCAGGTCGTCCATGATGATCACGCGGTCGCCGGGCTTGCACGCATCTTCGTGGATCTCGACCGTCGCGCTGCCGTATTCGAGGTCGTACGATTCCGAGCGCGTCTTGTACGGCAGCTTGCCGACCTTGCGGATCGGCACGAAGCCGACGCTCAGCTCGTACGCGACGATCGGCGCGATGATGAAGCCGCGCGCGTCGAGGCCCGCGACGTAGTCGAGCTTCGCGTCGACATAGCGTTCGACGAACAGGTCGACCAGGATGCGCAGCGCCTTCGGGCTCTGCAGCAGCGTCGTGATGTCGCGGAACTGCACGCCCGGCTGCGGCCAGTCGGGCACCGTGCGGATCTGGCTGTGGATGAAGGCGACCGGATCGAGCGGTGCGCCCGACGACGAATGCGGCATGAAACTCTCCGAAAAAAACGGTGCGCGAAGATCGGGCACCGTTTCTGATCAATACGGGTCAGGTTGTGAATCGCGGCTCATGCGGCCGCGGCCGGCGGATCGCGCCGATGGCGCGACAACCGCTCCTCCGCGAGCGCGAGTGCCTCGGGCAGCCCGCGCAGCACCACGATGTCGCTCGCGCGCAGCTTGGTCTGCGGATCGGGTTCGACGCCGCGGATGCCGTGCCGGCGGATCGCCGTGACTTCCAGCCCGAGCGCGTACAGCCCGAGTTCTTCCAGCGAACGCCCGACTGCGTCCGCACGCGCATCGACCGGCACCGATTGTAGCCGCACCTGCTCGTGGTCGTCGTCGTCCGCATCGTCCGCGCCGCGGAAATAGCCGCGCAGCAGGCTGTAGCGCTCGTCGCGCATCTCCTCGACGCGCCGCACGACCTTGCGCATCGGCACGCCGACCAGCACCAGCGTGTGCGACGCAAGCATCAGGCTGCCCTCGACGATTTCCGGAATCACCTCGGTCGCGCCGGCCGCGAGCAGCTTCTCGAGATCGGCGTCGTCGACGGTGCGCACGATCGCCGGCAGCGTCGGCTCCAGCTCGTGCACGTGATGCAGCACGCGCAGCGCGGACGGCGTGTTCGCGTAGGTGATCGCGACGGCCGCCGCCCGATGGATACCGGCCGCGAGCAGCGATTCACGGCGCGCGGCGTCGCCAAACACGACCGATTCGCCGGCCGTCGCGGCCGCGCTCACGCGATCGGGGTCGAGGTCGAGCGCGACGTACGAAATACCTTCCTGCTCGAGCATGCGCGCGAGGTTCTGCCCGGCACGACCGTAGCCGCAGATGATCACGTGGCCGCGCTGCTTCAGGCTTTGCGTCGCGATCCGCGTCATCTGCAGCGACTGCTGCATCCATTCGGTCGACGACAGCCGCATCACGATGCGGTCGGCGTTCTGAATCAGGAACGGCGCGGCGAGCATCGACAGCAGCATCGACGCGAGGATCGCCTGCAGCAGCGTCGAATCGACGAGATGCCGGTCGAGGATCAGGTTCAGCAGCACGAAGCCGAATTCGCCGGCCTGCGCGAGGCCGATCCCCGTGCGCATCGCGACGCCCGGCGTCGCGCCGAACAGCCGCGCGAGCCCGGCGATCATCGTCGCCTTGAACAGGATCTGCCCGACGAAGAAGCCAAGCACGATCAACGGATGCTCCCAGATCACGCGCGGATCGAGCAGCATCCCCGTCGTCACGAAGAACAGGCCGAGCAGCACGTCGCGGAACGGCTTGATGTCCTCCTCCACCTGATGGCGGAACGGCGTCTCGGAAATGAGCATCCCCGCGATGAACGCGCCGAGCGCGAGCGACAGGCCGAACTTGTCGGTGATGAACGCGGCGCCCAGCGTGACGAGCAGCAGGTTCAGCACGAACAGCTCCTGCGAGCGGCGCCGCGCGACGACGTTGAGCCAGCGCGTCATGAAGCGCTGGCCGATGACGAGCAGCAGCGCGAGCGCGATCACGATCTTGACCGCCGCGACGCCGAGCGTGAGCGCGAGGTCCTTCGACGATTCGGCGCCGAACGCGGCGATCACGATCAGCAGCGGCACGACCGCGAGATCCTGGAACAGCAGCACGCCGAAGATGTTGCGGCCGTGCTCGGTCTCGATCTCGAGCCGCTCGGCAAGCATCTTCGACACGATCGCCGTCGACGACATCGCGAGCGCGCCGCCGAGCGCGATGCTGCCCTGCCATGTGAGATGCTCCCAGCGCTCGAACAGCGCGCCGAGCGCGAGCGCGAGTACCAGCGTCGCGACGACCTGCAGCAGCCCGAGCCCGAACACGAGCCGCTGCATCGACCTCAGCTTCGCCAGCGAGAATTCGAGGCCGATCGAGAACATCAGGAACACCACGCCGAATTCCGCGAGGTGCTCGGCCCGTTCGAGATCCGCCGTGATGCCAAGCGCGTGCGGGCCGACCAGAATGCCGACGGTCAGGTAGCCGAGCATCGGCGGCAGGTTCAACGAGCGGAATACGACGACGCCCACCACCGAGGCCAGCAGCAGCAGCAGGGTCATTTCGAGCGGGGAAATCACGGGCGAAGCGTCCTCGTTCGTCGGGGCCACGGCAATGCGGGCGCGGGGTGGTGGCGGTGGACAGGCTGCTTCGGACGAGTCCGAAGGCGCGGCGCGGCGAACAAACGCCTTTGCTATACTCCGCGCATGATAGCGAAAATCAATGATGATCGGGCGCTCGCGCTCGCCCGCGACGTGCTCGACATCGAGGCGGACGCCGTGCGCGCGCTGCGCGACCAGCTCGACGGCGGCTTCGTCGAGGCCGTGGCGCTGCTGCTCGGCTGCCGCGGCCGCGTCGTGGTCTCCGGGATCGGCAAATCGGGGCATATCGCCCGCAAGATCGCAGCCACGCTGGCCAGCACCGGTACGCCGGCCTTCTTTGTCCACCCTGCCGAGGCCAGCCACGGCGACCTCGGGATGGTCACCTCCGACGACGTCTTCATCGGCATCTCCTATTCCGGCGAATCGGAAGAACTCGTCGCGATCCTGCCGCTCGTGAAGCGGATCGGCGCGAAGCTGATCGCGATCACGGGCCGCGCGGAGTCGAGCCTCGGCACGCTCGCCGACGTGCACCTGAACGCCGCGGTGTCGAAGGAAGCGTGCCCGCTGAACCTCGCGCCCACCGCAAGCACGACCGCCGCGCTCGCGCTCGGCGACGCACTCGCCGTCGCCGTGCTCGACGCGCGCGGCTTCGGTTCGGAAGATTTCGCGCGCTCACATCCGGGCGGCGCGCTCGGCCGGCGCCTGCTCACCTACGTACGCGACGTGATGCGCTCGGGCGACGACGTCCCGTCCGTCGGGCTCGATGCGACGCTGTCGGACGCGCTGTTCCAGATCACCGCGAAGCGCCTCGGCATGACGGCCGTGGTCGACGCCGACGGCAAGGTCGCCGGCATCTTCACCGACGGCGACCTGCGCCGCGTGCTCGCCCGCGACGGCGACTTCCGCACGCTGCCGATCACCGAAGTGATGACGCGCAACCCGCGCACGATCGCGCCGGATCATCTGGCCGTCGAGGCCGTGGAACTGATGGAGCGCCACCGGATCAACCAGATGCTGGTCGTCGATGCCGACGGCGCGCTGATCGGCGCGCTGAACATGCACGACCTGTTTTCGAAGAAGGTGATCTGATGAGCGCAGCGCTGACTGCGGCCGAACGCGCGAGCCGCGTGAAGCTGATGATTTTCGACGTCGACGGCGTGCTGACCGACGGCGGCCTGCTGTTTACCGCGGCCGGCGACGCGATGAAGTCGTTCAATTCGCTCGACGGCCACGGCGTGAAGCTGCTCGGCGAAGCCGGCATCGCGACCGCGATCATCACGGGCCGCCGCTCGGAGATCGTCGCGGCGCGCGCGAAGGAAATGAAGATCGCGCACCTGTTCCAGGGCGTCGAGAACAAGCTCGCCGTGTTCGCCGACCTGATCGCGTCGCTCGGCCTGACGGCCGACGCATGCGGCTACATGGGCGACGACTGGCCCGACCTGCCGGTGCTGCTGCGCTGCGGCTTCGCGACGGCCCCCGCGAACGCGCACCCCGAGGTGATCGCCCGCGCGCACTGGGTCGCCGAGGCCCGCGGCGGCCACGGCGCCGTGCGCGAGGTCTGCGATGCGATCCTGCGCGCGCAGCGCCGCTACGACGCGCTGCTCGCCGCCGCCTGCGGAGCCTGACCGATGAGCACGCATTTCCGCTGGACCCAGATGCTGCCGCTCGCCGCGGTCGCTGCGCTCGCGGGCGTCACCTGGTGGCTGCTGCAGGCCACGCTGCCGCCGCCCGGCGAGGGCGTCGCGCAGCCGAAACGCCACACGCCCGACTATTTCGCGGACAACTTCTCGGTCACCGAGCTCGACCAGACCGGCACGACCCAGTACCGGCTGACGGCCGCGAAGCTGGTTCATTACGAAGACACGGAAGGCAGCGACCTGACCGATCCGGCCATGCGCGCGTTCCAGCCCGGCAAGCCGGTCGTGACGACCACCGCGAAGCGCGGCACCGTCAACGGCGACGTGTCGATCGTCGATTTGTACGACGATGCGCGCATCCTGCGCGCGGCCGGCGGCGGCGATCCGCAGATGCAGGCCGATTCGCAGCATTTCCGGATCTTCGTCAATGACGATGTGATCCAGACCGAAAAGCCGGTTAAACTTCAGCGCGGCCTGTCGCTCGTCAACGCGACCGACGGCATGAAGTACAACAACGTCACCCGGGTCATCGAGCTTTACGGCAACGTGCGCGGCACGATTGCCGCGGCGGACACGTCCGGCGGCTCGAAAGGTCAACCCAAGTGACGCATCCCTCACGTGACTGCATGAACGAACCGTTCCCTCGACTGATTTCCGGCGGCGCTGCGCGCGCCGTCCGCGCCGCGCTCGCCGCGACGCTCGTGGCGCTCCCGCTCGTCGGGCTGGCGCCGCTCGCCCATGCCGAGAAGGCCGACCAGAACAAGCCGATCAACGTCGAGGCCGACAACCTGACCTACGACGACCTGAAGCAGGTCACGGTCGCGACCGGCAACGTCGTGATCACGAAGGGCACGATCATCATCAAGGGCGATCGCGTCGAAGTGCGCCAGGACCCGGAAGGCTATCAGTACGCGACGTCGTTCGGCAGCGGCAAGAAGCACGCGACGTTCCGCCAGAAGCGCGAAGGCCTCGACGAATACATCGACGGCGACGCCGAGCGCATCGACTACGACGGCAAGCAGGACCTGACCACGCTGACCACCGCCGCGACCGTGCGCCGCCTGCAGGGCACGTCGACGGTCGCCGACACCGTGCACGGCAGCGTGATCACGTACGACGGCCAGCGCGACTTCTACACCGCGAAGGGCGGCAAGGACGTCGCGGCGCCGGGCAACCCGAACGGCCGCGTGCGCGCGATGCTGTCGCCGAAGAACGGCGGCCCCGCGCCGCTGAACGGCGCGCCGGCCAAGCTGTCGCCGTCGACCACGATCCAGGGAGCACCGGGCCAATGAACGCGCTTCCGAACCGCCAGCCGGCCGGCACGACGAGTTCGCTCGTCGTCCGCAACCTGAAGAAGCGCTATGGCTCGCGCACGGTCGTCAAGGACGTGTCGCTCGACGTGAAGAGCGGCGAAGTCGTCGGCCTGCTCGGCCCGAACGGCGCCGGCAAGACCACGTCGTTCTACATGATCGTCGGCCTCGTGCCGACGGACGCGGGCGAGATCTCGCTGAACGGCAGCTCGATCGGCCTGCTGCCGATCCACAAGCGCGCATCGCTCGGCCTGTCGTACCTGCCGCAGGAAGCGTCCGTGTTCCGCAAGCTGACCGTCGAGGAAAACATCCGCGCGGTGCTCGAGCTGCAATACGGCGAGGACGGCAAGCGCCTGTCGAAAGACGCGATTTCGTCGCGCACCGAAGCGCTGCTCGACGAGCTGCAGATCGGCCACCTGCGCGAGAACCCCGCGCTGTCGCTGTCGGGCGGCGAACGGCGCCGCGTCGAAATCGCACGCGCGCTCGCGACCAACCCGAACTTCATCCTGCTCGACGAACCGTTCGCCGGCGTCGACCCGATCGCGGTGCTCGAGATCCAGAAGATCGTCAAGTTCCTGAAGCAGCGCAACATCGGCGTGCTGATCACGGACCACAACGTCCGCGAAACGCTCGGCATCTGCGACCACGCGTACATCATCAGCGACGGGTCGGTGCTGGCCGCCGGCGCGCCGAGCGAAATCATCGAAAACGAAAGCGTGCGCCGCGTGTACCTCGGCGAACACTTCCGCATGTAACGTCCTCCTCGTGGCTGGCTGCACCCCGCCCGGCATCGCCGCGCGGGGCTGCGCCCCGCTTTGCATCCACGCCCGCGGCCCTGCCCGCGGCCGGGCGGCGCGCCGCGCGTAATCGCGGATGGCTCAATGCGCCTGGGTCGTGGCAAACTGCCGGTATGACTCCCTCCTTGCCATGAAAGCCAGCCTTCAACTCCGCCTGTCGCAACATCTTGCGCTGACGCCTCAGCTGCAGCAGTCGATCCGGCTCCTGCAGTTGTCGACGCTCGAATTGCAGCAGGAAGTCGCGATGGCCGTCGCGCAGAATCCGCTGCTCGAGAACGACGACGAATGGATCGCCAGCCCGCTGCGCGTCGCGGCGGACGGATCGCTGATCGCGCAGACGCCGCCCGCACAGAACACCGAGCCGGCCGCGACGAACGGCAGCAGCACGTCCAGCGACCGCGCCGAGCGCGACGAGCCGGCCGGCGCCGACGAATACGACGGTTACGGGTCCGGCGACGGCAACGACGGCCCGCAGTGGAACCTCGACGAATACGGCCGCTCGAGCGGCGCGTCCGACGACGACGACCTGCCGCCGCTGCAGGTGCAGGAAGCCGCGACGTCGCTGCGCGACCACCTCGCCGCGCAGTTGCGCGTCACGCAGGCCGGCCCGCGCGATCGCGCGCTCGTGATGTTCCTGATCGAATCGCTCGACGACGACGGCTACCTGACCGCCACGCTCGACGAAGTGCTCGCCGACCTGCCGCCCGAACTGGAAATCGACTGCGACGAACTGAATGCGGCGCTCGCGCTGCTGCACAGCTTCGACCCGGCCGGCGTCGGCGCGCGCTCGGCGTCCGAATGCCTGAAGCTGCAGCTGCTGCGCCTCGATCCGTCCCCCACGCGTACGCTCGCGCTGGAGATCGTGTCGCAGCATCTCGAGCTGCTCGCCGCACGCGACTTCACCCGGTTGCGCAAGCACCTGAAGGCGAGCGACGACGCGCTGCGCGACGCGCATGCGCTGATCCGCTCGCTGGAGCCGTTCCCCGGCGCCGCGTACGGCAAGGCCGAGGCCGACTACGTCGTGCCCGACATCATCGTGAAGAAGGCCGGCCAGGGCTGGCTCGCGGAGCTCAATCCGGAGGTCGTGCCGCGCCTGCGGATCAACAACCTGTACGCGAACATCCTGCGCAACAGCCGCGGCGATCCGTCGGCCGGATCGCTGAAACAGCAGCTCCAGGAAGCGCGCTGGCTGATCAAGAATATCCAGCAGCGATTCGACACGATCCTGCGTGTCGCGCAGGCTATTGTCGAGCGTCAAAAGAACTTCTTTGCGCACGGTGAAATTGCCATGCGCCCCTTGGTTTTGCGGGAAATAGCTGATACGCTGGGCCTACACGAGTCGACTGTCAGCCGTGTGACAACCGGGAAGTACATGCTGACCCCGTTCGGGACGCTTGAATTTAAGTACTTCTTCGGATCTCACGTCTCGACCGACACCGGTGGCGCCGCGTCGTCGACCGCCATCCGAGCCCTCATCAAGCAACTGATAGGAGCTGAAGACCCAAAATCGCCACTTTCGGACAGCCGCATTGCCGAGCTGCTGGCAGAACAGGGTTTCGTGGTCGCGCGCCGCACGGTTGCGAAATATCGCGAAGCCCTCAAGATCCCGGCAGTGAATCTGCGCAAGTCTCTTTAAGCCTGCTGCCTGCCCGGCGGCAGGCGTGTCCCGACCACCGCGCACACGGGGAACAGGCCGGGCGACCTGTCCGCGATACGCCGCCTTCGTGCGGCACGGGCAAGTCGACCGGAGCGCCGCCTCGATGCGGCCGGGTGGTCACTCGCTTGGAGAAGCACTATGAACCTGAAGATCAGTGGACATCATCTCGAAGTCACGCCTGCCATTCGCGAATACGTGATCACCAAGCTGGACCGGGTGCTACGGCATAGCGATCAGGTGATCGATGGCACTGTGATCCTCTCGGTCGACAACCACAAGGAAAAGGACAAGCAGCAGCGCGCGGAAATCAACCTGCACCTGAAGGGCAAGGACATCTTCGTCGAAAGCGCGAACGGCAACCTGTATGCCGCGATCGATCTGTTGATCGACAAGCTGGATCGCCAGGTCGTCAAGCACATGGAGCGCCTGCAAACGCATGCGCACGATCCGATCAAGCTGCAGCCGTCGATCGACCAGATCGAACTGCCGCCGCAATAACCGTCACCGCAACACGCACGCCGCCCGGTTCGCCGGGCGTTTTTTTTGCCACGCCGAGCACAGGTGCAACCGGTCCGTCCGTGCTGCGCCACGCACGCGGCTGTGCTCTATAATGTTCCGGTTATCGCCGGGGGGTGTTGGATGCGGTAGCGGCGTTGCAGGTTGCCATGCCACATGCCTTGATATCGCCGAACATGGTAAATCAGTCCGCCGCCGCAAGGAGACCCCAGGCCGCCCAATCGCCTGCCAACATGAATCGCCTAGCCAAAATCCTGCCCATAGAGAACGTCGTCATCGACCTCTCGGTCACCAGCAAGAAACGCGTCTTCGAACAAGCCGGGCTGATGTTCGAGAATCAGAACGGCATCGGTCGCAGCACCGTCACGGACAACCTGTTCGCGCGCGAGCGCCTCGGTTCGACCGGGCTCGGCGAAGGTGTCGCGATTCCGCACGGCCGCATCAAGGGCCTCAAGCATCCGCTCGCCGCGTTCGTCCGCCTCGCCGATGCGATCCCGTTCGAAGCGCCCGACGGCCAGCCTGTCGGCCTCCTGATCTTCCTGCTCGTCCCCGAGCAAGCCACCCAGCAGCACCTCGAGATCCTGTCGGAAATCGCGCAACTGCTGTCCGATCGCGACGCGCGCGAGCGTCTGCACAACGAAACGGATATCGCCGAGTTGCATCGCCTGCTCACTCAGTGGCAACCTTGAGTTGTTCCGGGCGGAATATTTCCCCGTACGAGGCGGCACGCGCCGCCGTCCAGGGCCGCCCGGCGCCGGCCCGGCATGGCGACGTCCGTCGCCGCGCGCCCGCACCGGCCCATTGGAGTGACGAGAGTCATGGATACGTCCAGCATCAACGCCCAGAGCATCTTCGACGACAACGCAGCGACGCTGAAACTGAGCTGGCTGACGGGGCATGAAGGCTGGGAGCGCGGCTTTTCGGCCGACACGGTCGGCAACGCAACGTCCAGCGCCGACCTCGTCGGCCACCTGAACCTGATCCACCCGAACCGGATCCAGGTGCTCGGCGAAGCCGAAATCGACTACTACCAGCGCCAGACCGACGAAGACCGCTCGCGCCACATGGCCGAGCTGATCGCACTCGAACCGCCGTTCCTCGTCGTCGCCGGCGGCGCCGCGGCGCCGCCCGAGCTGGTGCTGCGCTGCACGCGCTCGTCCACGCCGCTGTTCACGACGCCGATGTCGGCCGCCGCGGTGATCGACAGCCTGCGGCTCTACATGTCGCGCATCCTCGCGCCGCGCGCGACGCTGCACGGCGTGTTCCTCGACATCCTCGGGATGGGCGTGCTGCTGACCGGCGATTCGGGTCTCGGCAAGAGCGAGCTCGGCCTCGAGCTGATCAGCCGCGGCCATGGCCTCGTCGCCGACGACGCGGTCGATTTCGTCCGTCTTGGCCCCGATTTCGTCGAAGGGCGCTGCCCGCCGCTGCTGCAGAACCTGCTCGAAGTGCGCGGCCTCGGCCTGCTCGACATCAAGACGATCTTCGGCGAAACCGCGGTGCGGCGGAAAATGAAGCTGAAGCTGATCGTCCAGCTCGTGCGGCGCCCCGACGGCGAATTCCAGCGCTTGCCGCTCGAAAGCCAGACCGTCGACGTGCTCGGCTTGCCGATCAGCAAGGTCACGATCCAGGTCGCAGCCGGCCGCAACCTCGCGGTGCTCGTCGAGGCGGCCGTCCGGAACACGATCCTGCAGTTGCGCGGAATCGACACGTTGCGCGATTTCATGGATCGGCAACGACTCGCGATGCAGGACCCCGACAGTCAGTTCCCCGGCAAACTGGTGTAACCCGCACGCGCCGGCCGCGCAACGCCGACGCGTCGAGCCGGTGCTATGATGAAACGTCAGGATTCTCTGTTCCCATGCGCATCGTCCTCATCACCGGCATCTCCGGCTCAGGCAAGTCCGTCGCGCTGAACGCGCTCGAAGACGCAGGCTATTACTGCGTCGACAACCTGCCGCCGCACGTGCTCCCCGAACTCGCCCGCTACCTCGCGCAGGACGGCCAGCGCCGGCTCGCGGTCGCGATCGACGCGCGCTCGAGCGCGTCGCTCGACGAAATGCCCGGCCTGATCCGCGAGCTGTCCCGCGAGCACGACGTGCGCGTGCTGTTCCTCAACGCGAGCACCCAGGCGCTGATCCAGCGCTTCTCCGAAACGCGCCGCCGCCATCCGCTGTCCGGCTCGCGGTCGCACGATGCGGACGTCGGCCTGCTGTCGTCGCTCGAGGAAGCGATCGAGCGCGAGCGCGAGCTCGTCGCACCGCTCGCCGAATTCGGCCATCAGATCGACACCAGCACGCTGCGCGCGAACGCACTGCGCACCTGGGTCAAGCGCTTCATCGAGCAGAAGAACAACGACCTGATGGTGATGTTCGAATCGTTCGGCTTCAAGCGCGGCGTGCCGCTCGACGCCGACCTGATGTTCGACGTGCGCGCGCTGCCGAACCCGTACTACGACCACGAGCTGCGCCCGCTCACCGGGCTCGACCAGCCGGTCATCGCCTTTCTCGACGCACTGCCGATCGTCCACCAGATGATCGACGACATCCATGCGTTCCTGATGAAATGGCTGCCGCACTTCCGCGACGACAACCGCAGCTATCTGACCGTCGCCATCGGCTGCACGGGCGGCCAGCATCGCTCGGTGTTCATCGCGGAAACGCTCGCCGCGCGCCTCGCGCGCGACGCGAACGTGATCGTGCGGCATCGTGACGCGCCAGTGGATGTCGACGCGTCGTCGCGGCTCGTCTCCGAGGTCGACCGACCCTAGCGACACCCGCCCCCACGCCCGCGCGCCATGTCCTCCCTATCGACCACCCTGATCGACCTGCCGCTGTTTCCGCTGCACACGGTGCTGTTTCCCGGAGGGCTGCTCCCGCTCAAGGTGTTCGAGGCGCGCTATCTCGACATGTCGCGCGCCTGCCTGCGCGACGACGCACCGTTCGGCGTGTGCCTGCTCAAGAGCGGGCCCGAAGTCGCGCAGGATGGCGCGGTGTCGGTGCCCGAGACCATCGGCTGCATGGCGCGCATCACCGAGTGCGATACCGGCGAATTCGGGATGCTGTATCTGCAGGCGGTCGGCACGCAGCGTTTCGAGCTGCTGTCGTATCGCGTCGAAGGCAACGGGCTGCTGGTCGGCATCGCGGAGCCGCTGCCCGACGACATCCCGCTCGAAGGCGAACAGGCGCTCGCGCAGTTCGGCTCGTGCGCCGAGGTGCTCGAGCGCATCATCGACGCGCTGAAGAAATCCGATCCGCAGAAAATGCCGTTCGGCGAACCGTTCCGCCTCGACGATCCGAGCTGGGTAGCGAATCGCCTCGCGGAACTGCTGCCGCTCGACCTGCGCGCGCGGCAGAAGCTGATGGAGTTTCCGGACGTCGGCGCGCGCATCGACGCCGTGCACCACGTGCTCGACCGGCACGGCTGGCTGTAGCGACCGCTCGCGCATCGCGCGTCGCGCCCACCCGAAGGGCTTTCCTGCGTGCGGCAACGCCGCGCCTTCCCGAACGCGGCCCGCGCCGCACCCTTCCCCGTTCGTTACAGCAGCGGCCCGCTCAGCGCATCGAGCAGCTTGCGCACGGGCGCCGGCACGCCGTACGCGTCGAGCCGGCTCAGCGGCACCCACGCTGTGTCCGCGTCCCGCGCCTGCGACGGCAGGCCGCCGCCGTCCGCCAGATCGCTCAGCCGCGGCTCGATCTCGAGCCGGAAATGCGTGAACGTATGCGTGAGCGGCGCGAGCGGCACCGTGCCGCCGCCGCCGAAGCCGCGCGCGAGATCCGCGAGCGCGGCATCGCCGTCCGCTTGCGGCAGGCTCCACAGGCCGCCCCAGATGCCGGTCGGCGGCCGTCGCTCGAGCAGCACGGCGTCGCCGTCGCGCAGCACGAGCATCCACGTCTTGCGCGTCGGCACGGCCTTCTTCGGCCGCGCGGCCGGCAGTTCGCGCTGGCGGCCGGTCGATTGCGCGACGCAGTCGCCCGCGAACGGGCAGCGCGCGCAGTCGGGCTTGCCGCGCACGCACAGCGTCGCGCCCAGATCCATCAGCCCCTGCGTGTACGCGCTCACGTCGGCCGCGTTCGCGGCATCGGGCAGCAGCGATTCGGCGAGCGCCCACATGTCGTTCTCGACCCGCTTCTCGCCCGGAAAGCCCTCGACGCCGAATACCCGCGCGAGCACGCGCTTCACGTTGCCGTCGAGGATCGTCGCGCGCGCGCCGTATGCAAACGACGCGATCGCGGCAGCCGTCGAGCGGCCGATGCCGGGCAGTTCGGCCAGCGCGTCGGGCGTCGCCGGAAACGCGCCGCCGTGCTCGGCGACGACGACCTGCGCGCAGCGGTGCAGGTTGCGCGCGCGCGAGTAGTAGCCGAGCCCCGCCCACAGCGCCATCACGTCGTCGGTCGGCGCGGCCGCGAGCGCGGCGACGTCGGGGTAGCGGTCGAGAAAACGCGTGTAATACGGGATGACGGTCGACACCTGCGTCTGCTGCAGCATGATTTCCGACAGCCAGATCCGGTACGGATCGCGGGTGTTCTGCCAAGGCAGGTCATGGCGGCCATGCTCGCGCTGCCACGCGACGAGACGCGTGGCGAACGTGCGGTGCAGCGGCGTGACGGGGAACGGAGCGGGGGCGATGCGGGGCGGCTTCAAGTTGTCTGATCGTGGAAAAGGGTTTCAACGCTGGCACGTCGGGCAGAAATAGGTCGACCGCTGGCCCTGCACGATCTGGCGGATCGATGTGCCGCATACGCGGCACGGCTGGCCGGCGCGATCGTAGACGAAGCAGTCGAGCTGGAAGTAGCCGCTTTCGCCGTTGCTGCCGACGAAATCGCGCAACGTGCTGCCGCCGCGCTCGATCGCGTCGGCGAGCGTCGCGCGCACCGCATCGGCCAGCCGCTCGTAGCGCGGCAGCGACACCTTGCCGGCGGCCGTCGTCGGCCGGATGCCGGCGCGAAACAGGCTCTCCGACGCATAGATGTTGCCGACGCCGACGACCATGTCGCCCGCGAGCAGCGCCTGCTTGACCGACACCGTGCGGCCGCGCGTGCGCGCATGCAGCAGCACGCCGGTGAACGCCGGCGAGAACGGCTCGACGCCGAGGCTCGCGAGCAGCGGATGCGCATGCACGTCGCCGGCTTCGCGCGGGTGCCACAGCACGGCGCCGAAGCGGCGCGGATCGCGGAACCGCAGCACGAATTCGTCGAAGATCCAGTCGATGTGATCGTGCTTCGCGGCGACCGGCACGCCGGCCGCGGGCAGCACGCGCAGCGTGCCCGTCATCCCGAGATGGACGATGAACCAGCCCGCATCGACTTCGAACAGCAGGTACTTGCCGCGGCGCTCGACGGCGAGCACCTCGCGCGCGCGCAACTGCTCGGCGAGCCCCGCCGGCACGGGCCAGCGCAGCATCGCGGTACGGACGTCGACACGCTCGACGCGGCGGCCCGCGACAAAGGGCTCGATACCCCGGCGCGTGACTTCGACTTCTGGCAACTCTGGCATGTTTTGCGGGTCTGAGGCTACGGTCTGCTTACATGGTGAACGCGCATGCGCCGCCGCGAGAACGGCCGTTCTCGCGGCGACCCCGAATTAAACACGGGAATGCCCGAAATCGCCGGCCTGGCAGCACGCGAGGCGGGCGATTTCGGGCATTCGCATGGGGATTCCGCAGGTAAGCGGACCCTATCACGATCGTGCGTGTATTGTAGCGAGCGCGTTACAATCGGTTGAAACATCGAACGGATTTCCATGACTCTGCCCTCGAAGCTGCTTCAGAAGCGCCCCGCCGCCGTGCGCGGCGCGCGCGCCTTCCCGGTCCGCCGTGCACTCGGTGCCGCGCTGTTTGCCGCCTGGACCCTCACCGCCTTTCCGGCCCACGCGCAGGCTCCGGCATCGGACGACGCGGAGCCGCAGGGTGCGTTCGAGCATGTGATGCCGGACGAGCAGAAGAATCTCCCCGGCGTGCCGCTGACGAGCCAGATCGTCTATCAGGTGCTCGCGGCCGAGGTCGCGCTCCAGCGCAACCAGCCGGCACCGGCGTACCAGACCTACCTCGCGCTTGCCCGCGACACGCGCGATCCGCGCATGGCGCAGCGCGCGACCGAAATCGCGCTCGGCGCGCAGAGCCCGGCCGACGCACTGTCCGCCGCGAACCTGTGGCGTCAGTACGCGCCGGATTCGAACCGCGCGTCGCAGGTCGACGCCGCGCTGCTGGTGCTCGCCGGCAAGCCGGCCGACGCGCAGCCGATGCTCGCGCGCGAGCTGGCCCGCGCGACCGGCGACACGCGCGGCCCGGCGATCCTCGCGCTGCAGGCGCTGCTCGTGCGCGGCCCCGACCGCGTCGGCGGCCTCGCGGTGCTGAAGGACATGCTGAAGAACGACATGAATCGCCCCGAGGCGCAGCTCGCGATCGCGCGGCAGCAGCTCGCGGTCGACGACAAGGACGGCGCCGCGCAATCGCTGAAGCAGGCGCTGCAGATCCGCCCCGACTACCTGCCGGCGGCGCTGATGCTGTCGCAGATGGGGCCGGCGGAGCGCGCGGCGGGCATCGCGTCGTTCGAGAAGTATGTTCAGCAGAATCCGAAGTCGCGCGACGCGCGGCTCGCGCTGTCGCAGCTCTATCTCGCCGACGATCGCCTCGACGACGCGCAGAAGCAGTTCGAGACGATGCGCAAGCTCGACGCGAAGGATCCGACGCCGCTGATGGCGCTCGCGCTGATCAAGATCCAGCAGAAGAAACTCGACGAGGCGACCGGCTACCTGAAGCAGTACGTGCAGCTCGGCGACAAGCAGCCGAACCTCGACGTCGGCCAGGGCTACATCTACCTCGCGCAGATCGCGATCGACCAGAACAACGACGCGCAGGCGTCGCAATGGCTCGACAAAGTCGACCAGACGAGCCAGCACTACCTGCCCGCGCAGATCACGCGTGCGCAACTGCTGCAGAAACAGGGCAAGACCGACGAGGCGCGCAAGGTGCTCGACAACCTGCCGATCTCCGATCCGCGCGACGCGGCCGTGGTCGCGCGCACCGATGCGTCGATCCTGTTCACCGCGAAGCGCTATCCGGAAGCGGAAGCGCGGCTCGGGCAAGCGGTCCAGGACTTCCCGGACGATCCCGACCTGCGCTACGACTACGCGATGGCGGCCGAAAAGACCGGCCACTACGCGACGATGGAAAAGCAGTTGCGCGAGCTGATCCGTACGCAGCCCGACAACCCGCAGGCCTACAACGCGCTCGGCTATTCGCTCGCCGACCGCAACCAGCGGCTGCCCGAGGCCAGCAAGCTGATCGACAAGGCGATGACGCTCGCGCCGAACGACGCGTACATCATGGACAGCCTCGGCTGGGTGAAGTACCGGATGGGCGACACGGCCGGCGCGACGAAGGTGCTGCAGCGTGCATACGAACTGCAGCCGAACGCCGAGATCGGCGCGCATCTCGGCGAAGTGCTGTGGAAGAGCGGCGCGCAGGACGACGCGCGCAACGCGTTGCGTGCCGCGCAGAAGCTCGAGCCCGACAACGAAACGCTCGTGCAGACGCTCAAACGCCTGCAGATCAACGGCCTCTGATGCGGATGTTCCCGATGTTTTCCCGGTTCTCCCGCGCGCAGCGCATGCTGGCCGCGGCCGGCGCGGCGCTTGCGCTCGCCGGCTGCGCGAGCACGCCGCCGTCGGCCAACGCGCCGACGGGCGCCGCGCTGCCGACAGCGGCGACGCATGCGTACCATGGCCGCTTCGCGGTGCGGTACGACGATCGTCTCGGCAACCCGCAGAACGTGTACGGCAACTTCGACTGGCAGGAGCACGGCGACGACGTGTCGCTCGAGCTGCGCAGCCCGCTCGGCCAGACGCTCGCGGTCGTGAAATCGTCCCCGCGCGCGGCGTCGCTCGAATTGCCGAACCGCCCGACCCAATATGCGCCCGACGTCGGCGACCTGATGCAGAAAACGCTCGGCTTCGAGCTGCCGCTCGCGGGCCTGCGCTATTGGCTGCTGCCGACCGCCGCGCCCGCGACGCCCGCGGAAACCGTGCGCGACCCGGCCGACGGCACGCGCATCAAGCAGTTGCACCAGGACGGCTGGACGATCGACTACCTCGCCTACGCGGATGCCCCGGCCACGGGCGTCAAACGCGTCAACCTCGTGCGCGCGACGCCGCCGCTCGACATCAAGCTCGTGCTCGATCAGTGAGCACGCGCGCCTAGCCCCGATACCCGCATGACCGATTCGACCCGCTCGCTGCGCAACTGCCTGGCGCCCGCGAAACTCAACCTGTTCCTGCACATCACCGGCCGTCGTCCGAACGGCTATCACGATCTGCAGAGCGTATTCCAGCTGCTGAACTGGGGCGATACGCTGCACTTCACGCGGCGCGACGACGGCCGCGTCGCACGCGTCACCGACGTGCCCGGCGTGCCCGAGGAAAGCGATCTCGTCGTGCGCGCGGCGAACCTGCTGAAAGCGCATACGGGCACCGCGCACGGCGTCGACATCGAGATCGACAAGATCCTGCCGATGGGCGCCGGCCTCGGCGGCGGCAGTTCCGACGCGGCGACGACGCTGCTCGCGCTGAACCGCCTGTGGCAACTCGATGTGCCGCGCGCCGAACTCCAGTCGCTCGCGGTCAAACTCGGCGCCGACGTCCCGTTTTTTATTTTCGGAAAAAATGCGTTCGCAGAGGGTATCGGAGAAGAATTAGCTGAGGTACAATTGCCGACTCGCTGGTTCTTGGTTGTGACGCCACGCGTTCATGTCCCGACCGCTGAAATATTTTCAGATGAGTTGTTGACAAGAGATACGAAGCCCGTCACAATTGCTGACTTTCTTGCACAGCAAACCAGCGATGCGGAATGGCCAGACAGCTTCGGCCGGAACGATATGCAGGAAGTTGTAACAAGGAAGTACGCGGAAGTTGCGCAGGTGGTCAAATGGTTGTATGATGTGACCCCCGCGAGGATGACCGGCTCCGGAGCAAGCGTGTTTGCAGCGTTTCACAGCAAGCACGAGGCAGAAGCGGCGAAAGCCAAGCTGCCCGCCAGTTGGAACGGCGCAGTTGCCGAGAGTCTGAACGAGCATCCGCTCTTCGCTTTCGCGTCATGAAGTTTTACTTTGCCGAACGGCCTACACAAGTTCGGTGAAGTTATCAGTTAAGTGTAGGGGAGTCGCCAAGTTGGTCAAGGCACCGGATTTTGATTCCGGCATGCGAGGGTTCGAGTCCTTCCTCCCCTGCCAAAAATTTTCCCGCATTTCCCGCCCAAGCCTGAAGCAGGTGCACGATGAGCAGCCACAGCCATGATGGCCTGATGGTCTTTACTGGCAACGCGAATCCCGCGCTCGCCCAGGAAGTCGTCAGTATCCTTGGTATTCCCCTCGGCAAAGCGATGGTCAGCCGTTTCTCCGACGGCGAGATCCAGGTCGAGATCCAGGAAAACGTGCGCGGCAAGGACGTCTTCGTCCTGCAATCCACGTGCGCACCGGCGAACGACAATCTGATGGAACTGATGATCATGGTCGATGCGCTCAAGCGCGCATCCGCCGGCCGGATCACCGCTGCCATCCCCTACTTCGGCTATGCCCGTCAGGATCGCCGCCCGCGTTCGGCGCGCGTCGCGATCTCGGCGAAGATCGTCGCGAACATGCTGGAAATCGCCGGCGTCGAGCGGATCATCACGATGGATCTGCACGCCGACCAGATTCAGGGCTTCTTCGACATCCCGGTCGACAACATCTACGCGACGCCGATCCTGCTGGGCGACCTGCGCAAGCAGAACTATTCGGATCTGCTCGTCGTGTCGCCGGACGTCGGCGGCGTGGTGCGTGCCCGGGCGCTCGCGAAGCAGCTGAACTGCGATCTCGCGATCATCGACAAGCGTCGTCCGAAGGCGAACGTCGCCGAAGTGATGAACATCATCGGTGAAGTCGAAGGCCGCACCTGCGTGATCATGGACGACATGGTCGATACGGCCGGCACGCTGTGCAAGGCCGCCCAAGTGCTGAAGGATCGCGGCGCGAAGCAGGTTTTTGCCTACGCGACGCATCCGGTGCTGTCGGGCGGCGCCGCAGATCGCATCGCCGCATCGGCACTCGACGAGCTGGTCGTCACCGATACGATCCCGCTGTCGGCCGAATCGCTGGCATGCTCGAAGATCCGCTCGCTGACGAGCGCGAGCCTGCTGGCCGAGACGTTCTCGCGGATTCGCCGCGGCGATTCGGTGATGTCGCTGTTCGCGGAATCCTGATCGCGAATCGACGGAACAAAGCATGCGCGAAAAGCGAAGCGGCAACGCTTCGCTTTTTGCACAATCGGACGGGATAGACGAAACCCCGGCCGTTTCATCGGGGGCCGCTTGATGGCCCCGTTTTACTGCCTGGTCGCGGGCAGCACATGGAGAATCACATGAAAGTCGTCGCTTTCGAGCGCCAACAGCAAGGTACGGGTGCGAGCCGCCGCCTGCGCAACGCCGGTAAGACCACGGGTATCGTCTACGGTGGCGAAGCAGCCCCGCAAAAGATCGAACTGGATCACAACGCGCTGTGGCATGCACTGAAGAAGGAAGCCTTCCACTCGTCGATCCTCGACCTGGAAGTCGCTGGCCAGTCGCAACAGGTTCTGCTGCGCGACGTGCAATACCACCCGTTCAAGCAACTCGTGCTGCACGTGGACTTCCAGCGCGTCGACGCGAAGAAGAAGCTGCACACGAAGGTGCCGCTGCACTTCCTGAACGCTGAAGTCAGCCCGGCCGTGAAGCTGTCGAGCGCAATCGTCTCGCACGTCGCAACGGAAATCGAAGTCGAGTGCCTGCCGTCGGCCCTGCCCGAATTCCTCGAAGTCGATCTGTCGAAGATCGAAGCCGGTCAGTCGCTGCACGCGAAGGACATCGCGCTGCCGAAGGGCGTCGCGCTGGTCGCGCACGTCGACGCGGAAAACCCGGTTGTCGCATCGGCGACGGTCCCGGCGGGTGCCGTGTCGGACGCAGCAGAAGGCGAAACGCCGGCTGCCTAAGCGGCTGCCTGCACGCCCCATCGATCCGTTTCACGAAACGGTCGACGCAACCCGCCGCGGCTTGCCCGGCGGGTTTTTCTTTTTCTGCGCCCAGGCGGCCGCCGCCGCCTTCGAAACGTCATGATCAAACTGATCGTCGGCCTCGGCAATCCCGGGGCGGAATACACCGCGACGCGCCACAACGCCGGTTTCTGGCTGATCGACCAGCTCGCCCGCGAAGCCGGCACGACGCTGCGCGACGAACGCCGCTTCCACGGCTTCTACGCGAAAGCGCGCCTGCACGGCGAGGAAGTCCATCTGCTCGAGCCGCAGACCTACATGAACCGCTCCGGCCAGTCGGTCGTCGCGCTCGCGCAATTCTTCAAGATCCTGCCCGACCAGATCCTCGTCGCGCACGACGAGCTCGACCTGCCGCCCGGCACCGTGAAGCTGAAGCTCGGCGGCGGCAGCGGCGGCCACAACGGCCTGAAGGACATCACCGCGCACCTGTCGTCGCAGCAATACTGGCGGCTGCGGATCGGCATCGGCCATCCGCGCGACCTGATTCCGGAAAGCGCGCGCGCCGGCGCGAAGCCCGACGTCGCGAACTTCGTGCTGAAACCGCCACGCCGCGAGGAACAGGACGTGATCGACGCATCGATCGAACGCGCGCTCGCCGTGATGCCGATGGTCGTCAAGGGCGAACTCGAACGCGCGACGATGCAGCTGCATCGCAACTGACCGCACCGCGCACCGGCCCGGTGCATCGGCCGTCCGGCGCCATCCGGCGGCCTCGCCCGCCCCACCGCGACGCGCACATGCGGTAATCTGGACGTTTTGCCCGACAGGAGCCAAGCGGTGAGCCGTTACTGGAGCGACGTCGTTCAGCAACTCGTGCCTTACGTGCCGGGCGAACAGCCCGCGCTCGCGCACCCCGTCAAGCTGAACACCAACGAGAATCCCTATCCGCCGTCGCCGCGCGTCGTCGCGGCGATCGCACGCGAACTCGGCGACACCGGCGACACGCTGCGCCGCTATCCCGACCCGGTCGCACGCGCGCTGCGCGAGACGGTCGCGGCCTATCACCGCATCCAGCCCGAGCAGGTGTTCGTCGGCAACGGCTCCGACGAGGTGCTCGCGCACGCGTTCCAGGCGCTGCTCAAGCACGACCGGCCGCTGCGCTTTCCCGACATCACGTACAGCTTCTATCCGACCTACGCGCGCCTGTACGGCGTCGAGACCACGGTCGTGCCGCTCGCGGACGATTTCTCGATCCGCGTCGACGACTATCTCGACGACGCCGGCGGCGTGCTGTTTCCGAACCCGAATGCGCCGACCGGGCGCGCGCTGCCGCTCGCGGACGTCGAGAGGATCGCGGCCGCGAACCCGTCGTCGGTCGTCGTGATCGACGAAGCGTACGTCGATTTCGGCGCGCAGTCGGCAATTACGCTGATCGACCGCCACCCGAACCTGCTCGTCGTGCATACGACGTCGAAGGCGCGCTCGCTCGCGGGCATGCGCGTCGGCTTCGCGTTCGGCGATGCCGCGCTGATCGACGCGCTGAACCGCGTGAAGGACAGCTTCAACTCGTATCCGCTCGACCGGCTCGCGCAAGTCGCCGCGCAGGCCGCGTACGAAGACACCGACCATTTCAACGCGACTTGCCGGCGCGTGATCGACAGCCGCGCGCGGCTCACGCATGCGCTCGACGCGCTCGGCTTCGAGATCGTGCCGTCGGCCGCGAATTTCGTGTTCGCGCGCCATCCCGCGCACGATGCGGGCGCGATCGCGGCGAAGCTGAAGGAACGGGAAATTTTCGTGCGGCACTTCCGGCTGCCGCGGATCGACCAGCATCTGCGCATCACCGTCGGCACTGATGCCGAATGCGATGCGCTCGTCGCGGCGTTGCGCGAGCTGCTGGGCTGACACGAAAGAACCGGCGCCGGGCGGCGCCGATCCGAAAGAAAGCGCGGCGCGCGCGCCCGTCGATCGAAGCGCGCGCGTCAGCGCAGGGTCACGATGCGTCGTCGCCCTTCACGGCGATCAACGCGTGGTACTTCTCCATCAATTGCGCGTGCGACTCGTCATGCTGCGGATCGCGCGGAATGCATTCGACCGGACACACCTGCTGGCACTGCGGTTCGTCGAAATGGCCGACGCACTCGGTGCACTTGTTCGGGTCGATCACGTAGATATCCGGGCCCATCGAAATCGCGCCGTTCGGGCACTCGGGCTCGCACACGTCGCAATTGATGCACTCGTCGGTAATCATCAAAGCCATACTGATCTCACTTCTTCAGGCCGGCGGCCGGCTTCGCAACGAAACCGGCCGGCGCCGCGTCACGCGGCAGGGCCTCCCATCGCCGTGACTTTCTCGGTCAGCCACTTCTCGACGGACGGAAACACGAATTTGCTGACATCGCCGCCCAATTGCGCGATTTCGCGCACGATCGTCCCCGAGATGAACTGGTACTGGTCGGACGGCGTCATGAACATCGTCTCGACGTCGGGCAGCAGATAGCGGTTCATCCCCGCCATCTGGAACTCGTATTCGAAATCGGACACGGCGCGCAGCCCGCGCACGATCACGCGCGCGTTGTTGATGCGGACGAAATCCTTCAGGAGGCCGGTGAAACTCATCACCTTCACGTTCGGATAATGGCCGAGCACCTCGTTCGCAATCGTCAGACGTTCTTCGAGCGAGAAAAACGGCTTCTTCGCGCGGCTGTCGGCAACGCCCACCACCAGCGTATCAAAAATGCTCGACGCACGCCGCACGAGGTCTTCGTGCCCGCGCGTCAGCGGATCGAACGTACCGGGATACACGGCGACTACCATGTCGCTCCTCCTGTCATCACGCAAACGGGATGGCAGCCGTGCGATGCACACGCCGCTGCCGAGATGGGCATGCGTCGCCTTTGCGGCGCGCCGCCTCGTATGGAACGCGCATTATTCATCATTTTCGCGCCGCAGCAAATGATAGTGAACCGCACCGGCCTTGCCGTGCTTCACCACCTGCCAGCCCGCGAGCGCGTCGTGCGCGGCCGGGTCGAGTTCCGCCCCCGTTTCGACGTACAGCGCGCCGCCCGCCGCGACGAGCGGCGCCGCGAGCGCGATCGCGCGCTCGAGCGCGGCCAGGTCGTCGAACGGCGGATCGAGGAACACCACGTCGAACGCGCCCGGCGTGAGCCCGGCCGCGAGCCGCAGCGCATCGGCTTCGGCGATCTCGACCGACCGGGCGCCGAGCTTGTCCTTGATCGCACGCAGCTGCTGCGCGGCGCGCGGATGGCGCTCGATCATCACGACGCTCGCCGCGCCGCGCGACGCGGCCTCGAAGCCGAGCGCGCCGGTGCCCGCGAACAGGTCGAGACAGCGCCAACCGTCGAGATCCTGGCCGAGCCAGTTGAACAGCGTCTCGCGTACGCGATCGGGCGTCGGGCGCAGGCCGTCGAGATCGAGCACCGCGAGCGGCGTGCGTTTCCAGTCGCCGCCGATGATGCGGACCGCGTGCGGCTTGCCGCGACTGGAAGGGGCCGCGGGGCGGCCGGAAGAGGAACGGGACATACGGGATATCGACAACGGAGGGACCGGGCGCGCGCGAGGGGCGCGCCAAACAGGCGCACGTTACCACAGCGGCGACGCGCACTGACGCGAGCGCCGCGCCGCACTGATAAAATGCACGGTTTCGGCCACCGAGCGCCGCGCCCGCGCGAACGCAGAACGGCCCGTCCGGCGCCCCGCCCTCGGCGGCGGCCCGCCCTCTTCCCGACGCCAGACCATGTTCAGTTTCTTCAAACGATTCAAGAAAACGCAGGAGCCCGATCCGGCGGAATCGCAATCGGCCGACGCGCAGCAAGCGGACGAAGCGTCCGACGCCGACGCGCCCGCGCCGGAGGCGCCGGCCGCGGCCGACGTGCCGCAGGCGAACGCGCAAGCGGCCGCGCCGGCCGTCGTGGTGACGGTCACGCCGACCAACGACGGCCGCGACGAAGTGGTCGAGACGGTCGAGATCGTCCCGCCGCCGCTGCAGGACGCGTCCGCGAAGAAGTCGTGGCTCGCGCGCCTGAAAACGGGGCTCGCGAAGACGGGCTCGAGCATCACCGGCGTCTTCGTCAACACGAAGATCGACGAGGACCTGTACGAGGAGCTCGAAACCGCGCTGCTGATGTCCGACGCGGGCGTCGACGCGACCGAGTACCTGCTCGACGCGCTGCGCGAGAAGGTGCGCGCGGGCCGGCTGACCGATCCGCAGCAGGTGAAGGATGCGCTGCACGACCTGCTCGTCGAGCTGCTGACGCCGCTCGAGAAATCGCTGATGCTCGGCCGCGCGCAGCCGCTCGTAATGATGATCGCCGGCGTGAACGGCGCGGGCAAGACGACCAGCATCGGCAAGCTCGCGAAGCATCTGCAGAGCTTTGACCAGTCGGTGCTGCTGGCCGCCGGCGACACGTTCCGCGCGGCCGCGCGCGAGCAGCTGGCGGTCTGGGGCGAGCGCAATAACGTGACGGTCGTGCAGCAGGAAAGCGGCGATCCGGCCGCGGTGATCTTCGATGCGGTCAGCGCCGCGCGCGCGCGCAAGATCGACGTGATGATGGCCGACACGGCCGGCCGCCTGCCGACGCAACTGCACCTGATGGAAGAGCTGAAGAAGGTGAAGCGCGTGATCGCGAAGGCGCACGACGGCGCGCCGCACGAGGTGCTGCTGGTGATCGACGCGAACACCGGCCAGAACGCGCTCACGCAGGTGAAGGCATTCGACGACGCGCTGGGCCTGACCGGCCTGATCGTCACGAAGCTCGACGGCACCGCGAAGGGCGGGATTCTCGCCGCGATCGCGCGGCAACGGCCGGTGCCCGTCTACTTCATCGGCGTCGGCGAGAAGGTCGAGGACCTGCAGCCGTTCAGCGCGGTGGAATTCGCGGACGCGCTGCTCGGCTGAACGCCGCCGGCTCGCATCGCACGGGGCGCCTTCGGGCGCCCTTTTTCATGCGCGCCCGATCCTGCTCGCCGCGGGGCCGCCACACTCGTTCGGCGCTTATTCGGCGTCGGGCTGCACGCCCGGCTCGGCGGCCTTGAATGCATCGAGCGTCGCCGCATGGTCGGCGATCCGCTGGATCGTCGGGAAACGCGTGGTGTCGATCGCAAAGCGGTTCGCGTTGAACACCTGCGGCACGAGGCACACGTCGGCGAGCGTCGGCGTGTCGCCGAAGCACAGCTTGCCGGTGCGCGGATCGTTCGCGAGACGCGCCTCGAGCGTGTCGAAGCCCGCCTCGATCCAGTGCCGGTACCACGCGTTCTTTGCGTCTTCGGGCACATTCAGCGTGTGCTTCAGGTACTTGAGCACGCGCAGGTTGTTGAGCGGGTGGATTTCGCACGCGATCTGCAGCGCCACCGACCGCACGTACGCGCGATCGACCGGCTGCTTCGGCAGCAACGCCGGCTCGGGATGGGTTTCGTCGAGATATTCGATGATCGCGAGCGACTGCTGCAGCGTCGCGTCGCCATCGACCAGCGTCGGCACGACCCCATCCGGATTCAGCGCGCGGTATGCGTCCTTCAGTTGCTCGCCGCCGTCGCGCAGCATGTGCACGGGCGCATAGTCGAACGGCAGCCGCTTCAGGTTCAGGGCGATCCGCACGCGGTACGACGCGGAACTGCGGAAATAGCTGTAGAGCTTCATGGGATGTCTCTCTTTTGGTCGTATTCGGCCGGCGGCGGCACGGGCGCGGCGCAGCGGGTGCGTACGCCGCCGGGAACCAGAGTGTAGCGCGGCACGGTGCGCGGCCGCGCCCGTGCGATACTCGGGGCATTCCTCACCGCTCACCGCGCGGCCCGATGCCGGCCGCCCGCCCCACGTTCCGATGACCGCTTCCCACGATCCCGCCGTCGCTCCGTTCCCTTGCGCCCGCTTCATCAAGGAAATCGGCCGCGGCCCCAACGGCGCGCGCGCCCTGTCCGCCGAAGACACGTTCGAGCTTTATCGCGCGATGCTCGATGCGCGCGTGTCGGACGTCGAACTCGGCGCAATCCTGATCGCCTATCGGCTGAAAGGCGAATCCGCCGACGAACTGGCCGCGATGCTCGCCGCCGCGCAAGCGTCGTTCGAGCCCGTGCACGTACAGGACGCCGCGTTCCGCCCGGTGTCGATCCCGAGCTACAACGGCGCGCGCAAGCAGCCGAATCTCGTGCCGCTGCTCGCGCTGCTGCTCGCGCGCGAAGGCGTGCCGGTGCTGGTGCACGGGGTGGAGCGCGATCCGGGCCGCGTGACGAGCGCCGAGATCTTCTCGGCGCTGTCGCTCGCGCCGTCGACGTCGCACGATGCGATCGAGGACACGCTCGCCGAGCGCCGCGTCGCATTCGCGCCGATCGACGTGCTGGCGCCCCGCATCGCGCACCTGCTGTCGATGCGCGGCGTGCTCGGCGTGCGCAACTCGACGCATACGCTCGTGAAGATCCTGCAGCCGTTCGCGCCGGCCGGGCTGCGGCTCGTCAACTACACGCATCCGCCGTACCGCGACAGCCTCGCGCAGCTGTTCCGCGACCATCCGGACGCCGCGCGGGGCGGCGCGCTGCTCGCACGCGGCACCGAAGGCGAAGCGGTGGCCGACACGCGGCGCCAGGTGCAGGTCGACTGGCTGCACGACGGCGTGTGCGACACGCTGATCGACGCCGAGCGTTCGTCGACCGACGCGCCGCCCGTCGCGCTGCCCGAGTCGCGCGATGCGGCGACCACGGCCGCGTGGACGGACGCGGTGCTGCGCGGCGAGGTGCCGGTGCCCGACACGGTCGCGCGACAGGTCGCGACGATCGTGCAGATCGTCCGCGTCGCGCGCTGACGGCGCGGCGGCGACCTGCCCCTTTATCCCGACATTTGACACGCGAGCGCATCCTGGCATAGAGTGGCCGTCATGCGTTCCTTTCCGAACACCCTCCGAATTACCTCCGGCCGCCTAGCGCGGCCGCTATCGCTACGACTAGCCTAAGGCTGTCGTAGCGCCGTGTGCTGTTCGCACGGTCCTCCCAGCAGTTCCCCGCCGTACCCCTCTCGCAGTTTTTACAACCCGAAGTCGTCAGCATTCGTCCGTCCATCCGTCGGCCGATTCGCGAAGATCATCCGCATCCGCGGCGCCATCGCGCGCCGGGTGCGAGGCAGCGCCAACCGGCGCCCGTGCCGCGCGTCTTCGCTCGCGACTTGAGACCCGAGGTCCAGAAGATGATGCGCAATCCGCAAGACAAGTACCGTCCGTTCGAGCCCGTCCGCCTCAATGGCCGCCGCTGGCCGGCCCGCACCATCGAGCGTGCGCCCGTGTGGATGAGCACCGACCTGCGCGACGGCAACCAGTCGCTGATCGAGCCGATGAGCATCGAGCAGAAGCTCGAGTTCTTCGACATGCTGGTCGCGATCGGTTTCAAGGAGATCGAAGTCGGTTTTCCGTCGGCGTCGCAAACCGACTTCGATTTCGTCCGCAAGCTGATCGACGACAAGCGGATTCCCGACGACGTGACGATCGAAGTGCTCGTGCAGTCGCGCGAAGACCTGATCGCGCGCACGTTCGATGCGCTCGAAGGCGTGCCGCGCGCGATCGTGCACCTGTACAACGCGGTCTGCCCGTCGTTCCGCCGCATCGTGTTCGGGATGTCGAAGGACGACGTGAAGGCGCTCGCGATCGACGGCACGCGCATCATCAAGGCACACGCGGCCGCGCGCCCCGATACGCACTGGACCTTCCAGTACTCGCCGGAAACCTTCAGCATGACCGAGCTGACGTTCGCGCGCGAGATCTGCGACGCGGTCGCGCAGACCTGGCGCCCGACCCGCGACCACAAGATGATCGTCAACCTGCCGGCCACCGTCGAGGCCGCGACCCCGAACGTGTTCGCCGACCAGATCGAATGGATGGACCGCAACCTCGCGTATCGCGACAGCATCGTGCTGTCCGTGCATCCGCACAACGATCGCGGCACCGCGGTCGCGGCGGCCGAACTCGCGCTGCTCGCGGGCGCCGACCGCATCGAAGGCTGCCTGTTCGGCAACGGCGAGCGCACCGGCAACGTCGATCTCGTCACGCTCGCGCTGAACCTCTACACGCAAGGCATCGACCCGGGCCTCGACTTCTCCGACATCGACGCGGTGCGCCGCGTCGTCGAGCGCTGCAACCAGATTCCCGTGCATCCGCGCCATCCGTACGCGGGCGACCTCGTGTTCACCGCGTTCTCGGGCTCGCACCAGGACGCGATCCGCAAGGGCTTCGCGCAGCAGCGCCCCGACGCGATCTGGGAAGTGCCGTACCTGCCGATCGACCCGGCGGATCTCGGCCGCAGCTATGACGCGGTGATCCGCGTGAACAGCCAGTCCGGCAAGGGCGGCGCGACGTTCCTGCTCGAACGCGGAATGGGTTTCACGCCGACGCGCCGCGTCCAGATCGAGTTCAGCCACGCGGTGCAGACGCTCGCCGACGCCTCGGGCGAGGAAGTGACGGGCGACGCGATCTGCGCGCTGTTCGCGCGCGAATTCTTCGAGACCGACGGCCCGGCCGCGCGCCACGGCAGCGGCGCGCGCTGGCAAAACCGCGAGATCGCGGTGACGCCCGCCGCCGATGCGACACCCGACGACGCCGCGCGACATTTCGCCGCGGCATTGGCAGGGGCCGCTGGCGCCGCGATCGACGTCGCGTCGTGCGAGCACACGCGCACCGCGGACGGCCGGATCGCGGTATCGGTCGGCTGCCGGGTCGGCGACGCGCCGCTGCGGCATGGGGTCGGCGTGCACGCCGACGCGGCGGTCGCGGCGCTCGATGCGGTCGTCAGCGCGATCAACCGCTCGGCATGGCACTGCGCGGACCACCGCGCGGCGGCCTGACCGCTCAGGGTTGAAACGTCAGCGAGCGGTGCGTGACCGCCCGTGCGCCGCGCGATCCGCGCCGCACGAGACAGCAAAAAGCGGCTCAGAAGGCCGCTTCGGTCGGGACATGAAAACGAGCGCCACCCGCGCTCACGTCTCGGTCGCGCACCGCGTCGCCTGCCATGCGAGCAACCGCCACTGCCCGTGCTCGTGCGTGTGCACGGCCGTGTAGGCGATCGGAAACACGAGGCCGCCGTTGTTCGTTTCCATCTCGATCAACGCGCGCCCGGTCACGACGCAGGTGGCATCGCCGACGGGCAGCAGGTCCTGCGACTGGATCTCGATCTGACGATAGCGGCGGCGGCCGGCGACGATGGCGTCGATGAACTGCTGCTTGGTTTCTCGTTTGCCGTTGGTGTGCACGAAGAACACCTTGTCCGACAATTGCGCGTCGAGCGCCTCGCCGTCCCCGTCGACCATCGCCCGGAACCGATCGCGCTCGAGCGCGCGAATCGCATCGACCACCTTCGCCATCGCCTGACTCCTCGGCAACGCGCCCGCCGTGCGCCGGCGTGCGGATCAGAAGTTGTACTGCACGTAGAACTGGTGGAAATTTATACCAGGATTCGGCTCTTTGATACCCGCGTTAGACACATGTTGGAAACGGTAACCCACCTGATACTGTTGCCGTTCGCCGAACTGCGCGCCGACGCCGACGACGTCCGCGAACTGGAACGATGTCGACAGCGACAGATTGTTCGAGATCGTCGGATGCGTGAGGAACCGGATGCCGGCGCCGGCTTCGACGAACGGGCGAACCTGGCCCGCGCTCTTGACGAAACGGAACATCGGCGTCGCGCCGAATTCACCGATGTTGGCGTGCACGTTGCCGCCGGTGTGCCAGTAGCCGACATGGCCTTCCATCACGAACGCGAAGTGCCAGCCGCCGATTTCCCACCAGTTCCAGCCCGGATCCCAGACCACGCCGAGATCGGCCTTGTCGATCCCGTGGCGATCGGAAAATCCGCCGCCCGCCTGGATCCCCCACCGGTCCGCGAACGCGGCGCCCGATCCGCCCAGCAGCGACGCGGCCAGCAGCGCATGCAGCGCAAGCCGGTTTCGGGGCCGGCGGTTCTTCTTATTGTTCATCTGACACTCCAACTTTATGGGTTGAATGGAGCCTTGCCGCAGCGGCCGGCCCGAGCGAACTGAATGGTATGGTAAAGGACTTTTCGAATCGGCATCGCGAAGCGAAATTGTTTGCTTCCAAAACTACAAAAATCGAAAACGTCTACTGATTACTATCGGAAACAAGCACTTACGGAACTTCGTACCACCAGCGCGGTCGCAAATTAGACTATCGACTCGAACGACTCGATAGAAAACCGGGAACTTGGATGCCCCCGTGGCCTCTAAGGAATTAGCACTCGGATTGTGGGAGTGCTAAGATGGGCTCCGGAATCTCATCCGAGACCAACGGTTTGTCCCTGATTCCAAAGGAGTTTTTAGTGAGCCACGCCCTGACCCTTCCGAACACCCTGAGCCCGACGCCGGCCAAGGCCGAATCGGCAGGCTCGCTGGCGCTCGCAGCCCAATCGATGTTGCCGGGCCAGCTCGGCAACATCGACGCGTACATCCAGGCCGTCAACCGCATTCCGCTGCTGACCGCCGAGGAGGAACGCCGGTATGCAACCGAATTCCGCGAAAACAACGACCTCGACTCGGCGCGCCGCCTCGTGCTGTCGCACCTGCGTCTCGTCGTGTCGATCGCGCGCAACTATCTCGGCTACGGCCTGCCGCACGGCGATCTGATCCAGGAAGGCAACATCGGCCTGATGAAAGCGGTGAAGCGATTCGACCCGTCGCAAAACGTGCGCCTGGTGTCGTATGCGATTCACTGGATCAAGGCCGAGATCCACGAGTACATCCTGCGCAACTGGCGCATGGTGAAGGTCGCGACGACGAAGGCGCAGCGCAAGCTGTTCTTCAACCTGCGCAGCCACAAGAAGAGCATGCAGGCGATGACGCCCGAGGAAATCGACGGCCTCGCGCAGGAGCTCAACGTCAAGCGCGAAGAAGTCACCGAGATGGAAACGCGCCTGTCGGGCGGCGACATCGCGCTCGAGGGCCAGGTGGAAGACGGCGAGGAATCGTACGCGCCGATCGCCTACCTGGCCGACTCGCACAACGAGCCGACCGCCGTGCTCGCCGCGCGCCAACGCGACATGCTGCAGACGGACGGCATCGCGCAGGCGCTCGACGCGCTCGATGCGCGCAGCCGCCGCATCATCGAGGCGCGCTGGCTGCAGGTCGACGACGACGGCTCGGGCGGCTCGACGCTGCACGATCTCGCTGCCGAATTCGGCGTGTCGGCGGAACGCATCCGCCAGATCGAGGCGAGCGCCATGAAAAAGATGCGCACCGCCCTCGCCGAATACGCGTAAATCCGCGGCGATCCAAAGCGCCTCAGCGAAAACCGCTGCCCGACCGGCAGCGGTTTTTTTTCGTCCGGTTTCCGCAGCTTTTCCTCTGCTTTTCAGCCGTTTCGCTCTCCGTTTTTGCGTCGATTAATTGAACTGATTCATCAGGCATTACGCCATGTGCGGCGCCCTTCCGCATAACCTTGATCCATCTCAATTTTTACCCCCTGTTTCGCGACGGTCTGCCGCATCGCAGCACTCGGCATCGGAAAGCAGTCCTTTTAAAATTGGCATGTCAGGCGCAAAAGGATTAAAACAGCTTCACGGCCGTCATAAATCCGACGTAAAGTCGCCCCCAATCCGACGTAAATCGATTCAGGATAATCGCCTTGATCTCGATCAATAAAGAGCCTGCGCCGCCTTCGCGGCCGGCCGGCACGATCGGCTGGCGTGCGCGCATCGCCGCATGGGCACGCGGTCCCACCCTCGCCCGCGACATCACCCTGGTGCTGATCGTCAAGCTGATCCTCCTGATGTCGCTCAAATACGCATTCTTCAATCATCCGCAGGCCGAGCACATGTCGTTGCCGCCTGCCGCCGTGGCCGAGAAGCTGCTCTCGGTGCCGGCGCCTGCATCTACCGAGGGAGACCATCATGATAAGTAGTGAAGTCGTCGATCTGTCACGTCTACAGTTCGGCATCACGGCGCTCTACCACTTCCTGTTCGTGCCGTTGACGCTCGGCCTGTCCTGGCTGCTCGTCATCATGGAAGCCGTCTACGTGATGACCGGCAAACAGGTCTACAAGGACATGACCCAGTTCTGGGGCAAGCTGTTCGGCATCAATTTCGCAATGGGCGTGACGACCGGCATCACGCTCGAATTCCAGTTCGGCACGAACTGGTCGTACTACTCGCACTACGTCGGCGACATCTTCGGCGTGCCGCTCGCGGTCGAAGGCCTGATGGCGTTCTTCCTCGAATCGACGTTCGTCGGCCTGTTCTTCTTCGGCTGGAACCGCCTGTCGAAGGTCAAGCACCTGATCGTCACGTTCCTCGTCGCGCTGGGCTCGAACCTGTCCGCGCTGTGGATCCTCGTCGCGAACGGCTGGATGAACAATCCGGTCGGCGCCGAGTTCAACTACCAGACGATGCGCATGGAAATGACGAGCCTGTTCGACGTGCTGTTCAACCCGGTCGCGCAGGTGAAGTTCGTGCACACGGTGTCGGCCGGCTACGTGTCGGCGGCGATGTTCGTGCTCGGCGTGTCGTCGTGGTATCTGCTGAAGAAGCGCGACGTCGACTTCGCGCTGCGCTCGTTCGCGGTCGCGGCCGGCTTCGGCCTCGCGGCGACGCTGTGCGTGATCGTGCTCGGCGACGAATCGGGCTATACGACCGGCGAAGTGCAGAAGATGAAGCTCGCCGCGATCGAATCGGAATGGGAAACCCAGCCGGCGCCCGCGTCGTTCACGCTGATCGGCATTCCGAACCAGGCGGAACAGCGCACCGACTATGCGATCAAGATTCCGTACGCGCTCGGCCTGATCGCGACGCGCTCGATCGACGAACCGGTGATCGGCCTGCGCGACCTCGCGAAGCACAGCGAGGAGCACATCCAGAGCGGGATGATCGCGTACGGCGCGCTGCAGAAGCTCAAGCAGGGCGACACGAGCGACGCGACCCGCGCGCTGTTCGACCAGCACAAGCAGTATCTCGGCTACGGGCTGATGCTCAAGCAGTTCACGCCGAACGTGACCGACGCGACGCCCGAGCAGATCAAGGCCGCCGCGAAGAAGACGATTCCGCCCGTCGCACCCGTGTTCTTCTCGTTCCGGATCATGGTGTTCCTCGGCTTCCTGTTCGTCGCGACGTTCGTTGCCGCGTTCTGGTTCTGCGCGCGGCGGCAACTGCTGCAGGACAACCGCCGCTGGTTCCTGCGCTACGCGGTGTGGGCGATCCCGCTGCCGTGGATCGCGATCGAATTCGGCTGGATCGTCGCCGAGCTCGGCCGCCAGCCGTGGACGATCGCCGGCGTGCTGCCGACGCACCTGTCCGCGTCGAGCCTGCAGCCGAGCGACCTGTACCTGAGTCTCGCCGGGTTCATCCTGTTCTACACCGCGCTGTTCGTCATCGAGATCAAGCTGATGTTCAAGTACGCGCGCCTCGGCCCGTCGTCGCTGCATACCGGCCGCTATCACCACGAACTCGTCGCTGCCGGCGAGCGGGCCGCCGTCTGAGCACGCACTCGCAACGGAACAAGGAATCGCTATGGACTATGCAACTCTCAAGCTGATCTGGTGGGTGCTCGTCGGCGTGCTGCTGATCGGCTTCGCCGTCACCGACGGCTTCGACATGGGCGCGACCGCGCTGCTGCCATTCCTCGGCAAGACCGACGAGGAGCGCCGCATCATCGTCAACACGGTCGGCGCGACGTGGGAAGGCAACCAGGTGTGGCTGATCACGGCCGGCGGCGCGATGTTCGCGGCCTGGCCGCTCGTCTACGCGGCGTCGTTCTCCGGCTTCTACTTCGCGATGCTGCTCGTGCTGTTCGCGCTGTTCTTCCGGCCGGTGGGCTTCGACTATCGCAGCAAGCGGCCGGACCCGCGCTGGCGCGCGGGCTGGGACTGGGGCCTGTTCGCCGGCGGCTTCGTGCCGGCGCTCGTGTTCGGCGTCGCGTTCGGCAACCTGCTGCAGGGCGTGCCGTTCAAGTTCGACAGCGACCTGCGCGTGACCTACTACGGCGGCTTCTGGGCGCTCTTGAACCCGTTCGCGCTGCTGTGCGGGCTCGTCAGCCTCACGATGCTCGTCGCGCACGGCGCCGCGTTCATCAAGATGAAGACCGACGGCGTGATCGCGCGCCGTGCGTCGATCGCGCTGCGTGTCGCGTCGTTCCTCGCGGTCGTGCTGTTCGTGCTGGCCGGCGTGCTGGTGGCCTCGTATATCGGCGGCTTCCACATCACCCACGCCGCGCCGACGGACACCGTCGCGAACCCGCTGCTCAAGGACGTCGCCGCCGGCGCGGGCCTGTGGCTCGCGAACTACGGCGACTATCCGTGGATGATCGCCGCGCCCGTCGTCGGGATCGCGGGCGGCGTGCTCGCGCTGCTGCTCGCCGGCTCGAAGCAGGAAAAGACGGCGTTCTTCTGCACCGGCCTGATGATCGCCGGCGTGATCCTGACCGCAGGCTTCTCGATGTTCCCGTTCATCATGCCGTCGTCGCTCGACCCGCGCAGCAGCCTGACCGTGTGGGATTCGACGTCGAGCCACATGACGCTGCAGGTGATGCTGTTCGCGGTGATCGTGTTCCTCCCGATCGTGCTGATCTACACGGGCTGGGTGTATCGCGTGATGCGCGGCAAGGTCACGCACCAGACGCTCGAAGAAAACAAGCACTCGATGTATTGATGCATTGAACCGGCCGGGGCGCGCAGGCGCCCTCGCCTACCGTTTCGCAAGGAGTCTGACCATGTGGTATTTCAGCTGGATTCTCGGTATCGGCGTCGCGCTGTCGTTCGGCATCGTCAACGCGATGTGGCTCGAAGCGCGGCAGAAGACGCAGGAAGCGTCCGTGCGGGCGCGCCGCGACTGACACACCGATGCACTGACGGGTGACGCGCGCGGCCAGATCGATCGCGCGCCGCCGTCCGGAAGAGAAAGAACCTCGCTTCGCGCGAGGTTTTTTTTCGTCCTGGCCGCGCGGGCACACGTCGTGCATCGATGCCAATTTAGCGCCAGATTGATACCACTTGAATACCAATAAAAGGTTTCATAAGATCGTTGGACACGGCCGCTGACAGGCCGATTCCTTCTGGGTGGGGGAGACATGCGATTCCCGTGTGTGGCGTGCGCCTGCGCGCCGTGTCGACGTCCGTGTTCCACGGTGCGCGCCGTCGTCGTGCTCATGCTCGTGCGCGGCCAACCGGGCGCCGCCGGCCGCGGCCGCCTCGTCGCCGCGGCGAACGTCATGGGCCGCCGATGAATCCGCGCACGCCGCCGCGCCGATCCGATCGGCACGCATGCCCGCCTCCCGTTCCGTAACGCACGCCCCCGCGTGCCGATTGTGCGCGGGGCTGCCGCATCGCCCCGCGTGCTGGTATCTCCCGCAGCTCCACTGAAAGACCCGATCGCAGCGACGTCGCGTCACGGCGCCGCCACGCCCTCTTTTTCTCAGGAGTTCGAATTGAAGCGTACCTTGCCATCCCTCATTGCCGGTCTGCTGATCGCGGTGCTGTCGCCCGCTGCGATCTCGGCGCTGCCGGCGTCGGCCACCGCCGGCGCGACCGCCGGCAGCGCGCAAGCGGCCGCCGCCCAGGCAGCCAGCCTCGCGACGCAGCTGTCGAACGGCCTCGCGTTGCGCGTCGCCGTCGACAACAACCACGCGGCCGCGGCCGGCGTGCCGTGCGCCGATCTCGGCGCAGACGGCGCGGCCTGCGCGACGGGCCGCCTGATCCTGCAAAACCGCGGCCACCAGGCGATCGCCGACGGCGGCTGGAAGCTCTACCTGCACAGCATCCGCCGCCTGCTGCGGATCGATCGCCCCGGCTTCGCGCTGCGGCGGCTCACCGGCGACCTGTACGAACTGACGCCGCAGCCGGGCTCGGTGCGGCTCGCGCCCGGCGAGCGCATCGAGCTGCCGTTCGTCGCCGAATACTGGCTGCTGCGCTACAGCGACGTGATTCCGCGCCCGTACGTCGTCGTCGACGGCGCGCCGCCGGCCGTGCTGCGCTACAACGACACCGACAACGAGCTGCGCTACGTCGAATCGCTGCCGGCCGACGCGCAGAACAACTCGACCGGCAACGCGCCGCCGGTGGCCACACGGCCCGATCCGGCCCGCGCGCTGCCGAGCGTGAAGCGCGAATTGCCGCTGCCCGGCACGCTCGAGCTGCGCGGCGTCGAACTCGCGCTGCCGGACCTGCCTGACGCGCAGGTCGCGGCGCTGCGCGAGCGCGCGACGACTCTCGGGCTCGACGGCGCACGCGTGCCGGTGCGCGGCTTCGTCGCGCCGCGCCGGCTGCCGGCCGACCTCGCGACACCGGGCGGCTACCGGCTCGCGATCGGGCCGCGCGGCGTGCTGATCGAAGGCTACGACCGCGCGGGCCTCTACTACGGCGTGCAGACGCTCTATTCGCTCGCGCCGGCCGGCGGCGGCGCGATCCCGGCGATGCTGGTCGAGGATGCGCCGCGCTTCACGCATCGCGGGATGCACGTCGACCTCGCGCGCAACTTCAAGCAGCCGGCGACGCTGCGCCGCCTGATCGACCAGATGAGCGCGTACAAGCTCAACCGCCTGCACCTGCATCTGTCCGACGACGAAGGCTGGCGCATCGAGATTCCCGGCCTGCCCGAGCTGACCGAGATCGGCTCGCGCCGCTGTCACGACCCGGGCGAGACGCGCTGCCTGCTGCCGCAGCTCGGCTCCGGCCCCGACAACCGCTCGGGCGGCGGCTACCTGACGCGCGACGACTACGTGGCGCTCGTGCGCTACGCGGCCGCGCGCTTCGTGCAGATCATCCCCGAGATCGACATGCCCGCGCACGCCCGCGCGGCCGTCGTGACGATGGAGGCGCGCTACCGGCGGCTGCACGCGGCCGGCCGCGAGCAGGAAGCGAACGCGTATCGGCTGCTCGACCCGCAGGACACGACGAACCTGACGACGGTGCAGTTCTACGACCGGCGCAGCGACCTGAACCCGTGCGTGCCGGGCGCGCTCAACTTCGCGTCTAAGGTGATCCGCGAGATCGCGGCGATGCACGCGGACGCGCAGGCGCCGCTGCAAACCTGGCACTACGGCGGCGACGAAGCGAAGAACATCTTCCTCGGCGGCGGCTTCCAGCCGCTGAACGGCACCGATCCGAACAAGGGGCGCATCGACCTGGCCGCGCAGGACAAGCCGTGGGCGCGGTCGCCCGCGTGCACGGCGCTGCTCCAGCGCGGCGAGATCAAGTCGATCGACGAGCTGCCGACGCGTTTCGCGAAACAGGTGAGCGCGGCCGTCGACGCGAACGGGATCGGCACGATGGCCGCGTGGCAGGACGGCATCAAGCACGCGAACGGGCCGCAGGATTTCAGCACGCGCCACGTGATGGTGTCGCTGTGGGACACGATCTTCTGGGGTGCGTCGGACAGCGCGCGCGACCTGAGCGGCAAGGGCTACCAGACGGTGCTCGCGCTGCCCGACTACCTGTACTTCGACTTCCCGTACACGCTCAATCCGCGCGAGCGCGGCTACTACTGGGGCTCGCACGCGACCGACGAGTACAAGGTGTTCTCGCTCGCGCCGGAGAACCTGCCGCAGAACGCCGAAGTGATGGGCGACCGCGACGGCAACGCGTTCGAGGTGACGGGCACGGGCCCGGCGCCACGCATCGAAGGCATGCAGGGCCAGGCGTGGGGCGAGGTGATGCGCAACGACACCTTCCTCGAATACATGACCTACCCGCGGCTGCTCGCGCTCGCCGAGCGCGCGTGGCACCGGGCCGACTGGGAGCTGCCGTATGCGGCCGGCGTGCGCTTCAAGCGCGGCGACACGCATCACGTCGACGTCGCCGCGCTGCAGCGCGACTGGGCCGGCTTCGCGACGCTGCTCGCGCAACGCGAATTGCCGAAGCTCGAGCGCGCCGGCGTCGGCTACCGGAAGCCGACCTTCACGCTGACGAATCCGTGAACGGCTGAAGAAGGCATCTGGCGATGCGCGAGGCGGGCAAACGCATCGCGCATCGCCCGCCCCAAAAGAAAACGGCTTGCGACGCGTACGTCGCAAGCCGTTGTTCTTTTGACCACCGGCCCGGATCCGCCGCGCGGATCGCTCACGCCGGCTTCACCGCATCACGCCGGTTGTGCAGCCGCCCCGCCGCCCGACGGCGGCAGGCGCGCGCCGAGCTGTTCGGCATAGCGCGCCGCCGCGTTGCCGCAGACGATGTGGAACGTGTCGAGCGACACCCATGCGACGTCGAGCGTGCCGAGACGCTCGCGATCGACCGCCGACGGATCGCGCACGACCACGCGCAGGCGCGTGGTGGCCACCGCATCGAGCGACACGACGTTGGTCGCGCCGCCGAACACCGCGAGCCAGCGGGTCGGCTCCGGATCGAGCGGGCCGGCGGCCGCGCCGGTGACGGGCTGCGCGGCGGCGGCCGGCGCCGTTGCTGCCGCGCCGGTCGCGCCGCTGCCGATCGCGGCACGCATTTCGTCGGCGATGATGTCGGCCTCGGGCCCGATGATCACCTGCACGCTGTTGCCGCCGCGCTTGAGCACGCCGCGTGCGCCGATCGACTTCAGTTCCGGCTCCGATACCTTCTCCGGATCGACGACGGTCAGGCGCAGGCGCGTCGTGCACGCGTCGACGACCGACAGATTGGCCGCCCCGCCGAGCGCGGCGATGTAGCGTTGCGCGCGCGGTACGGCAGCCGGTGCCGCCGCGCCCGGTGCGACGAAGCCGCCCGATGCGTACGATTCCGTGGCCGCATCGGTCGATGCCGGCTCACGGCCCGGCGTGGCCATGTTGAACTTGCGGATGAAGAAGCGGAACAGCCCGTAGTACGCGACGCCGTACGCGATACCGAGCGGAATCGCGATCCAGCCCTTCGTCGACAGCCCGTAGTTCAGCACGTAGTCGATCGCGCCGGCCGAGAACGTGAAGCCGAGCTTCACGCCGAGGATCTGGCAGATCGCGAGCGACAGCCCCGTCAGCAACGCATGGATCACGTACAGCACCGGCGCGAGGAACATGAAGCTGAATTCGATCGGCTCGGTCACGCCGGTCAGGAACGACGTCAGCGCCATCGAGAACAGCAGGCCGCCGACCATCGCGCGGCGCTCCTTCGGCGCTTCGTGCAGCATCGCGAGACACGCGGCCGGCAGGCCGAACATCATGATCGGGAAGAAGCCGGCCATGAAAGTGCCCGCGGTCGGGTCGCCCGCGAAGAAGCGGTGCAGGTCGCCGTGCACGATCTCGCCGCCGGCCGGCGGCGTGAAGTTGCCGAACACGAACCACGCGAGCGAGTTGATGATGTGGTGCAGGCCGGTGACGAGCAGCAGGCGGTTCAGGAAGCCGAACACGAACGCACCGATCGCGCCCGCCGTCGTCAGCCACTGGCCGGCCGCGTCGATCGCATGCTGGACCGGCTGCCACACGTACCCGAATACGATCCCGAGTACCACGCACACCAGCCCCGTGATGATCGGCACGAACCGCTTGCCGCCGAAGAACGCGAGGTAGTCCGGCAGCTTGATGTCTTTATAGCGGTTGTACAGCAGGCCCGCGACGACACCCGCGATGATCCCGGACAGCACGCCCATGTTCAGCTTGGGATCGATGTCCTTCATGATCGCGGTTTCGATCAGGTAACCGATCGCGCCCGCGAGCGCCGCCACGCCGTTGTTGTCCTTCGCGAAGCCGACCGCCACGCCGATCGCGAACAACAGCGGCAGGTTGTCGAAGATCGCGCCGCCGGCGTCGGCGATCATCTTGATGTTGAACACGTCCGGCTGGCCGAGTCGCAGCAGGATGCCGGCGACCGGCAATACCGCGATCGGCAGCATCAGCGCGCGGCCTAGACCCTGTATTTTCAGAAACGGATTCCCGTTCATTCAGTCCTCCAATCCTTGTCTCGTCATGAATCGTCGTTGAGGTGATTGCTTTGGTAGTGATACGGGTCGCGCGCCTGCCGCCGACGTTCAGTCGAGCGGCCAGACCTCGCGGCTTGCTGCCCTTACCGCCTGTGCCGAATCGAGCGCGAGCAGATCCTGCGCGCGCTGACGGCACAACTGGTAATCGAGACGGCGCACACGCGCCTTGATGCCCGGCACCGACACCGGATCGACCGACAGTTCGGTCACGCCGAGGCCCACCAGGACCGGCACCGCGAGCGGATCGCCGCCGAGCGCGCCGCATACGCCGACCCACTTGCCGTGCTTTTCCGCGCCGCGCACCGCGATGTCGATCAGGCGCAGCACGGCCGGATGCAGGCCGTCGGACTGCGCGGCGAGATCGGCCTGGCAGCGGTCCATCGCGAGCGTGTATTGCGTGAGGTCGTTGGTGCCGATCGACAGGAAATCCGCGTGCTGCGCGAGCTGGTCGGCCAGCAGCGCGGCCGACGGCACCTCGATCATCACGCCGACCTCGATCGGCTCGGTGCGGCCCTGCGCGCGCGCGAATTCGTCGATGCGCTTTTTCAGCCGCACGAGTTCGCCTGCGTCGGTCACCATCGGCAGCAGGATGCGCACCGCGCCGAACGGCTTCACCGCGAGCAGGCCCTGCAACTGATCGTCGAGCAGATCGGGGCGCACCTGCGCGAGACGGATGCCGCGCAGGCCGAGCGCCGGGTTCGGTTCGGGCGGCAGCGTCAGGTAGTCGACTTCCTTGTCGGCGCCGACGTCGAGCGTGCGGATGATCGCCGTGCGGCCCTGCAACGCGTCGACGATCGACTGGTAGCTCTGCTGGTGCTCGACCGCCGTCGGCGCGGCCAGACGATGGATGAACATCAGTTCGGTGCGCAGCAGGCCGACCGCGTCGGCGCCGTTGTCGACTGCGGTATTCGCGTCGTCGAGCGTCGCGATGTTCGCGGCGACCTCGATCGCGCGGCCGTCGACGGTCGCGGCCGCCACACCTGCCAGTTGCCGGTTCGCGTCGCGCACGCCGTCCAGGCGCTGGCGTTCGTGCCGCGCGCGCTCGACGTCGAGCGCGGTCGGCGCGTGTTCGAGCCGGCCCGAGCTCGCATCGACGACGACCTGCGTGCCGTCCGGAATCGCGTACAGCGCATCGCCGACCGCCACCAGCGCCGGGATGCCGAGCTGCCGCGCGATGATCGCCGCGTGCGACGTCGCGCCGCCGCGCGCCATCACGAGCGCGGTCACGCGTTCGCGATCGAGCGACGACAGGTCGGACGGCGTGAATTCGTCGGCCGCGAGCACGGCCTCGTCGGGCAGCGCGCGCGCGGCGCCGTTCGTGTGACCGAGCGCGCGCAGCACGCGCTTCTCGATGTCGCGCAGGTCGGCCGCGCGTTCGGCGAGCAGCGCATCGTCGAGCTTCGACAGCGTGTCGATCTGCGTGCGGATCGTCGCGCGCCACGCGAAGCCCGCGCCCTTGCCGAGGCTGATCAGGTCGCGCGCCGCATCGACGAGCGTCGGATCTTCCAGCAGCACGCGATGCACCGCGAAGATGCCCGCTTCGCCGACCGCGCCGCGCGCCGATGCGTTGCGCACCGTTTCGCCGAGTTCGGCGTCGACCGCCTTCAGTGCCTGGTCGAGGCGGCGGCTTTCCGCGGCCGGCGTGCCGGTCGCCTGCTCGGGCGGCACGATGTCCGCATCGTCGAGACGCACCAGCGTGCCGACCGCGATGCCGGGCGCGGCGCACACGCCGGCGAGCGTGTTCGGGTCAATGGGCGCGCCATCGCGCGGCGCGCCGGCGTGGCGTGCGACCGTCTGCGGCGCGGGCGACTTCAGCCGCGCCGGCTTTTCCTCCACTTCGCCGTGCGCTTCGCGCAGCAGCTCGCGCTCGACCGCATCGACGGCCTGCTGCGCGTGCGCGCCGCGGCCGACCAACTCGACCGTCGCGCCTTCGCCGGCGCCGAGACCGAGCAGGCCGACGACGCTCGCGATCGACGCCTTGCGGCCGTCGAACAGCACGTCGACGCTCGCGTCGAGCCCGCGCGCGGCTTCCCGCGCCCGTGCGGCCGGCCGCGCATGCAGGCCGCCCGGCTGCGCGAGCACGATTTCGCGGCGCACTTCGTTGTGCGCGGCCGCGCCGGCCTGCGCCGCCTGCGCGGCGGCTTCGCCCTTGCCGCGCAGCGCGAGCAACGGCGTCTCGCCGGCCGTCGCGAAACCGCTCGCGCGATCGACGACCTCGAACGCGTCGGAATTCGCGATCGCGATCACCGACACCAGCGAATGCGCGTTTCGCGCGACCGCGTCCTGGTCGAACTCGATCAACAACGCGCCCGCTTCGACGCGCGCGCCGGCTTCGACGTGCGCGACGAAGCCCTGCCCGTTCAGCTCGACGGTGTCGATGCCGATGTGCAGCAGCACTTCCGCGCCTTGCGGCGTCGTGATCGTCACCGCGTGGCCGGTGCGTGCGAGATGCGACACGACGCCCGCGCACGGCGCGACGAGCCGGCCTTCGAGCGGGTCGATGCCGATGCCGTCGCCGAACATCCCGCCGGAGAACACCGGATCGGGCACGTCGGCCAGCGGAACGATCGGCCCCGTCAACGGGCTAAGCAGGACGATCTGATCGGGGTTAGGGCTCTTCAACTGGGATTCCTCGGCGCGTCTCATCGGCTTTCTCGACTGTCAGTGCGTTTCGGTGACTTTATTCAGGTGGCGCGGCGTGTCGGGATTGCGGCCGCGCGCGACGGCGAGATCCGCCGCCATCACGTAGAACGAAAGAATGGCGGCGATCGGGTCGAGCGCCGAATGGGCCGACTGCGCGAGCGGCAGCACGGTGCCCTTTGCGTCGGATGTGCCGGGCGTGCCGGCTGGCGCCGCGAGCAGCACGGCGGCGCCGCGTGCGCGCATGTCCGCGGCAAGCTGCAGCAGGCCGGCCTGCTCGGGCCCCGGCGGCGCGAACACGAGCAGCGGATAGTCGCGGTCGATCAGCTCCATCGGGCCGTGGCGGACTTCGGCGCTCGAGAATGCCTCGGCCTGGATGCCGGAGGTTTCCTTCAGCTTCAGCGCGGCTTCCTGCGCGATCGCGAGGCCGAGGCCGCGACCGATCACGATCATCCGCTCGACCCCCGCGAGCGCGGCGACGGCCTGCGACCAGTCGAGCCGGCCGGCTTGCGCGAGCACATCGGGCAGGCCGCGCAATGCGGTGATCAGCGCGGCGTCGCGCTGCCAGTACGCGACGATCTGCGCGGACAGCGACAGCATCGCGATATAGCTCTTCGTCGCGGCGACCGACAGTTCGGGGCCGGCCAACAGCGGCAGCTGGTGCTCGCACGCGTCGGCGAGCGGCGACGGCAGCACGTTGACGGCGGCGACGGTGCGCGCGCCGGCTTCGCGCAGCGCGGCCATCGTGTTGACGAGATCGGGGCTCTTGCCCGACTGCGAGAACGCGAGCGCGAGCTGGTCCTGCACCTTCAGCGGCGCCTGCTGCAGCGTCGCGACCGACATCGGCAGCGACGCGACCGGCACGCCGAGGCGGCTCATCGTCAGGCTCGCGAAATAGCTGGCGGCGTGATCCGAGCTGCCGCGCGCGACCGTCAGCGCGACGGCCGGCGGGTGATCGAGCAATTGGCCGGCGAGCGCTTCGACGCGCGCGGTGTCGGCGAGTTGCGCGGCGACGACCTGGGCGGACTCGCGCGCTTCCTTAAGCATATTCGACAATCGATTCTCCTTCGACGTAGGTCGCGGTGAGGTTCAGGTCGCGATCGAACACCGCGAGGTCGGCCCATGCGCCGCGCTCGAGGCGGCCGCGATCGGCGATGCCGAGGTAGTCGGCCGCGTAGCGCGACATGCGGTTCGACACGTCGGCGATCGGCAGGCCGAGCGACACGAGGTTGCGCAGCGCCTGGTCCATCGTCAGCGTGCTGCCGGCGAGCGTGCCGTCGGCGAGCCGCACGCCGCCGAGGCACTTCGTCACGTGCTGGCTGCCGAGCCGGTATTCGCCGTCGGGCATGCCGGTCGCGGACGTGCTGTCGGTCACGACGTACAGGCGCGGGATCGCGCGCAGCGCCGCACGGATCGCACCGGGGTGGACGTGCAGCAGATCGGGGATGATTTCCGCGTACTCGGCGTGCGCGAGCGCCGCGCCGACGAGGCCCGGGTTGCGGTGATGCAGCGGCGACATCGCGTTGAACAGGTGCGTGAAACCGCACGCGCCGTGCTTGAGCGCGGCGACCGCGTCGTCGTAGGTCGCGAGCGAGTGGCCGAGCTGCACGCGTACGCCGCGCGCGGCCATCTCGCCGATGATCTCGATGTGGCCGGCGATTTCCGGCGCGAGCGTGACGACGCGGATCGGCGCGATCGACAGGTACTTCAGCACCTCGTCGAGCACGGCCGACACGGCCGCGTCCGGCTGCGCGCCGAGCTTGCCGGGGTTGATGTACGGGCCTTCGAGATGCACGCCGAGCACGCGCGCGCCGCCGGGCGTGCGGGTACGGGCGACGATGCCGAGGTTCGCGACGACCTCCATCAGTTCGTCGCGCGGCGCGGTCATCGTCGTCGCGAGCAGGCTCGTCGTGCCGAATTGCGCGTGCGTGCGAGCGATCGTTTCGATCGCATCGCCGCCTTCCATCACGTCGGCGCCGCCGCCGCCATGCACGTGCAGGTCGATGAAGCCGGGCAGGATGTAAGGCGCGTCGTTCGTCGCGGGATCGACGGGCGTGCCGTCGAGCGTGGTGATGCGGCCGTTCTCGCTATCGAGCGAACCGAGAATCCAGCCGTCGGAGGTGAGGATGTTGCCAGTCAGCATGACGTTCTCTTGATGATCGGGTGACGCGGGCATCCGCGTCGTGATTGGCCAATCCGTTGCGATTCATTACGCGCGATTGCGTTCCATCGCGATTGCGCGGAGGGTGCGAGGTGTGTGGGCAGTCTCGCGCGTCAGCGTTTCAGTTCGGCGACGAAGTCGTAGTAGTCGTCGCGGCAATACGTTTCGGTCACTTCGATCGCGCGCTGGTCGGCGCCGTAGCCGATCCGCGTGATCACCAGCAGCGCCGAGCCCGGCTTCACCGCCATCCATTTCGCGATCGCGTGCGTCGCGTTCGCGGCGCGAAAGTGCTGCAACGCGCGCACGACGGTCATGCCGCGCGCCTCGAGGTATTCGTACAGCGACGCGCCGAGCGCCTGCGGATCGGGCACCACCGCGGCCGGCAGCGTCGAATGCTCGACCGCCATCACGATGCCGTCCGCGCGGCGCAGCCGCTCCAGCCGCGCGACCGTCGCGCCGGGCGCGAGGCCGAGATGCGTGAGCTCGTCGCGGCTCGCGGTGCGCAGCGTGCGCGCCAGCCACACCGAATCGGGCACGAAGCCGCGCTGCTGCATCTTCGCGGTGAAGCCGACGAGACGCGACAGCGGATCGGCGACGCGCGGCGTGATGAAGCTGCCCGCGCCGCGCGCCCGCTTGATCAGGCCCTGCTCGACCAGCAGCGCGAGCGCACGTCGCGCGGTGATCCGCGACACGCCGACCGACACCGACAGCAGCCGTTCCGACGGCAGCGCCTCGCCGGCCCGCCACGCGCCGGCGTGAATCGCGCTCGCCAGGTTGCGGGCGAGCTGCAGATAGAGCGGCGTGTCGTCGAGGGGATCGGGCGCCAGTTCGGACCAGCCGGTTTCCATGTGCCTCCGGGTGTCGGACGACGATCTCGGACCGTCGAAAGTGAACGCATTATATAACCACCATAATACCAGTCAACGAACTGGTATTAGCGCTGCGGAAATCGCCGAAAGCCTTGCGCGGCAAGCGTTTTAGTGCCAGCAAAGCCTTTGTTTACAACGCAGTACGGCATAGGGATTTACCCGAAGTGGTATGCAAAGGGACGGCTCAGGCGCCCGGTTCGGCGGGATTTCGGGTGTGAATATGAGACCGGAATAGAACCAATTTGGCCAACTGGTATGCACCTGCCGAGCAGGCCGGCGCGATGCAGGCGTCAGTGGAATTCGCGGCTCGACGTGCGCAGGCCGCCGAGCAGCGGCGTCAGATCCTCGAAATGTTGCGCGACGAGGTGCCGCACGTCGCTGACGACCTGCCACACGCCGGACGCCGCGAGCAGCCGCGAATCGAGCGTTTCGCGACGCTGCCGCGCGAGCAGTTCGGGCCGGACGATCACGTTCACGCAACCCGTTTCGTCTTCGAGCGTCATGAACATCACGCCCTTCGCGGTGCCCGGCATCTGCCGCGCGATCACGAGACCGCATGCGCGTGCGAGCCGGCCGTCGAGGCGATCGCGCAGCTCGGCCGCGGACGACAGCCGCTGCGCGCGCAGCGCCGGCCGCAGCAGCGCGACCGGGTGGCGATTCAGCGTGAGGCCGGTGGTGTGATAGTCGGCGAGGATGTCGTCGGCTTCCGACGGTGCGCCGAGCGCGGGTTGCTCCACCTCGTCGATCGGCGCGGCGGCGAGCAGGTCGCGCTCAGGCGCCGCGGCGACGGCCTGCCACAGCGCATCGCGGCGATGGCCGGCGAGCGTCGCGAGCGCGTTCGCGGCGGCGAGCGCTTCGAGATCGCGCCGTTCGAGCTGCGCGCGCCGGGCGAGGCTGTCGACGTTGTCGAACGGGCCGGCGGCGCGGGCGGCTTCGATGCGGCGCGCAGCGGCTTCGCCAAGACCGCGCACGAGCGACAGGCCGAGCCGCACGGCCGGCTGGCCGTGTGGCGGCGGCTGATCGGGCAGCGCTTCGAGCGCGGCCTCCCAGTTGCTTTGCGTGACGTCGATCGGCAGCACCTTCACGCGATGACGCTTCGCGTCCTGCACGAGCTGCGACGGCGGGTAGAAGCCCATCGGCTGGCTGTTCAGCAGCGCGGCGAGGAAGATCGCCGGTTCGTGGCACTTGAGCCAGCTGCTCGCGTACGCGAGTTTCGCGAAACTGGCCGCATGGCTTTCGGGAAAACCGTATTCGCCGAAGCCCTTGATCTGCTCGAAGATCTGCTCGGCGAATTCGCGCGTGTAGTTGCGTTCGAGCATCCCGCTGATGATCTTGTCCTGATATTTCTCGAGATTGCCCTTGCGCTTCCATGCGGCCATCGCGCGACGCAAGTCGTCCGCTTCGCCAGGCGTAAAACCTGCGGCGACGATCGCGATCTGCATCACCTGTTCCTGGAAGATCGGCACACCCAGCGTGCGAATGAGCACTTCCTTGAGCGCGTCGCTCGGATACGTGACCTCACCCTCCTCTTCGCCGGCCACGATCCTGCGCCGCTGCAAATACGGATGCACCGCGCCGCCCTGAATCGGGCCGGGCCGCACGATCGACACCTGGACCACGAGATCGTAATAGTGGCGCGGCCGCAGCCGCGGCAGCATCGACATCTGCGCACGCGATTCGATCTGGAACACACCGACGGTATCGGCGCGGCAGATCATGTCGTAGGTTGCTTTGTCATCCTGCGGAATGTGTTTCAGCGTAAACGGTTCGCCGTCCGGCTCCGGCGGCCCGCGCCACGCGGTGCGCAGGTCGAACGCGCGATGCAGCGCCGACAGCATGCCGAGCGCGAGCACGTCGACCTTCATCAGCCCGAGCGCCTCGAGATCGTCCTTGTCCCACTGGATCACGCGCCGCCCGTCCATCGCCGCGTTCTCGACCGGCACGAGCCGCGTGAGCTTGCCGCGGCTGATCACGAAGCCGCCCGAATGCTGCGACAGGTGACGCGGGAAGTTGAGCAAGCGCCCCGCCAGTTCGGCCCATGTGCGAATCAGCGGCGTTTCGGGATCGAGCCCGGTCGACGCGAATTGCTGCAGCAGATCGCGGCTGCCGTCGAACCAGCGATGCCCCTTCGCGACCCGATCGACCAGCATCGGGTCGACGCCGAGCGCCTTGCCGGTTTCGCGCAGCACGCCGCGCGGACGATACGTCGAAACGGCGGCCGCGAGCGCGGCGCGGTCGTGCCCGTATTTTTTGTAGATGTGCTGGATCACTTCTTCCCGGCGCTGATGCTCGAAATCGACGTCGATGTCGGGCGGCTCGCCGCGTTCCGCGCTGATGAAGCGCTCGAACAGCATCGTGCTTTGCTCGGGATTCACTTCGGTGATGCCGAGGCAATAGCAGACCACCGAATTCGCGGCCGAGCCGCGGCCCTGGCACAGGATGTTCTGGCTGCGCGCGTATTTGACGATGTCGTAGACGGTCAGGAAGAACGGTTCGTATTTCAGCCGGGCGATCAGATCGAGTTCGTACCGGATCTGCTGCTCTACTTTTTCCGGGATGCCGTTCGGATAACGCCCGGCCGCTCCCGCAAAGGTTTCCTGTTCCAGATAGCGCGTCGGCGTGAGCCCCTTCGGCACGATCTCGTCGGGATACTCGTAGCGCAGCTTGCCGAGATCGACGTCGCATGCATCGAGAATCGCGCACGTCTCCGCCATCTCGTTCGGCGAAAACAGTTCTGCGATTCGCTTCCGCCAACGCAGATGCTGCTCCGCATTCGGCGCGAGCGCATAGCCGCATTCAGAAACCGGCATCCCGACGCGAATCGCCGTCATCACGTCCTGCAGCGGTTTGCAGGAGCGCTTATGCATCGTCACGTCGCCAAGCGCGACGATGCGCACGCCGCGCCGTTTGCCGGCCTCGCGAATCTCGTCGCGCTGCGCACCATCCAGCGCACGCTGCAACTGCACGAGCCCGAGCCGCGCACGCTCGCCGAAGGTCGCGCGGAACCATGCGACCTGCGCATCGAGCACGGCCGCCCGCACCGGATACGTCGGCACGAGAATCGCGAAGCAGTCGGGCATGCCGCGCAGATGGGCGAATTTCTCAGGCGGCCTCGACAACATTCGCGACGTCAGCCGGTAAGTTCCCTTCGGCGACTCCATCCGCCGCCACGAAATCAACTCGGACAGGTTGCCGTACCCTTCGCGGTTCTGCGCGAGCAACACGAGCCCGAACGCACCGGGGCCCGGATCCTGGCCGGGCGCGACTTCATCCGGCGTGACGTCGAAATACGAACCGATGACAAGCGGCAGCCCTTTCGCCTTCGCGGCGACATGCATGCGCGGCGCGCCGGCGAGCGAGCATTCGTCGGTGATCGCGATCCCGCGATAGCCGAGTTCCGCCGCACGCTCGACCAGTTCGTCCGCATGCGACGCGCCATGCAGGAACGAAAAGTTCGAGCGGCAGAACAACTCCGCGTAATCGGGCAGCAAACTGAATTCCGCAGCCATCTCCGCTCACCCGAACAAACCGTGCAGGAACCAGCGCGGGGCAGCCTGACTGCTCGTCCGCTCCATGAATACCCAGTAGCACGCGCCCTCTTCGTCCTGCGCGACGTGGTAATCGCGTGCGATCAACTGTCCGTCGAACCACCCGGCCTCGATCCGCTCGGCCGACGACATCATCCGGAGTGGCGTATGAAATACCGGCCGCTCGCCGCGCATCAGAAGCGGCAGCGGTTCGGCGAGCAGCCACGCGGGACGCGGCGGCGCGGCGGGCGAACCGGCAACAGGCTTGCCCGCTTGCGCATCGAGCGGCAACCAGCGGTTCGCGACCTCGGGACGATGATCGGCGACAGGCGCCGCGCGCAATACGTTGTCCGTGCCGAGCCGCGCGACCAGCAGCTCGAGCAACCGCTCGCGGGTTTCCCGCGTACCGCCCGGCTCGGGAAAAAGATCGTCGGCCGGCGGCGCGACCGGTTCGACGCGCGTGGCCTTCAGCCGCACCGCGATCACCGCGGCCGGCAGCTCGACGCGCGCGAGCCGCTCGCCGAGCAGCCGCATGAAATGCGCTTCGTCGCGCACGGGCGCCGCGAACGCGAGTTCGAGCGGGGTCGGCGGCACGGCCTGGCGGCCGCGCTCGTGCTCGAGCTCGAACGTCATCGCGGCCAGCGACAGTTGCCGCGCGGCCAGCCAGCCGCACAGCTGCACGACGAGCCGCCGTGCGGCGAACAGCACGGCTTCCGCGTAGTCGACGCGCTCCGGCAATTCGAGCCGCACGTCGAACACGGGCGGCACCGCCATCCACGCGAGCGGCTCGACCGCTTCGCCGTACGCCCGATCGAGCGCGGCCAGCAGCGCGGGACCGCAGCGCCGCTGCAGCCCCGCGCGCGGCAGGCGGCGCAGATCGGCAAGCGTGCGACAGCCGAGGCCGTCGAACCAGCCCGCATACGGACGCGCGTCGGGCAGCAGCACGCAGGGCAGCCGGTCGAGCGTGCGGACGAGCGACGCGTGACGCGCGACGCGGCGCCGCATGCGCGAGCGCGCCGACGTGCGCGCGAGCAGCCACGCGCCGCGCCCGGTCGGCGCGGCGGACAGGCGCGCCGCATAGCCGAGCGCCGCGAGCGTCGCGCGCACCTGGCGGCACAGCGACGGCAGCCCGCCGAACAGGCGCAGGCTCGGGCCGACGTCGACGATCAGCGTGGCTTCGTCGTCGAGCGCGACGCACGGCGAGAAGCGCAGCAGCGCGAGCGCGACCGCGCGCAGCGCATCGGCTTCGCGGGCGGGATCGCGTTCGACGAGCTGCGTCGCGGGCGCGAGCGTCAGCACGCCGCCGCGCTTCATGCCCGCGCGCACGCCCTGTCGGCGCGCGGCCGCATCGGCGATCAGCACGACGCCCTGCTCGAGCACCGCACAGCCGGCGTCGCTAGCCTCGCCGGCCGCTGCGTCAGACGGCGGCGGGGCGCACACGTCGAGCGGCAGGCGCGGCAGATGGATGCCGAGCAAGACGCGCATAGCGGCTCTCCACGATGGGCGACGGCAAATCGAGCACGAGCGGCTCGCTGCGCGCGGGCCCGCGACGCTTGACGATGTCGAGCGACACGCCGCCCGGCACCGGATGCAGCGCGACGCGCAGCACGGCCGGCGACGGCTGCCGCGCGGCCGACAGCGGGCGCAGCATCACGAACAGCGTGTCGCCGGTGCGCGCGGCCGCGAGATGCAGGCGGCGCAGCGCATCGGGCCGCGCGTCCTGCCAGAGCAGCAGCGCGCCGCAACAGCCGGTCTTGAGCGCCTGCTCGGCGGCCCACAATGCATCGGTGCGGCTACCGGCGCGCAACCACAGCAGCGCGTCGTCCGGCACGCCGAGGCTGGCGAGCGCGGTGGCATGCGGTGACTGCGGCGGCGCGACGAGCGCGAGCGGCCGCCGCGCGCTGACGGCGCGGGCGAGCGCGGGCGCGAGCAGCCGCATCTCGCCGCAGCCCGGCTGCGCGGCCAGCAGTTCGACGAGGCCGCCGACCGGCCAGCCGCCGCCCGGCAGCTCGGCCGACAGCGGCGCGAAGCCGGTCTCGATCGTGCGCGGACCGCCGCGCGCGAGCTGCGAGCCGCGCCACAGCGACGGATGAAGGGACTCGGGAGAAATGGAGGATGCGAGCATGATGCCACCCACAACTGTATGGATATACAGTATATGGCAATGCGTCCGCGCCGCACAGCAGCGGTGTAAAACCGGTTTTCGTCGGAAGAAATCGGGGAGAAGCCGGCGCGCCCGTCATGCCACGGCGCGCCGGCCCGCAACGCGTCAGCCGCGTCGACCACTTTACGTTATGCTGTCCGCCGACCCGACCCACACCATCGGAGGGGACTTGAAACGAACGATTCGTGCGATCGCATGGGTGGCCGTCGCGCTGGCGCTGCCGGGAGCAGCCTTCGCGCTGACCGACGGCAGCGCGCAATACGACGACTGCATGCTCAATGCGCTGCGCGAGAGCCGCAACGGCGCCGCCGCGCAGCTGATCCAGCGCTCATGCGATGCGCTGTACCGCAACAACGCGATGCTGCTGCCGCGCGAACGGCGCTTTCACGAGTGCGTGGTGCAGTCGCTGCCGGGCGTGCGCGACAACTATGCGATCCAGCAGATCATGTCGATCTGCTCGCGGCGTGGGGAGATGTGAGCGGGGGCTGAACGCCACGCTGTCGGCCCTCCTTTACGCGCACCGATATGAAAAAGGGGCTGCGCGATGTTTGCAGCAACGCCGGACAGCGCCCCCCCGTCAGGTCGTAGACAAACTCGGTGAGCGGTCAGTCGTAGAGCCAGCGCCCCGCTTTTGCCGATGCGATCAGCATTCGAACATTCAGATCCGGAACACGATGGATCACTTTTTTCTTAAACGGATTGATCAAGTCAAGAAACGAAGAATCGTCTTCTGGATAATATTTCTTAATATCGAACCCACTTATATCAACATTAAATTTCGCCGAATACTCCCGCATCAGATCCTCGACCTCACAATCATCAAAACGCAAGTCCAGATCCAAATCGGTACTTTCCGTTATCTCATCGGCCATGAATGATATAGAGAATCCGGATTTTTTCCTTACAAACTCAATCACCCTTTTTTCAAGATCCACCATAACCTACCCCCTTCCCTTGCAACTCTATTGTAGTGAGCCACCGTCTTGCCGGCAATAATAGAAATATCCCTTGCAAGAATCACCCAACCAAGCACGGGGATCGTTCTTCCTACGAAGGTTCCGATGTTTCTAACCAGCCTGATTTTCAAATTTCGCACCGGTCCGCCTACCAGTGTTGGCAATTTCCAACCAAACGGGAATTGAGCCTTTTGAAAAACTCTTCCAGAAGAACAATTCTCCCGCAGTCAGATTGACCATCCCATAGTAATGGTAAGCCGCACTCAATTTCTCGACAGCACTCATTCAGCGTCCTCGTTCGTAATTTTTAAAAATGTTTTTTAGTCTAACGAAGACGTACGGTTACCGTGCCGACAAACCCGGCCGATCTGTTGACCGATCGCACCGCAACGACGGTGGAATCTCACGCGGAATAAATCGTCATTCTGCTCGACGCGAGCAATGACGGGGCGCAACGGGACGCCGGAGAGAGAAAGTGCATAGCGATTCCGAATTCGAGCGGTCGCGCACACGTTCCATACCAACGTGTCGAACCGTTACCAAACGGCTTTATCCATGAACGTCAATGCAATTGCGGCGTGTAATCTTCACGCTACTCCCGCATCTCGAAAGCATTCCGCTCGCACACGAAAAAAAGGCCTGCACACGTGCAGGCCTTCGTTCGATCAACCGATCGCGTTCAGAACGACGCGACCATCGAGCCCTTGAACTGCTTCTTGATGAATTCCTTCACTTCCGTCGACTGGTACGCCTTCACCAGCTTCTTCACCCACGGCTGATCCTTGTCCTTCGCACGCACGGCGATCAGGTTCGCGTACGGGCTCGTCAGCGCTTCGAGCGCGATCGCGTCCTTGGTCGGCTGCAGGTTCGCGGCCAGCGCGTAGTTCGTGTTGATCACGGCCGCGTCGACGTCCGACAGCACGCGCGGCAGTTGCGCGGCGTCGAGTTCGGAGATCTTCAGCTTCTTCGGGTTCTCGGCGATGTCGAGCACCGTCGCGTTGTTGCCGCCCGTGCCGGCGCCCGACTTCAGCTTGATCACGCCTTGCGTCTGCAGCAGCAGCAGCGCGCGGTTCTCGTTCGACGGATCGTTCGGCACCGCGAGCTTCGCGCCCTGCGGCAGATCCTTCAGCGACTTGAACTTCTTCGAATACACGCCGATCGGCGAAATGTAGGTCAGACCCGCGCTGACGATCTTGTAGCCGCGCTGCTTCACCTGGCTGTCGAGGTAGGGCTGATGCTGGAAGCTGTTCGCGTCGAGGTCGCCCGAATCGAGAGCCGCGTTCGGCTGCACGTAGTCGTTGAACTCGATGACCTTCACGTTCAGGCCTTCCTTCTCCTTCGCGACCTTCTGCACGACTTGCCACACTTGCGCATCCGGGCCGGCGACCGTACCGACCTTGATCACCTTGTCTTCGGCATGCGCGCCTGCCGACAGCGTCAGCGCGGCGCCGGTGGCCAGCACGGAAAATACCTTCAGGAGACTGCGACGCTTCATCTGTTTCTCGCTTTCTTGCTTACTTGAAATGGGGCGCGATACGGGTATGCCCGGACTCGCAGGAAGGGGCAAATGGTGTCACAGGATCGGCGGGAAGTGAAATACATCCCGCTCATATGGGTATGCACCAGCGCAGTGCCGGCGGCCGATGCCCGATTCGGCCGTTAGTTGCACTTTTTCGTCGATGCATCGGCTCATCAGCCCATCGGCCGACACCCGTCACGCCGCCACCACCTCGTCGACCGCCTCCGCGCCGCCGAATGCCGGTTCGGCCGCCCTGCCGCCGGCCTCGCGCGCCGACGGGCCGCCGGTATTGCCGACCCGGAACGAACCGACCGCATCGCGCAGCCGCGCGGCCTGTTCCTGCAGCGACGCGGCCGCCGCCGCCGCTTCCTCGACCAGCGCCGCGTTCTGCTGCGTCACCTGGTCCATCTGCGTGACGGCGCGCCCGACCTGCGTGATGCCGCTCGCCTGCTCCTCGGACGCGGCCGCGATCTCGCCCATGATGTCGGTCACGCGCGCGACCGCCTGCAGGATCTCGCCCATCGTCGTGCCGGCCTGGCCGACCAGCGTCGAGCCGTTGCGCACGCGCTCGACCGAATCGACGATCAGCGCGCGGATCTCCTTCGCGGCCGTCGCGCTGCGTTGCGCGAGCGAACGCACCTCGCCCGCGACCACCGCGAAGCCGCGGCCCTGCTCGCCCGCGCGCGCGGCCTCGACTGCCGCGTTCAGCGCGAGGATGTTGGTCTGGAACGCGATGCCCTCGATCACGCCGATGATGTCGGCGATCTTGCGCGAGCTGTCGTCGATCTCGCCCATCGTGCCGATCACGCGGTTCACGACGTCGCTGCCGGTGCGCGCGATGTCCGACGCATTGTTCGCGAGCCCGCTCGCCTGCCGCGCGTTGTCCGCGTTCTGCTTCACCGTCGCGGTCAGTTGCTCCATGCTCGCGGCCGTTTCCTCGAGCGACGCGGCCTGCTCCTCGGTGCGCTGCGACAGGTCGTCGTTGCCGGCCGAGATCTGGCGGCTCGCCGACGCGATCGCTTCGGCCGACTGGCGAATCCCGCCGATCGTCGCCTGCAGCCGCGCCTGCATGTCGTGCATCGCGGCCATCATGCTCGTGCGGTCGCCGGCGCGCACCGGCACCGGCTGCGTGAGGTCGCCCTGCGCGATGCGCGCCGCGAGCGCGGCCGCTTCGTCCGGCTCGCCGCCGAGGCTGCCGCGCACGTTGCGGATGATCACCAGCATCGCCGCGCTGATCACGAAGCCGATCACGAACACCACGGCCAGATGGCCGAGCAGCGTCCGGTAATAGACGGTGTCGATGTCCTTCAGGAACACGCCGCTCGAGATGTTCCAGTCCCACGGCGCGAACCGCGTGACGTAGCTGATCTTCGGCACGGCCGTCTCGCTGTGCGGCAGCCGCCCGCGATATTCGGCGAACCCGCTGCCGGTCGCCTTCGCCGCGTTCAGGATCGTCACGAACAGCGGCTTGCCGTCCGGATCGAGATAGTCGCCGACCTGCGTGTCGACGAGCTTCGGCAGCGTCGGGTGCATCAGCACGACCGGCTTCGAATCCATCACGAACACATAGCCCGAATCGCCGTAGCGCATCGCGGCGAGGCGCGCGAGCGCGTCGCGCTTCGCGTCGGCCTCGGGCATCGTGCCGCTCTGCGCGAGCGCGTGATAGGCCTTCACGATGCCCGCCGCCGAGTCGACGAGATTCGCGATGCCGGCCTTGCGTTCGGCGAGCATCGTCGCGCGCGTCTCGTAGGCGCTCCATGCGCCGACGCCCAGAAGACCGATCCATACCAGCGCAAGCGCGAGCCACAGCTTGCGGTTCAAACTCATTCTGCTCATCTGCGTGCCTCTGTCGATGTCGATGCATCCGGCGCGCGAACGGCCTGCCGCGCGCAAACGGTTGCTCTTTCATTTACGGCACCGAGGCTTACATCTTGAATACGCGCCGCCGCGGCGAACCGGCGATCGACAGGCACGCCGTCCGTCACGCGCCGGCGCCGGCGCGACAGCCCGCGTCCGCTGTGCTAAAAAGACCGGCGGCCGGCGCGCCAAGCGCCGGCATCATTCCAGGGCCATCCATGTACGTCATCGACATCCACTACACCGCGTCGCTCGAGCGCATCGACGACGCGCTCGAACGCCACCGCGCGTATCTGCAGCCGCAGTTCGACAAGGGCATCTTCATCGCGGCGGGGCCGAAGGTGCCGCGCTCAGGCGGCATGATCCTCGCGGCCCGCATCGATCGCGACGAACTCGACGCGATCCTCGAAACCGACCCGTTCGTCACCGAGGGGCTCGCCACCTATCGCGTGACGGAATTCCGGATCACGCGCGCCGCGTCCGGCTTCAACGTGCCGGCGCTGCCGTAACGCGGCTTCGGCGCAATACGCGCACATGCCGACGCGCCGCCCGGCGGGCAGCGCATGCGCACGACGAAGCGAGCGGGAAAACGTGACGGCGCGAAACGGCCGTCACGCGAAACGCCGGGCCGCGCGCCCGGCGGCTGCCGGTCAGTCGACCAGCAGCTTCAGGTCGTGGACCCACGGCGCCGGGCCCTGGCCGTCACGCACGAACAGGCGCAGCTTGCCGTCGCGGTCGAACACGTAGCTCGCGGCCGTGTGATCCATCGTGTAGCTGCCGGGCGTCTTGCCGGGCACCTTCGCGTAGTACACGCGGAAATCCTTCGTGACCGTCTTGAGCGCCGCTTCGTCGGCCGGCCGCAGGCCGATGAACGACGGATCGAACGCGGGCACGTACTGGCCGAGCAGCGCCGGCGTGTCGCGTTCCGGATCGACGGTGACGAACAGCACCTGCACGCGCTTCGCGGCATCGGGCCCGAGCTGCTTCAGCGCTTCGGACAGCTCGGCCATCGTGGTCGGGCACACGTCCGGGCAGTGCGTATAGCCGAAGAACATCACGACGGCTTTGCCCTTGAAGTCGGCGAGCGTGCGGACCTTGCCGGTCGTATCGGGCAGCGAGAAGTCGCTGCCGAACTGCGTGTTGCCGGTGATGTCGAGATTCTGGAATTTCGGCGCGTTGTCGCATCCGGCGAGCAGCAGCGCTGCCGTGAATGCGCACGCGAGCATCCAGCCTTGGCGCGCGCGGCGCCCGAACCGTGATGGGAGCATTGCGTTCAAACCGTGCGGTTACACGCCGAGCAGCGGGCGTGCATAGTGATCGACGAGCAGCGCGACAAACAGCAGCGACAGATAGACGATCGAGTAGCGGAAGGCCTTGCGGGCGAGTGCGTCCGAATAGTCGCGATGGATCTTCCACGCATACGCGAGGAACACCGCGCCGAGCAGCACCGCGCTCGTCAGGTAGACGGCCCCGCTCATCCCGGAAATGAACGGCATCATCGTGACCGCGAACAGGATCACCGTATACAGCAGGATGTGCAGCCGCGTGAACTTCTCGCCGTGCGTGACGGGCAGCATCGGCAGCCCGGCATTCTCGTAATCCTTGCGGCGATAGAGCGCGAGCACCCAGAAATGCGGCGGCGTCCACACGAAGATGATCAGCACGAGGATCCACGCGTCGCCCGGCACCGCGCCGGTGACGGCCGCCCAGCCGAGCGCCGGCGGCATCGCGCCCGACGCGCCGCCGATCACGATGTTCTGCGGCGTCATCGGCTTGAGCAGCAGCGTGTAGACCACCGCGTAGCCGACGAACGTCGCGATCGTCAGCCACATCGTCAGCGGATTCGTGAACGTGTAGAGCGTCCATGCGCCGACGCTGCCGAGCACCGCCGAGAACAGCAGGATCTGCGGCGTCGTGATCTCGCCGCGCGCGGACGGACGCCACGCGGTACGGCGCATCATCGCGTCGATCTTCTGTTCGACAAGGCAGTTGATCGCGAACGCGGCGCCGGCCAGCAGCCAGATGCCGACGGTGCCGCCGATCAGCACGTGCCACGGCACCATGCCCGGCGTCGCGAGGAACATGCCGATCACCGCGCAGAACACCGCGAGCTGCGTGACACGCGGCTTCGTCAGCGCCATGTACTGGGAAAAGCGGCTACCGGGCGATTGGGAGAGGGTGCTTTGCATGGAGACGGTCACGCCGGGGCGACGTCGCGCGCAGGCTGCGCGACACGGCCGGGGCGGCTTGAAAGGATGCGAAAGTTTAACATGACGACGAGCAGCAGCAGGATCGCGGCCCCGCCGTTGTGCGCGACGGCGACGGGCAGCGGCCACTGCAGCACGATGTTGGTCAGGCCCGTCACGAACTGCAGCAGCACGACCAGCAGCACGCCGTTCGCGGGCCGCCGCAGCGATTCGAAGCGGCGCATCTTCAGCGCGAACGCGACCAGGTACGCGACCACGACGAACGCGAACGTGCGATGCGTCCAGTGGATCGCGACCAGCGCGTCCTGCGTGATCGCGTCGCCGTCCTTCGTCATCCCGAGCGCGCGCCACAGGTGGAAGCCGTGCTGGAAGTCCATCGGCGGAATCCACTGGCCGTTGCAGGTCGGGAAGTCGGTGCACGCGAGCACCGCGTAGTTGGTGCTCACCCAGCCGCCGAGCGCGATCTGCACGACCAGCAGCACGAGCGCCGCGAGCGCGGCCGCACGGTAGCGGCCGGCCTCCGGGTCATGCGACGGCAGCGGCGTCTGCCGCGCCGCGAGCCAGCCGAGCGTGCCGAGCAGCGTGAGGCCGAGCAGCAGGTGGATCGTGACGATCACCGGTTGCAGCTTCATCGTGACCGTCCATGCGCCGAACGCACCCTGCACGAGTATCAGCAGCAGCAGGCTCGTCGGCCACCACGGCGACACGTGCAGCGGGCGGCGGCGCAGCCGCGCGGCCCACGCGATCGCCACCTGCGCGATGATCAGCACGCCGATCGCCATCGCGAAATAGCGGTGGATCATCTCGATCCACGCCTTCGTCATGCTGACGGGCCCGGTCGGCATCGCCTGGTGCGCGGCCGTGATCGCGGCGTGCGCGATGAACGGCGACGACGTGCCGTAGCAGCCGGGCCAGTCGGGGCAGCCGAGCCCCGAATCGGTCAGCCGCGTGAAGCCGCCGAACATCACGAGATCGAGCGTCAGGAACGTGGTGATCCACACGAGCTTGCGGAACTTGTCGTCGTCGGCCTTCACCCACACGTACGACAGCGGCAGCAGCGCGATGCACGCGCCGATCAGGCCGAGTTGCAGTAGATACGACATCGGAATGGTGCCTCGTTCTCTCGCCTTAACCGATGCTCGACCACTTCAGCAGCTTCGTCACGTCCGACTTGATCTTGCTGGGATTCGGGTCTTTCGGGAAACGCATCATCAGGTTGCCGTTCGGGTCGACCATGTAGATGTGGTCGCTGTCCTTCGTGCCGGCATCGGCCGGCAGCCACGCGGCCACCGCGGCCGGATCGGCGACGAGCCGGCGCGTGTCCGGGTAAGCATCCAGCACCTTCTGCGGCGTCGCGCCCGCATCGCTGCGCAGCCACACCATCGTGATCCGGTGCCGCTCGCCCGCCTGCGTGACGCGGATCTGGCGCATGAAATAGAGCTTCTGCGCGCACGCGTCGTCGCACGCGCTGCGGTCGGTCATCACGAACAGCCAGACCCCGCGCAGCGACGACAGCGGCACCGTCTTGCCGGTTTCGTCGGTGACCTGCAGATCCGCCGGGATCGGGCGCTGCGGCTCGATCAGCGTGCCGTAGTTCGTCGATCCGCCCTTCGGCTTGATTACGTAATAGGTGAAGTACGACGCGATCATCGGCGCCGCGCACACGAGACCGAGCAGCACGAGCATCCAGCGGCCGCGCTTGCGGGCCGCAGGCGACATCGGCGCAGCGGCCGGACCCTGACGGGAAGATTGCATGGACAAATCAGACCTCTCGAAACGAACCCGCGGCGCCGGCGCCGCGTCCTGGCATGACGCTCACGCGCCGGCCGACTTCTTCGCCGCACGCCGCGCGGCGTACAGGCCGAAGCCGAGCGCGGCCGCCGCCATCGCCCACCACTGAAACATGTAACCGTAATTGCGCTCGACGCCGGTCGTCGCCGCCGGCCAGTCGCGCACGAGCTTGTCGCCGTCGTCGCTCGTCTGCTGGATCACGAACGGCTGCAGCGGCAGCCCGGTTTCCTTCGCATACGCGGCGACGTCGAGGTTCTGCCGGATCTTCTGGTGCGCGGCCGACCCGCCTTCGCCGAGCTCGAACGCCCGCGACGCATCCGCGCGCGCGATGCCGACGATCTCGACGTCGCCCGCCGGCGTCGCGAACGGCTCGATCGCCGTGCGATCGGCGATGTTGCGCGGCAGCCAGCCGCGGTTCACGAGCACGACGCCGCCGCCCGTGAGTTTAAACGGCATCACGACGTAAAAACCCGGCTGGTCGTTATACGGCCGATTGTCGAGAAACACCGCCTGCTCGGGCAGGAAACGGCCCTTTGCCCGTACGCGATGAAACTCGATCGACGCGAGCGGCACCGGCTGCGCGCCGAGCTCGACCGGCGCCGCCTGCTCGTAGCGCGCGATGCTCGCCTGCAGCGCTTCCTTCTGGTGCGCGCGGTCGCGCTGCCAGAAACCGAGCCGGATCGTGACGGCGACGACGACGAGGATCAACAGCGCAGGCAGCCAGCGAATCTTCATCGGGCGGCCCGCCCGGCGCGTTCGCGAAAGCGAAGTGCGATAATTATCCTCTTCCTTTCGAATTGCCGTCGTCCGGTTCGCGTCATGCACATACTCGTTCCCATCGCCTTCGTCCTCATCATTGCCAGCATGGGCTCGGCGCTCTACTTCATGATGCACGACCGCGGCCATACGAAGCGCATGGTCTGGTCGCTCGCCACCCGCGTCGGGCTGTCGGTGTCGTTGTTCCTGCTCATCCTGTTCGCGAACTGGATGGGCTGGATCCATTCGACCGGTTTGCCGATCGGACGTTGATGCCGTCGCCGCGCCGGCCGCTGTGACATTTAGCCGCACGGCCGCGCCACCAAGTAAAAGCGCCGCCTGACTGAGTCGCGGCGGCGCCAGGGTGGTGTCGCGCGCAGCGTCGCCGCCGCGCCCGCGACACCAATGAAAACGGCCCGCGCATCGCTGCGCGGGCCGTTTTCCATTTACAGCCAGTAGACGACGACGTACAGGCCGAGCCAGACGACGTCGACGAAGTGCCAGTACCACGCGGCGCCTTCGAATGCGAAGTGATGATCGGGCTTGAAGTGGCCGCGGATCATCCGCACCAGCACCACCGCGAGCATCGTGCCACCGAGGAACACGTGGAAGCCGTGGAAGCCGGTCAGCAGGAAGAACGTCGAACCGTACACGCCCGAGTTCAGCGTCAGGTTCAGTTCGTTGTATGCGTGGTAGTACTCGAAGCCCTGCAGGAACAGGAAGCAGACACCGAACACGAGCGTCGCGGCGAGCCACGCGATCGCCTTCTTGCGATGATCGTCGCGCAGCGCGTGGTGCGAGATCGTCAGCGTCACGCCCGACGACAGCAGGAACGCGGTGTTCAGCGTCGGGATCGGCCACGGGCCCATCGTCTTGAAGTGACCGGCGAGCGCGGCGGGGCCTTCGTTCGGCCACACGGCGGAGAAGTCCGGCCAGATCAGCTTGTAGTCGAGGCTGCCGAGCTGGTGCAGCGCGATTTCACGCGCATAGAACAGCGCGCCGAAGAATGCGCCGAAGAACATCACTTCCGAGAAGATGAACCAGCTCATGCTCCAGCGGTACGACTTGTCGACGTTCTTGCCGTATTGACCGCCTTCCGATTCGGCGATCGCGTCGCCGAACCAGTGATACAGCGTGAAGAGCAACCACAGCAGGCCGAGCAGCGCCGCATACGGCGCCCAGTCGTGACCGTTGATCCACAGCGCTGTCGACCCGAGCATGACCAGCAGGCCGATGGCCGCGCTGATCGGATGCTGCGACGGATGCGGCACGAAATAGTACGGGGTCTGGTTTTGACCGCTCATGCTTGATTCTCCACTTCAGTCCAATTTGTGTACCGGAAACCGCTCCGGCTTTATTTCTTGCGCGGCGAGACCGCCACCGCTCTTCCCTGCACGCCGCGCCGTGGCGCCGCGCACTGCATTCTTTCGAGGCAGCGGGCCGCTAGCCGCGCGCCTTCAGCCCACGACCGCACGCACGATCAGGATCAGCACGCCGATGAACACGCCGGCCGCGAGCAACGCGACGATCAGCACGTGCAGCGGATTGAGCTGCGTCGCGTCGGCCTCCAGGTCGCGCCGCTTGCGCACCCCGAAGAACGACCACAGCACCGCTTTCAGCGCCTGACCGAACGTCCCGCTCCGCTTGGTTTCCGTCATCGCCCCGTCTCCTTCGTCATGCGTCCGGCTTCACCGCACCCTGCGCCGCCGTACTGCGCTGCGCCGGCGCCGGCGTGGCCGGGGTATTCAGCTCGAAGAACGTGTACGACAACGTGATCGTCTTCACGTCCTTCGGCAATTTCGGGTCGATCACGAACACCACCGGCATCTTGCGCGACTCGTTCGCGGTCAGCGTCTGCTGCGTGAAGCAAAAACATTCGATCTTCTTGAAGAACTCGGTCGCCTGCTTCGGCGCGTAGCTCGGAATCGCCTGTGCGACGACCGGCCGGCCCTGCCCGTTCGTCACGTCGTACACGATCGTCGTCAGTTCGCCCGGATGCACGTCGAGGCTGTTGTGCTCCGGCTTGAACCCGAGCGGCCCGCGTGCGTTCGCATCGAACTCGACCGACACCGTGCGGCTGGTGTCGACCTGCGAGTTCTTCACCTCGCGCTCGCTGACATCGCGCTGCACCAGGTTGTTGATGCCGGTGATCTGGCAGATCGCCCGATACATCGGGATCAGCGCGAAGCCGAAACCGAACATCAGCCCGGCCACGACGAAGAGCTTCACCAGCATCGAACGATTGAACGCGCGATCCACGGCGCCCGCTTCCGGCTCTTCCGGCTTCGACATACGACGACTTCCTCGCTACTGCGTCAGTTGCTGCATCAGTGGGTGGACAGCCACCACTGCTTGATCACGACACCCACGAAAAAAACGGCGGCGATGACGAGCAGGGTGAGGCCGAGCCGCTTGTTGCCCGCGCGAATCTGCTCGGGCGTTCGTCTTTCTGATGGATTCCGGGTCATCTGAAACTTCGCTGAAACTTCCGTTCCGCGCCCGCCGCGCCTGCCTGCGCGGCAGGCAGCGGCGGAACGCTCGGTGAAACTTACTCGACGTGCGGCGGTTGCTCGAACGTGTGGAACGGAGCCGGGCTCGGCACCGTCCACTCGAGGCCCGTCGCGCCATCCCACGGCTTGTCCGACGCCTTTTCCAGGTCGCCGCCGCCGCGGTAGGCCGGCAGCGCGACCGCGAACAGGAAGTACACCTGCGCGAGGCCGAAGCCGAATGCGCCGATCGTCGCCACCTGGTTGAAGTCCGTGAACTGCGCCGGGTAGTCCGCATAGCGGCGCGGCATGCCCGCGAGACCGACGAAGTGCATCGGGAAGAACGTCAGGTTGAAGAAGATCATCGACGCCCAGAAGTGGATCTTGCCGCGCGTCTCGTTGTACATCCAGCCCGTCCACTTCGGCGCCCAGTAATACCAGCCCGAGAACAGCGCGAACAATGAGCCGGCCACCAGCACGTAGTGGAAGTGCGCGACCACGAAGTAGGTGCCGTGATACTGGATGTCGAGCGGCGCCATCGCGAGCATCAGGCCCGTCAGGCCGCCGAACGTGAACACGAACAGGAAGCCGATCGCGAACAGCATCGGGGTTTCGAACGTCATCGAGCCGCGCCACATCGTCGCGAGCCAGTTGAACACCTTCACGCCCGTCGGCACCGCGATCAGCATCGTCGCGTACATGAAGAACAGCTGGCCGGTGACCGGCATGCCCGTCGCGAACATGTGGTGCGCCCAGACCATGAACGACAGGATCGCGATCGACGCCGTCGCGTACACCATCGAGCTATAGCCGAACAGCGTCTTGCGTGCGAACGCCGGGATCACCTGCGACACGATCCCGAACGCTGGCAGAATCATGATGTACACCTCGGGGTGGCCGAAGAACCAGAAGATGTGCTGGTACATCACCGGGTCGCCGCCGCCTGCCGCGTTGAAGAACGACGTGCCGAAGTGGCGGTCGAACAGCACCATCGTGATCGCGCCTGCCAGAACCGGCATCACGGCGATCAGCAGGTACGCGGTGATCAGCCACGTCCACGCGAACATCGGCATCTTCATCAGCGTCATGCCCGGTGCGCGCATGTTCAGGATCGTCACGACGATGTTGATCCCGCCCATGATCGACGACGCGCCCATGATGTGGACCGCGAAGATCGCGAAGTCCATGCCCGGGCCCATCTGCGTCGACAGCGGTGCGTACAGCGTCCAGCCGGCGGCCGTCGCGCCGCCCGGCGCGAAGAACGAGCCGACCAGCAGCACGGCCGCGACCGGCAGCAGCCAGAAGCTGAAGTTGTTCATCCGCGCGAACGCCATGTCGGATGCGCCGATCTGCAGCGGAATCATCCAGTTCGCGAAGCCGACGAACGCCGGCATGATCGCGCCGAACACCATGATCAGGCCGTGCATCGTCGTGAGTTCGTTGAAGAACTCCGGACGCATGATCTGCAGGCCCGGCTCGAACAGCTCGGCACGGATGCCGAGCGCCATCACGCCGCCCGACAGGAACATGATGAACGAGAACAGCAGGTACAGCGTACCGATGTCCTTGTGGTTGGTGGCGAACAGCCAGCGACGCCAGCCGTGCGGGGCTTCGTGCGCGTGGTCGTCGTGCGCGTGGTCCGCGGCTACGTCGTGCCCGATGCTAGACATGAGAATCTCCTAATGCGAATACGTCGACTAACTCAGCGACACGTCAAGCCGCCGGGCCGATCTCGACACGCCGGGCTTCCTTCGCGTCAGCCCCGCCCGTGATCGTTTCCGGCTTTTTGAGAATAATGTGGTCTTCCGCCACGCCTGCTGCCTTCAGCGCATCGCGCACGGCCTGCGCCCGATGCTTCGCCAGTTCGGCGTTCGCGTCGGCCGAGCCCGTCTTGTCGGTGAAGCCCGACAGCGCGAGCTTCGCGTCCGGATGCGCCTTCGCATAGTCGGCCGCGGCGGCGATCGCCGCCTTCGCGTCGGCCGGCAGCACGCTCTTGCCCGTCTCGAAGTAGATCGTCGACAACGCGGCCGATGCCGCTGCCGCCGGCTGCTCGGCGCCCGACGCGGCTTGCGCCGGCGCCGAAGCCGCTTCGGCCGGGGCCGTTGCCGTCGCCGCGCCTGCCGTGTCTTCCGGCAGCTTGCCGTTGCGTGCGTCGGCCACTTGCTTCGGCTGCAGCAGGTCGTTCTTGTGGTTGCCCCACGAGTTGCGTTCGTACGTGACGACCGAAGCGATGTCGAGGTCCGACAGCGACGCCCACGACGGCATCGCGCCCTTGCCGTGCAGCACGCGCTCGACGTGCGCGGCGATCGGGCCGTTCACGATCGGGCTGCCGTCCATCGCCGGGAATGCGCCGAGGCCCTTGCCGTTCACCTGGTGGCAGGCCGCGCAGTTCGCCTTGTAGACTTCCTCGCCGTGCGCGACGAGTTCGGCCATCGTGTAGACCTTGTTCGGATCGACCGCCGCGCCGGCCAGCTTGGCCTTCTGCGCGGTGACCCACTTCGCGTAATCGTCGTCCGACAGGACAACGACTACGACCGGCATGTATGCGTGTTCCTTGCCGCACAGCTCGGTACAGAAACCGCGGAACGTGCCGACCTTGTCGGCCTTGAACCACGTGTCGCGCACGAAGCCGGGGATCGCATCCTGCTTCACGCCGAACGCGGGCACGTACCACGAGTGGACGACGTCGTTCGCGGTCGTGATGATGCGGATCTTCTTGTTGACCGGCACGACGAGCGGATTGTCGACTTCCTGCAGATAGGTGTCGGTGATCGGCTTCTTGCCCATCACTTCGTCGCGCGGGGTGGTCAGCGTCGACAGGAAGCCGATGCCCTCGCCCGGGCCCTTCACGTAGTCGTAGCCCCACTTCCACTGGTAGCCGGTGACCTTGATCGTGAGATCGGCGTTCGTCGTGTCCTTCATCGCGACGACGGCCTTCGTCGCCGGCAGCGCCATCAGCACGACGATGACGAACGGCACGATCGTCCAGATGATCTCGACGGTCGTGCTTTCATGGAAATTGGCGGCCTTGTGGCCCTTGGATTTGCGGTGCGCGAAGATCGAATAGAACATCACGCCGAATACGCCGACGAAGATCACCGTACACAGGATCAGCATCATCGTGTGGAGATCGTAGAGCTCCTCGGCGATCTTCGTGACAGGCGGCTGAAAGTTGATCTCGTTGACACGGGGGCCGCCCGGGCTATCACCGACCGCCAGGGCCGCACCGGCAAAGAGCAATCCGCTGCATGCCAGCACGCCCGCGAGGGCTCGCTTGATTGTTTTCATAGCATCCTTACCCAAAATTTCCATTCAAACCCTCCCCCGTCGCAAGCCGCCGGCCCGTTCCGGCCGATGACCGCGCCTCGTCAGCCGCAGCGCCTGAGCGACACGCGCAGTTCGTCGGCGAACTGCGCACGCTTGTACTGCGCGAGATGCTGCCCGATCACGACGGTCTGCCCGCGCGATACCAGTCGAATCGGATCGCGTGGCGTCGCACCCGGCTCGACCCGCACCCAGCGCGGGTTGAATTCGATCTGCGTGAGCCGCTCCGCATCCATCCGCTCGATCACGAGCCGGTGCGGAAACAGCCTGATGCGCTCGTAATCGACCGCATGGCGAGCATAGATCGCAAATGCGACACCCACCGCCAGCAACTCGATGCCGGTGAAGGGCATGACGAGCCAGGCCCCTCTCCACATCAGCAACGCCGCGATCGCCAGCGAGAAGCCCGCGAGCGACGCATAAAACAGCACGAACTGGCGTGGCGACACCGAACAGTTGCGTTTCATCAGCCAGTCTTCGAGGACCGGTTCGCTGTCCGCCGTCTTCGCCAAAACGCTCGCTGCTTCCATCGCCGCCTCACGCGAATGGCATGCGATGCATGCCTGCATCGGACTCGTCGCCCCGTATTGCGGGGACCCCGGGACGACAAGCTGACGCATTATAGGCGGGTTCAATGGCATCCACAAGCAAGCGCCTATCGCCCGCCAAGCCAAGCGCGACAAGCTTTCCGGCCGTTTTTGCCGCCAATTCGACCCCGCTTTGCGCCGCTAATTTCGGACATAACAAAACCCCTCTTTACCGCTTTACCGATTCTTCGGACGCCCCTTGCCGATGTCCTCGATGCGCACGATCCCGTGCCCTTCCGCGGTCGTGCGCGGCACGGCCTTCCATGCGTGGCCGTAGATCACCTCGAACGTGAGCGGGATCGTGCCGTCCTCGCGCCGGCGCGCGTCGAGCGCATCGCCGAGCGCCGTGCGAAAGCGCCGCGTCGCATGCTGCGGCGCCGTGCGCTCGAACGGATAGGCGCCCCAGCGGCGCACGTCGGCGAGCAGCGTATCGGGGGATTGGTAGGTGACGGTCAGCACTTCCTGGTCCATCACGGGAATTTCGAAGCCGCTCTCGACGAGCATGTCGCCGAGGTCGTGCATGTCGACGAAATCGATCACGCGCGCGGCGGGCGGCGCGACGCCGAGCGCCGCTTCGGCGTCCGCGCAGGCCGCGCGCAGCTCGCGCAGCGTGTCGGGGCCGAGCGTGCTGAACATCAGCAGCCCATTGACGCGCAGCACGCGCTGCCATTCGGGGAAGACGGTATCGGGACGCGAATGCCAGTGGAGCGCGAGATTCGACCAGATCAGGTCGAACGCGCCGCCGGCAAACGGCAGCGCGGCGAAGTCGGCCTGCGCGACGCGCGCGCCGCGCTGGCCCAGCGCCCGGCCGAGCGACGCCGGCAGCCAGCGGCGCCAGGTGGTCTGCTCGACCTCGCGCTGACCGGCCCGCGCGAGCATCGCGCCGGACAGGTCCACGCCGAACACCGGCGCTTCCGGAAAGCGCGCGCGCAGCGCCGGCAGGTCGTCGCCCGGGCCGCAGCCCGCGTCCAGCACGGCCGCGGGGCTCACCTTGATGTATTCGAGGCGCTCGTTCATCCGCTGCGCGATCTCGCGCGGCAGGAACGCAACCGCGTCGAACGTGGCGGCACGGCGATCGAAGATCCGCCGCAGGCGCCTGGCGTCATTGGCCGGACGGCCGGTTGAAGTCGAAGCTGGGGACATGTCGGGCACACTGGCGAAGAGCCCGAAGTATACTCGCTCGCCTCGCAAGCTTCATTGAGGCGGCATGCCAGGAGTGTTGCGATGGTCCGCGGTTCCGCCGAGCGCACGATGCGCGTCGTTTTGTCGCAGGTTCGCGCGCTGGTCGTGCGCGTCGCCGCGGTCACGCTACCGAATCGCTGTGCATTGTGCGGCAATTTGTCACACGTGGTGATTTGCGGCGCCTGCGATGCCGCGTACTGGAATGAAGCGCGGCTGCGCTGCGAGGTTTGCGCGGTGCCGCTCGGTGTCGGGCACGCGCGGTCACGCGGCGGCGGTCGCAGCGGCGTCGGTAGCACGTCCGCGTACCGGTGCGAAACGTGCCGCACCGCGCCGCCGCCGTTCGACGCGACGCTCGCGCTCGCCGATTACCGCGCGCCGCTCGACGAGCTCGCGCGCGGCCTGAAGTTTCACGCACGGCTCGCGCTCGGCGGCGAATTCGCGGCCCGGCTGGCGCGGCTGGTCGACGATACGCGCGGCGCGAGCGGCTTCGATCTCGTCGCGCCGGTGCCGTTGTCGCACCGGCGACTCGTCGCGCGCGGCTACAACCAGGCGTGGGCGATCGCGCGTCCGCTCGCGCGCCGGCTCGGCGTGCCGGCGGACGCAGCCTTGCTCGCGCGCGTCGCCGACACCGCGCCGCAGTCGCGGCTCGACCGGCACGCACGGCGCGACAACGTGATGGCGGCTTTCGCGGTGGCAAGCGGCGTCGCCGGCCGCCACGTCGCGCTCGTCGACGACGTGATGACGTCCGGCGCGACGCTCGCGGCGGCCGCGCAGGCGCTGAAGGCGGCGGGCGCCGTGCGCGTGACGAATCTGGTTGCGCTGCGCACCGCCAGGGATTAATTAGATAGAGAGGCCGGCCGCCCGCAGGCGGCCGTCACGAACCGGCCGGCCGGGAACTCGCGCGCATCGCGCGGCCCCGTCGGCCCAGCCAAACCGAAACATGTTCAACGTCGTCCTCGTCGCCCCCGAAATTCCGCCGAACACCGGCAACGTGATCCGCCTGTGCGCGAACACCGGCGCGCACCTGCACCTGATCGAGCCGCTCGGCTTTCCGCTCGACGACGCGCGGATGCGTCGCGCCGGCCTCGACTATCACGAGTATGCGCAGATGCGCGTGCACCGCGACTGGGACGCGTTCGTCGCCGCCGAAGTGCCCGATCCCGCGCGGATGTTTGCGTTCACGACGCGCGGCTCGGGCCGCTTCCACGATCACGCGTTCCTGCCCGGCGACTGGTTCGTGTTCGGCTCGGAAACGCGCGGCCTGCCCGCCGAGCTGCTCGAACGCTTCCCGAACGAACAGCGCGTGCGCCTGCCGATGCGGCCGGACAACCGCAGCCTGAACCTGTCGAACACGGTCGCGGTGGTCGTGTTCGAGGCGTGGCGCCAGGCCGGCTTCGAGGGCGGCGCCTGACGCGCGCCGGACGCGCCCCGCGGCGCTGAAGGCGTCAGGTTCGCGCGAGCCGCGCGCAGTACAGGTCGTAAATGTCGGGGGAAAAGCACGCGAATATCACGCGTGCGAGGCTCGGCGCCTGCGGCAGCATTTCGGCGACGGTGCCGACTGCAATGTCGACGGCCTCGCCGGCCGGATAGCGATAAATACCGCAACTGATCGCCGGAAACGCGATCGACGTCGCGGCGACTTCCTCGGCCAGTTCGATCGCGCGCCGGTAGCACGACGCGAGCAGATCGGCCTCGCCGCGCGCGCCGCCGTACCAGACCGGCCCGACCGCGTGGATCACGTAGCGCGCCGGCAGCCCGTGGCCGCGCGTGAGCTTCGCGTCGCCGGTGTCGCAGCCGCCGAGCGTGCGGCACTCGGCGAGCAGGCCGGGGCCGGCCGCGCGGTGGATCGCGCCGTCGACGCCGCCCCCGCCGAGCAGCGAGCCGTTCGCCGCGTTGACGATCGCGTCGACGTCGAGCGTCGTGATGTCGACGCGTTGCGCATCGAGCGTGGTGGAATGGATCTGCAGCATGACACCCTCGCGGAACGCCGGAGACGATTCAAGCGTAGTCCGCTTTGGCGCCGCGCGCCCGGCGCAATCGTGCCGGCGATCGCGGCCCGTGCTACTCGGCGCGCGCGTCGCGGCGCAGCAAGCCGCTGACGGCGTCGCGCGGCGCGATCCCGTCGAACAGCACGCCGCACACGGCTTGCGTGATCGGCATGTCGATCGACTGCGCGCGCGCGAGCGCCAGCACGGCCTGCGCGCAGCGCACGCCTTCGGCCACGTGGCCGAGCGCGCCGAGGACGTCGTTCAGCGTGCGGCCGGCCGCCAGTTGCAGGCCCACCGTGCGGTTGCGCGACAGGTCGCCCGTCGCGGTCAGGATCAGGTCGCCGAGGCCCGTGAGGCCCGTGAAGGTTTCCGCGCGGCCGCCGAGCGCCACGCCGAGCCGCGACATTTCCGCGAGGCCGCGCGTGATCAGCGCGGCGCGCGCGTTCAGCCCGAGGCCGAGGCCGTCGGAAATGCCGGTCGCGATCGCCAGCACGTTCTTCACCGCGCCGCCGACCTCGACGCCGACCACGTCGTCGCCCGTATAGATCCGCATCGCGCCGTGATGGAACGCGGCAAGCGTGCGCTCGCGGCATTCGGCCGACGCGCTCGCCACCGTCAACGCGACGGGCAGCGACTGACCGACCTCGCGCGCGAAGCTCGGCCCCGACAGCACGCCGTTGCTCTGCTGTTCGGGCAGCTCGGCCGCGATCACCTGATGCGGCAGCAGATGCGTGTCGGCCTCGAAGCCCTTGCAGACCCAGACGACGTGCGCGGGCACGCAGCCCGCGTCGCGCATCGCGTGACACAGCGTGCGCAGCCCGGCCACCGGCGCGGCGATCACGCACAGCGCGTCGTCCGCGGCGCCATGCGCGAGCGCGGCGCCGAGATCGGCGTCGTAGCGCAGCGCGTCGGGCAGCGCGATGCCGTCGAGATAGCGGGAATTTTCGTGCCGGGCCTGCAGCCCGGCGATGAGCGCGGCGTCGCGCGCCCACAGAAGCGTATCGTGCCGCGCGGCCAGATGGCCCGCGAGCGCGGTGCCCCAGGCACCGGCGCCGAGAACGGCTACTTTCATACCCAGCACCGGTCCGAGCGAAACGTCAGTTCAGCGTCGTGCCATTCGGCGCGCCGTTCGGTGCACCTGCCGCGCCGGCCTGCTGCTGAAGCTGCGCGAGACGCTGCTCGTACAGCGCCTGGAAGTTGATTTCCGCGAGGTGGATCGGCGGGAAGCCGGCGCGCGTGATCGCGTCGGCGATGTTCGAGCGCAGGTACGGGAACAGGATCGTCGGGCACGCGATGCCGACGAGCGGATCGAGCTGTTCGTCCGGAATGTTGCGGATGTCGAAAATGCCCGCCTGCTTCGCTTCGATCAGGAACGCGACCTTGTCCTTCACCTTCGCGGTGACGGTACCCGACACGACGACTTCGAACACGCTTTCCGCGAGGCGGTCGGCCTTGACGTCGACTTCGACTTCAACCGACGGCATGTCCTGCTCGAGGAAGATCGCCGGCGAATTCGGCTGCTCGAGCGACATATCCTTCAGGTAGACGCGCTGGATGTTGAAGAACGGTTGGTTTTCGACGTCGGACATGGTGTTTCCCTAAAAGTGGTGACGGGGCGGCCCGGCTGTTCGCCGGCCGCCACGGATGAATCCTGCGCGCCCAAGCCGCGGCGCGGCCGGCGGCCATTCTGCCCTAATCAGGCCGCTTGCAGAAGCGGCACGAGGCCGCCTTCGCGGTCGAGCTTCGACAGATCGTCGTAACCGCCGACGTGCGTGTCGCCGATATAGATCTGCGGCACCGTGCGGCGCCCCGTGCGCGTCATCATTTCCTCGCGGCGGGCCGGATCGCGATCGATCAGCACCTTCTCGATCTGCTCGACGCCGCGCAGCTTCAGCAGGCGCTCGGCCTGCATGCAATACGGACACACCTGCGTGCTGTACATCAAAACCTTGTTCACTTCGCCACTCCTTGTTTGACGACCGGCATCCCGGCCTGCTGCCAGGCGGCCACGCCGCCCTCGAGCACGTGCACCTCGGCGTAACCCGCCGCCTCGACCTCGCGCGCCGCCTTCTGCGACTGCTGGCCGTTCTGGCAGACGAGCAGCACCGGGGTGCTCTTGTTCTTCGCGACCTGCGCAATTTTCGCGCCGATCTCGCCCGCCGCGACCTGACGCGCCGACGGCAGATGGCCGGCGGCGAAATCGGACGCGGTGCGCAGGTCGATCACGACCGCGTTGCGGCGATTGATGAGCTGCGTCGCCTCCGCGGCCGACAGGCCGCCGCGGCCACGGCGCAGGGCCGGCCATGCCAGCAGGCCGCCGGAAACCAGCAGGATCGCGATAAGGGCCAGGTTCGTGTAATTGGTAAAGAACGTCACGGAATGTCGCCGGAAAAAGAGAAATCGGATGAGGACAATCCGACCATTATAAAATAACCGCCTTGCGCGATGGCGGGCCCGGTCCGGGCGCCGCGCGACGCGCCCCGCTTCCCTCTCACTACCGACCGCAAGATCCATGTACAAACTCGTTCTCATCCGCCACGGCGAATCGACGTGGAACAAGGAAAACCGCTTCACCGGCTGGGTCGACGTCGACCTGACCGAACAGGGTCGCAACGAGGCCTACCAGGCCGGCGAATTGCTCAAGGAGGCCGGCTACACGTTCGACATCGCGTACACGTCGGTGCTCAAGCGCGCGATCCGCACGCTGTGGCACGTGCAGGACAAGATGGACCTGATGTACCTGCCGGTCGTCCATTCGTGGCGCCTGAACGAGCGCCACTACGGCGCGCTGTCGGGCCTCAACAAGGCGGAAACGGCCGCGAAGTTCGGCGACGAGCAGGTGCTCGTGTGGCGCCGCAGCTACGACACGCCGCCGCCCGCGCTCGAGCCGACCGACGAGCGCGCGCCGTTCAACGATCCGCGCTACGCGAAGGTGCCGCGCGAGCAGCTGCCGCTCACCGAATGCCTGAAGGACACGGTCGCGCGCGTGCTGCCGCTGTGGAACGAGTCGATCGCGCCGGCGGTGCGCGCCGGCAAGCAAGTGCTGATCGCCGCGCACGGCAACTCGCTGCGCGCGCTGATCAAGTACCTCGACGGCATCTCGGACAGCGACATCGTCGGCCTGAACATCCCGAACGGCGTACCGCTCGTGTATGAACTCGACGAGAACCTGAAGCCGATCAAGCACTACTACCTCGGCGACGCGGACGCGATCGCGCAGGCGCAGGCCGCCGTCGCGAAGCAGGGCAAGGCGGGCTGACGCCCGGCGCGGCGCCGGGCCCGGCCTCGGCCCGCACGCCGCGCGAACCTTCCCGGCCCTGCCGCGGTCGAATCCGCTTTCGAACCCCGCAGCGCGCCCGGCGGCGCCCCGGCCGGGCCCTCAGCGGCCTTTTCGACGCTTTTCGCGCCGTTCCACTGAGTAATCGGACGAACAGTTATACTTGTCCGCTACATCCCCGCTACCGCCACGCGCTTCCCGACCGCACCAGACTCTCTATGCGAATGAATTTGAAGAACATCGGCCTGATTGCCGCGGGCCTCGCCACGGGCGTGTTCGCCACGCTGCAGGTTTCCGCATCGGCCGAGCAGACCGCCACGGCGCCGCTTCCCCTCGACCAGCTCCGCCTGTTCGCGGAAGTATTCGGGCAGATCAAGCGCGAGTACGTCGAACCGGTCGACGACAAGAAGCTGCTGACGGCCGCGATCAAGGGCATGGTGTCGAGCCTCGACCCGCACTCGTCGTTCCTCGACAAGACCGACTATGACGAACTGCAGGAGCAGACGAAGGGCCGCTTCGCGGGCCTCGGCATCGAGATCTCGCAGGAAGACGGCCTCGTCAAGGTGATCTCGCCGATCGAGGATACGCCCGCGTTCCGCGCCGGCATCCGTCCGGGCGACCTGATCACGCGCATCAACGACAAGCCGGTGCGCGGCATGACGCTCGACAAGGCCGTCAAGCAGATGCGCGGCGAGCCGGGCACCAAGGTCACGCTGACGATCTTCCGCAAGAGCGACGACCGCACGTTCCCGGTCACCGTCACGCGCGCGATCATCAAGGTCCAGAGCGTGAAGATGAAGATGCTCGATCCGGGCTACGCGTACGTCCGCATCACGAGCTTCCAGGAGCGCACGACGCCCGATCTCGCGCAGAAGCTGCAGGACATCGCGCGCCAGCAGCCGAACCTGAAGGGCCTGATCCTCGACCTGCGCAACAACGGCGGCGGCCTGCTGCAGAGCGCGGTCGGCGTGGCCGGCGCGTTCCTGCCGCCCGACTCGGTCGTCGTGTCGACCAACGGCCAGATCCCCGATTCGAAGCAGGTCTACCGCGATACGTACGACAACTATCGCCTGCCGTCCTTCGACGGCGATCCGCTGAAGAACCTGCCGCCGGTCTTCAAGACCGTGCCGATGATCGTGCTGACGAACGCGTATTCGGCGTCCGCGTCGGAAATCGTCGCCGGTGCGCTGCAGGATTCGAAGCGCGCGCAGATCATGGGCAAGACGACGTTCGGCAAGGGTTCGGTGCAGACGGTCCGCCCGATGACGGCCGACACCGCGCTGCGCCTGACCACCGCGTACTACTACACGCCGAGCGGCCGTTCGATCCAGAACAAGGGCATCACGCCGGACGTGCCGGTCGATCAGTACGCGGACGGCGATCCGGACGACGTGCTCGTGACGCGCGAGGTCGACTACACGAACCACCTCGCGAACACGCAGGACCCGAACGAGAAGAAGGAACAGGAAGAGCGCGAGCAGCGCCGGCTGGATCAGCTGCGCATTCTCGAGGAGCAGAACGACAAGAAGACGCCGGAGCAACGCCAGAAGGATCGCGATCGCAAGCCGATCGAGTTCGGCAGCGCCGACGACTTCATGATGCAGCAGGCGCTCAACAAGCTCGAAGGCAAGCCGGTCCAGGCGTCGAAGTCGCTGCTCGCCGAGAGCACGACGAAGGGCCCGGCCGCCAAGGCCGCCACGGCGGCGAAGGCATCGGGCGCGAGCGCCGCGAAGCCGGCTTCCGCACCGAAGCCCGCGTCGGCGCCGCAGTAAGCGCCGGGCGGCATCCAACGGGCCATCGCGGGAAGACCGCGATGGCCCGTTTTTCATGCGCGCCTAAAATAACGAACGTCCGCCCGCCTCGCTCACGATTCCCCATGAACGACGATCAACTCCTTCGCTATTCCCGCCACATCCTCGTCGACGAAATCGGCATCGACGCGCAGCAGCGCTTTCTCGATGCGCATGCGATCGTCGTCGGCGCGGGCGGCCTCGGCTCGCCGGCCGCGATGTATCTCGCGGCGTCGGGGGTCGGCACACTCACGCTCGTCGACGCCGATACGGTCGACCTCACGAACCTGCAGCGGCAGATCCTGCACGGGACGGCGTCGGTCGGCCGCAGCAAGGTCGAATCGGGGCGCGACGCGCTCGCGCAGCTGAATCCCGAGGTGACGGTGAACGCGGTCGCGGCGCGCGTCGACGACGCGTGGCTCGATGCGCACGTGCCGCACGCGAGCGTCGTGCTCGACTGCACCGACAACTTCGCGACGCGGCATGCGATCAACCGCGCATGCGTCGCGCACGGCGTGCCGCTCGTGTCGGGCGCCGCGCTGCGCTTCGACGGCCAGATCAGCACGTTCGATTTCCGCGACGCAGCCGCGCCCTGCTATGCGTGCGTGTTCCCGGAAGACCAGCCGTTCGAGGAAGTCGCGTGCGCGACGATGGGCGTGTTCGCGCCGACCGTCGGGATCATCGGCGCGATGCAGGCGGCCGAGGCGCTGCGCGTGATCGGCGGCATCGGCAAGACGCTCAGCGGGCGGCTGATGATGCTCGATTCGCTGCGAATGGAATGGACGACGATGAAGATCGCGCGCCAGGCCGACTGCCCCGTGTGCGGGGGCCGGCACTGACGCGCGACGGGCATGCGCCAGAGCGCGCATGCGTGACACTTCTCTACCGTTAGCGGCGGCGAAAACGCCTACGCGGCCGCATCCGCGCGCGGCTCGGCGACCGACAGCCGCTGCAGCGCCGCCTGCACTTCTTCCGGCTCGAACGCAGCCAGCACGTCGGCCGTCGGCTTCTCGAGCGCCTTCAGGTGCGCGCGCAGGATCTCCTGCTTCACGACGAGCAACTGGCTCGGGTGCATCGAGAACTCGGTGAGCCCCATCCCGAGCAACAGGCGCGTGAGCGCCGGGTCGCCCGCCATCTCCCCGCACACCGACACCGACACGCCCGCGCGCTTCGCCTCGCGCAACGTGTACGCGATCAGGTGCAGCACGGCCGGATGCAGCGGGTCGTACAGGTGCGCGACCGCGTTGTCGGCGCGATCGATCGCAAGCGTGTACTGGATCAGGTCGTTCGTGCCGATCGACAGGAAATCGAAGCGCTTCAGGAACAGCGGCAGCGCGATCGCCGCGGCCGGAATCTCGATCATCGCGCCGAGGCGCACGTTCGGATCGTATGCGAGCCCCGCGTCGTCGAGCTGGCGTTTCGCCTCGCGGATCAGGTCGAGCGTCTGGTCGATCTCCTGCGCATGCGCGAGCATCGGGATCAGGATCTTCACCTGGCCGAACGCGGACGCGCGCAGGATCGCGCGCAACTGCGTGAGGAACATCTGCGGCTCGGACAGGCTCCAGCGGATCGCGCGCAGCCCGAGCGCCGGGTTCGGCGCCGTTTCGTAGCCTTCGTCGAGCGCCTCGAGCGGTTTGTCGGCGCCGACGTCGATCGTGCGGATCGTCACCGGCATGCCCTTCATCCACTCGACGGCGCGCTTGTATGCGGCGAACTGCTCCTCCTCTTCCGGCATCGCCTTCTGATGCATGAACAGGAACTCGGAGCGAAACAGACCAACGCCGACCGCGCCGGCCTCGACGGCCGCCTTCGCGTCGTCGGGCAACTCGATGTTCGCGTACAGGTCGATCTTCGTGCCGCACAAGGTTTGCGTCGGCGAAAACTTCAGGCGCTGCAGCTTGCGTTGCTCGAGCAGCTTCTCGGACTGGCGATACGAGTATTCCTCGAGGACGATCGGCGCCGGATCGACGATCACGATGCCCTGGTCGCCATCGACGATGATCAGGTCGTCCTGGCGGATCAGCGAACTCGCATGCTGGACGCCGACCGCGGCCGGAATGCCGAGGCTGCGCGCGACGATCGCCGTGTGCGACGTGCGGCCGCCGAGATCGGTGACGAACGCCTGGAACGACTGCGTCTTGAACTGCATCATGTCGGCCGGCGCGATGTCGTGCGCGACGACGATCATCTCGTTCGTGCCGTTGCGGGCCGCGCGATCGAGCGCCTGCGACGCGGACGGCGCGCCGGCGAGCGCCTTCAGCACGCGCTCGACCACCTGCTCGATGTCGGCCTTGCGCTCGCGCAGGTATTCGTCCTCGATGTCGTCGAAATGGCGCGTGAGCAGTTCGAGCTGCTCGGTCAGCGCCCATTCGACGTTGTAGCGGCGCGTGCGGATCAGGTCGATGGTTTCCTGCACGAGCATCTCGTCGCTCAGGATCATCGTGTGGACGTCGATGAATGCGCCGACTTCGCTCGGCGTGTCGTCGGTCAGGTCGGCGCGCAGCGCTTCGAGCTCGCGACGCACGACGTCGAGCGCCGTGCGGAACCGCTCGACCTCGGCGTCGGTCTGGTTGACCTCGATCAGGTAATGGGCGACGTCGAGCGCCGCCGGCGCGATCAGGTACGCTCGCCCGATCGCGATACCTCGTGAGACGGGAATGCCATGCAGCGTGAAGGACACGCGCACCTCCTCTGTACAAGTAAAGCCGCGGCACACTGCTGCGATGCGCTTATGACCCCGGTTAGCGATTATAAATTCCGCGACTCCCTGTTGACTGCATGCAGCGCAGCATTGCGCATTTCGCATCAATGCTTCCGACGAAAAAAATGCCGCGACATCCGCGGCATTCCGACTGGAAACGGCAACGATCGCGCGTCGCGATCACTGGCCTTCGCCAAACTTGTCGGCGATCAGCTTCAGCAGCGCGTCCATCGCTTCCCGCTCGTCGGGACCTTCGGTCTCGATCGTCACGGTGCTGCCGATGCCGGCCGCCAGCATCATCACGCCCATGATGCTCTTCGCATTGATCTTGCGCCCGTTGCGTGTCATCCAGACTTCCGACTGGAAGTTGCCGGCCAGTTGCGTAAGCTTGGCCGATGCGCGCGCATGGAGCCCCAATTTATTGACGATGGTGGTTTCTTGTTGAAGCATGATTCTCGGTCGGATCGGTCGGGACCGCCGGCGGCGCGCGCAGGCGGGTCGGTCTAAAACGAAAAACGGAGACGGAGGCTCAGGGCGATTCGGTGCGCGGCTGCGGTTCGGGCGGAATCGGCGCGCACTGGCCGCAGCCGGTTTCGCTCGGCGGCGGCGGCGTGCCGGACGACACCTCGTGGACGCCCTTCGCGCCGCCGGACAGCGCCTTGTCGACCAGCTTGTCGAGCGGCACGGTGCGGTAGCAGACGGCCCGCACGAGCATCGGCAGGTTCACGCCGGCCAGCACGCGCACGTTGTCGAGCTTCGCGAGCTGGCCCGCGATGTTCGCGGGCGTCGCGCCGTACATGTCGGTCAGCACGACCACGCCGTTCTCTTCGCGCAGCCGCGCAAGTTCCGCGTGCGCGAACGCCATCACCTGGGCCGGATCGCTGTCGGCCATCACGTCGATGCAGCCGATGCGGGCGGGCACGCCGCCGTAGATGTGCGCGATGCAGTCCCGCAGCGCGGTGGCGAGCGGCGCGTGCGCGATGATCAGGATCCCGGCCATGTCAGATCGCTCCCGGCCGCCCCTGGCGGGCCGATACCCCGCGGCGGGGCAATGAGCGTAGCGAGTATGGGGAACGTTTCATGTTCAGCCTTGCAACAGTGTCGGCCCGACCGCCGGGCCTTCGGTGCGCCGATCACGGCACCGGGCAAGCGGGCATTGTAGCAGGCCGGTCAAGCTGCTCCGGCGACGGGGGACCTGCGCGGCCGCCGCCGGAGTTGCGCGGGAGGCGGCCTACGCGGCCGCACGCTCCAGCGCGTCGATGAACATCGCGGCGACGTCGAAGCCCGTCTGTTCCATGATCTCGCGGAAGCACGTCGGGCTCGTGACGTTCACCTCGGTCAGCCAGTCGCCGATCGCGTCGAGCCCGACCAGCAGCAGCCCGCGCGACGCGAGCACCGGCCCCAGCGTGTCGGCGATCTCGCGATCGCGCGGTGTGAGCGGCTGCGCGACGCCGAGCCCGCCCGCGGCCAGATTGCCGCGCACCTCGCTGCCCTGCGGAATCCGCGCGAGCGAATACGGCACCGGCTCGCCGCCGATCAGCAGGATGCGCTTGTCGCCGGCCTTGATCTCGGGAATGAACTTCTGCGCCATCACCGAGCGCGTGCCGTCGTGGCTCAGCATCTCGACGATCGAGCCGAGGTTCATGCCGTCCGGCTTCACGCGGAACACGCCCATCCCGCCCATCCCGTCGAGCGGCTTCAGGATCACGTCGCCGTGCTCGGCGTGGAACGCGCGCAGACGCTGCGCGTCGCGCGTGACGAGCGTCGGCGCGACGAACTGCGGAAACTCGCCGATCGCGAGCTTCTCCGAATGATCGCGGATCGACTGCGCCTTGTTGAACACGCGTGCGCCGGCGCGCTCGGCCAGCTCGAGCAGCCACGTCGACGTCACGTATTCCATGTCGAACGGCGGATCCTTGCGCATCAGCACCGCGCCGAACGATTCGAGACGGCGCGCGTCGACCGCGCCGGCTTCGAACCAGGTGTCGCGATGCAGGTCGTCCAGTTCCCCGACGAACGTGATGCGCCGCACGTCGGCCTCGACCGCCGAGCCCGTCCACGCGAGATGGCGCGGTTCGCACGCGTACACCGCATGCCCGCGCCGGGCGGCCTCCGCCATCATCGCGTAGGTCGAATCCTTGTAGATCTTGAAACGCTCGAGCGGGTCGGCGATAAAAAGAATGTCCATGCGGGTCCTGTACGTAGCGAAGGTCCGTTACACCTGGATGGCTTCGGGGTCGGTCTTTTCCAGTTCGATCGACGACGCAATCAGCGACAGCCGCGCGACCACGCCATACATGTAGAAACGGTTCGGCGGCGCGGCGCCCGGCTTGGCGCCTGCATCCGGCAGCGCGGTGTGCTCGAAGCCGAGCGGCACGTAATGCATGCCGGGCGCGTTCAGGTTCTGGTCGCGCTCGCGGCCGCCGTGCGTGCGGTAGAAGCCGCCGACCACGTAGCGGTCGATCATGTACACGACCGGCTCGGCCACTTCGTCGCCGACGCGCTCGAACGTGTAGACGCCTTCCTGCACGATCACGTCGCGCACCGCGAGGCCGGCCTTCGATTCGGCCATCTGCGCGCGCTCGGCCTTCGTCATGCGGCCGATCTCGGCCGCGTCGTGCACGGTCATCACGCCGCGGCCCGCGGTGCCCGCGTCGGCCTTCACGACGACGTACGGCTTCTCGCTGATCCCGTATTCGCGATACTTGCGCGCGATCTTCTTCAGCACGCCGTCGATCGCGTCCGCGAGCGCCTGCTCGCCTTCATGCGCCTGCCAGTCGACGCCTTCCACGTGCGCAAAATACGGATTCACCATCCACGGATCGACGCCGACCATCTTCGCGAACTTCTTCGCGACGTCGTCGTAGCACGCGAAGTGCGTCGACTTGCGGCGCACGGCCCAGCCCGCGTGCAGCGGCGGCAGCAGATATTGCTCGTGCAGGTTTTCCAGCACGGCCGGGATGCCGGCCGACAGGTCGTTGTTCAGCAGGATCGAGCACGGATCGAAATTCTTCAGGCCGAGGCGGCGCTGCGAACGCTCGAGCGGTTCGAGCACGATCTTCTGGCCGTCGGCCAGCGTGATCGGCGTCATGTCGGTGATGCCGGGGTCGAGCGAACCGAAGCGCACGTGCAGGCCGGCCTGGCGCATGATCGTCGCGAGCCGCGCGACGTTTTCCAGGTAGAACGCGTTGCGGGTCGGCAGCTCGGGAATCACGAGCAGATTCTTCGCGTCCGGGCAGATCTTCTCGATCGCGGCCATCGCGGCCTGCACGGCGAGCGGCAGCACTTCGGACGGCAGATTGTTGAACGCGCCGGGAAACAGGTTCGCGTCGACGGGCGCCAGCTTGAAGCCGGCATTGCGCAGGTCCACCGAACAATAGAACGGCGGGGTGTGTTCCTGCCATTCGAGCCTGAACCAGCGTTCGATCGCAGGCGTCGCGTCGAGGATCTTCTGCTCGAGTTCGAGCAGCGGACCGTTCAACGCGGTAACGAGGTGGGGAACCATGAATCACTCGCGAGCGGGAGAATGAAGATTGTAGAGCAATTGCCTTGCCCATTTGGGGATTGTTCCCGGCTTCGCAAGGGTTACGAGGAAGTTTTCGGCTATTGACCCGATAGCGTGAAGGGTTATCCGCTACGGCAGTGGGTGACAGGAGAAAAAAAACCCGCCGGGTGGGCGGGTCGAAGTCGCTGCGCTCATTCGGGGCGGGCGCCGTCTGCGCGGCGGCCCGCCATTGATTCGTGTGACTTATTCCACGTGCTCGCCGTGCAGGATCACGTCGAGACCTTCGCGCTCTTCCTCTTCCGTCACGCGCAGGCCGATCGTCAGGTCGATCAGCTTCAGCAGCACGAAGCTCAGCACGCCGCTGTAGACCAGCGTGATCAGCACGCCCTTCGCCTGCAGCAGCAGGCTGCCGTCGAAGCCGCCGATGTCCTTGACCGCGAATACGCCGGTCAGCAGTGCGCCGAGAATCCCGCCGATGCCGTGCACGCCGAACGCGTCGAGCGAATCGTCGTAGCCGAGCTTCGACTTGAGCCACGTCGCCGACCAGAAGCAGATCACGCCCGCCGCGATGCCGATCACGAGCGCACCCGGTACGCCGACGAAGCCGGCTGCCGGCGTGATCGCCACGAGACCCGCGACCGCGCCCGACACGATGCCGAGCACCGACGGCTTGCCCTTGGCGATCCACTCGGCGAACATCCAGCCGAGCGCCGCGCACGCGGTGGCGACTTGCGTCGTCAGCATCGCGAAGCCGGCACGGCCGTCGGCCGCGACCGCGGAACCCGCGTTGAAGCCGAACCAGCCGACCCACAGCATCGAGCCGCCGATCATCGTCAGCACCAGGTTGTGCGGCGCCATCGATTCGCGGCCGTAGCCGACGCGCTTGCCGAGCACGAGGCACGACACGAGGCCCGCGATACCGGCGTTGATGTGCACCACCGTGCCGCCCGCGAAGTCGAGCACGCCGTCGGCCGACAGCCAGCCGGTCGGCTCCCACACCATGTGCGCGATCGGCACATAGACGATCAGCGACCAGAGCGTCATGAACACGAGCATCGCCGAGAACTTCATCCGGTCGGCGAACGCGCCGCAGATCAGCGCCGGCGTGATGATCGCGAACGTCATCTGGTAGACGAAGTAGACCGATTCCGGAATCGTCGACGCGAGGTGGCTGACGGTCAGCGTGGTCGCCTTGTCGCCCTTGATGTAGTTCATGCCGTGCAGGAACACGCGCGACAGGCCGCCGATGAAGCCGTTGCCCGGCGTGAACGCGAGGCTGTAGCCGACCACCGTCCACAGCACCGTGATCACCGCGGTGATCGCGAAGCTCTGCATCACGGTTGCCAGCACGTTCTTCTTGCGGACCATGCCCGCGTAGAACAGCGCGAGGCCGGGGATCGTCATGAACAGCACGAGCGCGGTGGACGTCAGCATCCACGCGGTGTCGCCCGCGCTGATCTTCGACGAATCGACCGAGAACGGGGCGGTGGGCGCAGCCGGGGCGGCCGGCGCGGACGCGGCGGCGGCAGCCGATGCGTCGGTCGCGCCCGAAGCCGGTGCGGCAGCGGCGGTGGCGGATGCGTCGGCGGCCGGCGCCGAAGCGGCCGGGGCTGCGGCAGCCGATGCGTCGGAAGCCGTGGCGGCGGGTGCCGAAGCAGCCGCGGTGGAACCAGCCGCGGCGGACGCCGCGTCGTCCGCGAGCGCGGAACCGACGCCGGCCGCGATCAGCGAGCCGGCCATCAGCAGGGACATCAGAAGTTTGCGCATCTTGGGTTTCCTCTTGTCGCTTGTCTTGTCTGTTCTGTTACAGCGCGTCCGCGCCTGTCTCCCCGGTGCGAATCCGGATCACTTGTTCGATCGGCGTGACGAAGATCTTGCCGTCGCCGATCTTGCCCGTGCGCGCGGCCCGCTCGATCGCTTCCACCGCCTGGTCGACGAGATCGTCGGACACGGCCGCCTCGATCTTCATCTTCGGCAGGAAATCGACCACGTATTCGGCGCCGCGGTACAGCTCGGTATGCCCCTTCTGGCGCCCGAACCCTTTCACCTCCGTCACCGTGATGCCGGAGACGCCAAGCGCCGACAGCGCCTCGCGCGTCTCATCGAGCTTGAACGGCTTGATGATTGCGGTAATGAGTTTCATGAAGTCCTCTCGCTGGGTTGTCCCGTCGAATAGAGTTGGAATGTTGTAACGGACTCTTCTCAGCAACTCGCATGCCATGTTGGCCCGAACACCGTCTCGAAGGGCTCCGGAGCGGGGTCATATCCCGCGGTGTAAGGCGCCGAAGCCCGGCCGAATGGCCAACATCGGCCGGTTTGCTGGCGCGGCGAAAGGATCGTTGCTAGAGTGCACGCACGTCCCGGATCGCCGGGCCATTCACCCATGCGGGCGCCATGCCCGGAATTCGCGCCCCGCGCGCACCATTTCCGGTCATGCGTGCATCATGGGCACGTACGCAACTGAAGATGCACATTTTTTGTGCAAGGAAGGGGAATCACATGAAGCAACCCAGCGACGTTTTCAACGATCTGCAGTCGCGCGTCAGCGATTTGCTGAAAAACTCGCCGGCCAAGGACGTCGAGCGCAACGTGAAGGCCATGCTGTCGCAAGGCTTCTCGAAGCTCGACCTCGTCACGCGCGAGGAATTCGACACCCAGGCACAGGTGCTCGCCCGCACCCGCGTACGGCTCGAGGAACTCGAAAAGCGCGTCGCGGAACTCGAGCAGAAGCTCGCCGCCCCGCAGGCCTGACGCCCTACCCGGCCGCAAGGTCCGGGCGCGGGCCGCGTCGTGCGGCCTGCGCCCGCCACCCGAAGCCGTTCCGCCCCGCTTCGTCGTCCGTCGTTCTTCGCTGCACCCTCCGCTCTTCGTAGTCCATCGCTCTTCGCAGTCCATCGCTGTTCGTCGTTCGCAACACCTCGTTCTTTCCCCGCGCCACGCCGGCAAGCGCGCACCGATTTCTCCGATTCCCGCGGCATGCGGCCCCGAACGGCCGTCGCCGCCTGTCATGCAGGAGCCTCGCCATGTCGCTCGCCGTGGTGCGCAGTCGCGCGCCCGCTTCCGGCCGCGCGCCGGACGTCACCGTCGAAGTCCATCTCGCCAACGGGTTGCCGTCGTTCTCGATCGTCGGGCTGCCCGATCTCGAAGTCCGCGAAAGCCGCGAGCGCGTACGCGCCGCGCTGCAGAACTGCGGATTCGAATTCCCGGTGCGCCGTATCACCGTCAATCTCGCGCCGGCCGACCTGCCGAAGGAATCCGGCCGCTTCGACCTGCCGATCGCGCTCGGCATCCTCGCCGCGAACGGCCAGATCCCGGCCGACGCGCTGGCCGGCCGCGAATTCGCGGGCGAGCTGTCGCTGACCGGCGCGCTGCGGCCGATGCGCGGCGCGTTCGCGATGGCGTGCGGCGCCGCGCGGGACTGGCGGGCGGACGCATGCGGCGCGGGCGTCGTCGGCGGCGCGGGCCTGAATGCCGGCGCACCGCGCGATTCCGTCGCGGCATCGCGTCCGCCCGAGCTGTACCTGCCGCTCGACAGCGCCGCCGAGGCCGCGCTCGTGCCGGGCGTGACCGTATTCGGTGCGCGCGACCTGCCCGCGCTGTGCGCGCACCTCGCCGATGCGCCGGACGGACGGCTCACGCCGGTCGCGACGCCCTGTCTCGACGGCCTGCCGGCGCCCGCCGCGCCCGACCTCGCGGACGTCGTCGGCCAGCGCGGCGCGCGGCGTGCGCTGGAAGTCGCGGCCGCGGGCGGGCATCACATGCTGATGGTCGGCCCACCCGGGGCCGGCAAGTCGATGCTGGCCGCGCGCCTCGCCGGGCTGCTGCCGCCGCTGACCGATGACGAGGCGCTGACCTCGGCCGCGCTGCTGTCCGCGAGCCGGCTCGGCTTCTCGCCTGCGCAGTGGCGCCGCCGGCCGTTCCGTTCGCCGCATCACTCGTCGAGCGCCGCCGCGCTGGTCGGCGGCCGCAATCCGCCGCAGCCGGGCGAAATCACGCTCGCGCACCTCGGCGTACTGTTTCTCGACGAACTGCCGGAATTCGACCGGCACGTGCTGGAAATGCTGCGTGAGCCGCTCGAAGCCGGCCGCATCACGATCTCGCGCGCGGCGCAGCAGGCCGACTTCCCTGCCGCGTGCCAGCTGATCGCCGCGATGAACCCGTGCCCGTGCGGCTGGCACGGCGATCCGTCCGGACGCTGCCGCTGCTCGCCGGACGTGGCCGCGCGCTATCTGCGCAAGCTGTCGGGGCCGCTGCTCGACCGCATCGACATCCAGATCGACCTGCCCGCGCTGTCGCCGGCCGAACTCGCGACCCGCGCGACGGCGCCCGGCGAGCCGAGCGCGGCGGTCGCCGCCCGCGTCGCACAGGCGCGGGCGCTGCAACTCGAGCGGCAGGGCAAGACGAATCACATGCTGAGCGGCCGCGAAACCGACGACCTGTGCCGGCCGACCGACGAGGGCGAGCGGCTGCTGCGCGAGGCCGGCGAGCGCTTCGGCTGGTCGGCGCGCGCGTATTTCCGCGTGCTGAAAGTCGCGCGGACGATCGCCGACCTGGCCGGCGACCCGCTGCCGACGGCCGCGCAGATCGCCGAGGCGATCCGCTACCGGCGTGCGCTGACGGCACTGTGAGTGCGCGAGGAGGACAAAATCAGGCTGTCAAGACTTGACTTATACACAATTCCACTCATCCGGCCCCGGATCGCGGCTCGCCGCGGCCTTTGCCGGACCGAATTCGTATCCTGTTGTTTTAATTGATTTTTCTCAAACGTCGAACGGGCGACCAAACGAGCCGGAAGGCCGTCCGGCGCGGCTTTGCGGGAAATACGCGCGACTTTTCAACAAAGTTATCCACATGCGCTGTGGATAGTCGAAAAACTCTCGCAAAATCCGGCGATTAGCGTCGAAAGCTGCGAATGAACTTTCAGTTGTCACCGCGTGTCTGAGCGCCCTCGCCGGCCACCGTCAATCGAGTTTGAACGAGCCGAAAAACTGGTCGAGCTGCTCCTGCGCGAGCGGCCCGTCGGCGATCACGACGGCCTGGTACGCGTGCCGGCCGCGCGCGGCAAGCCGCGCGACGATCGTCTTGCGCGCGCGATCGCCGCCGGCGGCCGCGCCCGCGATGCGCAGTTCGAGCCCGTTCACCGCGCCGCCGGCGGCGAGCGGCACCGGCACCGACGCCGTCTGCGGCGTGCCTTCGAGGTTGCGCGACAGTCCCGCGCGCAGGAAGTCGAGCGCCGCGCGCCGTGTGTCGTCGCGATCGTCCGGCAACGTCAGCGTGCCGACCGCGAATACCGCGCCGTCGACGTGCGCGGCCTGCATCCGCATCGGCATCGATTTGCCGCCGAGCGCGACCGGCTGCTCCTCGACGGTCGGCTTCGCCGGCAGGTCGATCGTGTAGCCGGCGTCGTTGTGCAGCGTGCGCCAGTCGTACGACGGCGAGCACGCGGCCAGCGCGGCGCTCACGCAGGCGAGCGCGGCGAAGTGCCGCAGCGGGCGAAAAAGGGGGCGCAACGAATCGGTGACGTCCTTCGGCATGGCATGGATCGCGGCAGGCAAAACGGCGATTATCCACCGAACCTGAAACGGGGGATGCGCGGCCGCCGCCGATGCACACGCCGCATTCGCGCTAAAATAAGCGCCGAATTTCGACGTCCTTTGCATCGATCCGCGTCATCGACCCCGAGAGCACCAAGATGAACACCACGCCTCCCGCCCGCCGCAGCACCGGCCCCGTCCGCTACCTCGTCGCGGCCGCCGTCGTCGCGGCGATCGCCGTCGCCGGCTTCTTCGCGTTCAACGGCAAGTCCAGCGTGCCGGACGCGACCTTCACGCTGCTGTCGGGCCAGAAGGTCTCGACCGGCGGCGACCTGAAAGGCAAGGTCTATCTCGTGAACTTCTGGGCGACGAGCTGCGCGACCTGCATGCAGGAAATGCCGCAGATGGTCGATACCTACAATCGCTTCAAGGGTCAGGGGCTCGAATTCGTCGCGGTCGCGATGAACTACGATCCGCCGATGTACGTCGCGAACTACGCGCAGACGCGTCAGTTGCCGTTCAAGGTCGCGCTCGACGACGGCAGCGTCGCGAAGCAGTTCGGCAACGTGCAGCTCACGCCGACGACCTTCGTCGTCGACAAGGACGGCAAGATCCTGAAGCGCTACGTCGGCGCGCCGCAATTCGCGGAACTCGACGCGCTGCTCAAGAAGGCGCTCGACGGCAACGCGGCCTGAGCGCCGCACGACAGGACTCGCAGGGCCGCACGCCGCGCCCTGCTCCGCGAAACGGACCGCACTGCGGTCCGTTTGCTTTTCAGCGCTCGGTTTCGCCTTTCGCCGACAGCCCGTAGCGCTTCATCTTCTCGTACAGCGTCGCCTTGCCCACATGCAGCCGGTCGGCCGTCGCCGCGACCGCGCCGCCCGTCTGGTTCAGCGCCTCGGCGATCACCGCGCGCTCGAACTGCTCGATGCGCTCCTTCAGCGTCTGGTCGTTGTCGGCGTCGTCGCCGGCGCCCGTTTCCGGCGGCATGTCGGCCACGCCGAGCACGAAGCGGTCGGCCGCGTTGCGCAGCTCGCGCACGTTGCCCGGCCAGTCGCGCTGCATCAGGCTCGCGCGCTGCCGGTCGGTGAGCACCGGCGCGGGCCGCCCGTAGCGCACGGCCGCATCGAGCATGAAGTGCTCGAACAGCGGCACGATGTCCTCGCGGCGCTCGGCGAGCGGCGGCAGCGCGATCGTCACGACGTTGAGCCGGTACAGCAGGTCGCGCCGGAACGTGCCGGCCGCGACGAGCTCGCTCATGTCGCCCTTCGCGGCTGCGACCACGCGGCAGTTCACGCGGATCGGCTGGTTCGAGCCGAGCCGCTCGAGCACGCCGTCCTGCAGCACGCGCAAGAGCTTCACCTGCAGCGCGAGCGGCATGCTTTCGATTTCGTCGAGGAACAGCGTGCCGCCGGACGCGTATTCGAGCTTGCCGACGCGCCGCTTCGCGGCGCCGGTAAACGCACCGGGCTCGTAGCCGAACATCTCCGATTCGAACATCGGCTCGGGCAGCGCGCCGCAATTCACCGCAATGAACGGCTTGTCGTGGCGCGGCGACAGCTCGTGCAGGCTGCGCGCGATCAGCTCCTTGCCGGCGCCCGTGTCGCCGTTGATCAGCACCGACGCGTCGGTCGGCGCGACGTTCGCGATCAGCTTGCGCACCTGCTCGATCGCGGGGCTGCGGCCGATGATGCGCGGCGCGACGACGTTCTGTCCAGCCAGCTCGCGCCGCAGCGCGTGGTTCTCGAGCACGAGCTCGCGGCGCTCGAGCGCGCGGCGCACCGTCTCGATCAGGCGCTCGGCCGCGAACGGCTTTTCGATGAAGTCGTACGCGCCGTCGCGCATCGCCTGCACGGCCATCGAGATGTCGCCGTGCCCGGTGACGAGGATCACCGGCACGTCCGGCACGCGCTCGCGGCACTGCGCAAGCACGTCGAGCCCGCTCGCGCCGGGCAGCCGGATGTCGCTGACGATCGCGCCGGCGGTATCCGCGACGATCGCCTTCTCGGCCGCCTCGGCCGATTCGAAGCCGGCGACGTCGAAGCCCGCCAGTTGAAGGCTCTGCACGCTCGCCCGGCGCACGAGCGCATCGTCCTCGATATAGATCACTTGCAGCCGGTTGGCCATCTTGGTCACTTGCTCCTGACAGGCGCAGCGCTCGCGCGCGGCGCTCGTTGATGCCGGTCGTTCGCCGACCGGGTCTGCGGCCTACGGCGGGCTCGCGCTAATGCGAGCCCGCCGGCTCGGACACGGAGTCCGGATGATGCGTGCGGGCGCGACGCAGCGTCAAGACGAACAGCGCGCCGCCCGACGGGGCGTTGCGTGCGGTCAGCGCGCCGCCCGCGTCGCTCGCGATCGACGACGAGATCGCAAGGCCCAGCCCGAGCCCGCGCCCCATTTCCTTGGTCGTGAAGAACGGCTCGAACAGGCGCGGCAGCAGATCGGGCGCGATGCCGGAGCCGTTGTCGCGCACCTCGACCGCGAGCGTCGCGGCCGACACCGCGATCGTCACCTCGATGGCCGGCGCCGCGACGCCGGCGACCGCGTCGAGCGCGTTGCCGAGCAGGTTGATCAGCACCTGTTCGAGGCGCAGGTCCTCGCAGCGCGCGACGAGTTCCGGATAGTCGCGCGCCAGATCGAGCGGCGCGTCCTGCGCGGGCGACACGGTCGCGTCCTGCAGCGTCAGCGTGAGGGCGACGCCGCGCAGGCGTTCGTCGAGCAGCGACAGCACGCTGCGCAGCGCGCGCACGACGAGCGCCTGCTCGTTGCGCGGCTTCGCGCGGCCGACGAACAGCTTCAGCTGGTTCGTGATCTTGCCCATCCGCTCGGTGAGCGCGGCAATCGCCTCGAGATTCTCGCGCGCGGCCGCCAGCTCGCTGCGATCGAGCAGCACGCGCGTGTTGTCCGAGAAGCTGCGCAGCGCCGCGAGCGGCTGGTTCAGTTCATGCGTGATGCCGGCCGCCATCTGGCCGAGCGCGGCGAGCTTGCTCGCCTGGATCAGTTCGTCGTGCGCGGCGCGCAGTTCCTGCTCCGCGCGGATCCGGTCGCCGACTTCCTTCTGCAACTGCTCGTTCGCCTCCGACAGGTCGGCCGTACGCTCCTCGACGCGCCGGTTCAGCTCCGCGTACGCCTGTTGCAGCAGCGCGCGGCCGCGGATCATCTCGCGCACGCGGGCGCGGCGCATCCGCCAGTAGAACGCGAGCAGCGCGACCGACACGAAGCCGAAGCCGGTGACGATCGTCGCGTTGCGCGCATCGGCATCGATCGGCGCGATCGGCGCGAGCGTGACGAGCTGCCAGTCGGGCTCGCCGATCCGCCGCTTGCTGGCAAGAAAGCGCGGCGCGCGCCGGCCGGCGCCCAGGCGCACGATTTCCGCATCGGCGCCGAGCGTCTGCTCGACGCGCAGCGGCAGCGGCGTGACCGGTTGCTGCGCGTACTGGCGCGTTTCGTAGATCGATGCGGCCACAGGCCCCGTGAGCGGGCGCAGCGTGTGGTACTTCCACGCGGGCACCGACGACAGGAACACGACGCCGTGATCGTCCACGACGACGAGCGGCTCGGACGCATCGGCGCCCTGGAACCATTCGAGGTTGAGCTTCACGACGACGACGCCCGCGATCTTGCCGTCGTGCCACACGGGCTGCGAGATGTAGTAGCCGGGATCGCGCGAGATCGTGCCGATCCCGAAGAAGCGGCCGACCCGGCCGTTCATCGCATCGAGGAAATACGGGCGGAAACGGTATTCGATCCCGACGAAGCTGTCGGGCGCACGCCAGTTGCTGGCGGCGACGCACAGGCCGTCCGCGCCGATCACGTAGGTGACGGTCGCGTGCGCGTGTTCGTTGAGGTCTTCGAGATAGCGGTTGACGCGGGCGGTGTAGTCGCCGCGCTTCGGCTCGGCGAGCAGATCCTGTACGTACGGATGGCTGCCGAGCAGATAAGGCAGCGATTCGTAGCGGTCGAGCGTGCTCTTGAGCGCGTTGGTGGTGCGGTCGACGCGCACCGCGGCATTGCGCTGCAGCTCGGCGACGCCGCGCTGCCAGGTGATCGCCCACGTGAGCGCGCACGCCGCAACGAGCGCGGCGGCGAGCACGACGAGGATGAGCAGGCGGCGCGTCACGGTCGAGGCTTCCTGGCGATGCGGATCGCCTATTGTGTCATAGGCCTGCTCGTCGATGCCCCGGCCGCCGCGGGCCGCACGGCCGGCGGGCAGCGCCGCCGCCTGCTCGCTCATCGGGTCAGACGCCGGCCGTCTTCTCGGTCGGCGCGACTTCGCCGCCGCCCTTCAGCGCCTGGCGCAGCTTGTTGCGGTCGAGCTCCTTCTCCCATGCCGACACGACGACGGTCGCCACGCCGTTGCCGACGATGTTGGTCAGCGCACGGCATTCGCTCATGAAGCGGTCGATGCCGAGGATCAGCACCATGCCCGACAGCGGGATCGTCGGCACGACGGCCAGCGTCGCGGCGAGCGTGATGAAGCCCGCGCCGGTCACGCCGCTCGCGCCCTTCGACGTCAGCATCGCGACGGCCAGCAGCGTGAGCTGCTGCATCCACGTCAGTTCGATGTTGGTCGCCTGCGCGATGAACAGCACGGCCATCGTCATGTAGATGTTGGTGCCGTCGAGGTTGAACGAATAGCCGGTCGGCACGACGAGGCCGACGACCGAACGCGAGCAGCCGGCCTTCTCGAGCTTTTCCATCAGCTGCGGCAGCGCGGCTTCCGACGAGCTCGTGCCGAGCACGATCAGCAGCTCTTCCTTGATGTACGACACGAAGCGGATGATCGAGAAGCCGGTGAAGCGCGCGATCGCGCCGAGCACGACCAGCACGAACACGACCGACGTCAGGTAGAACGTGCCGATCAGCTTGAGCAGCGGCACCAGCGAGCCGACGCCGTACTTGCCGATCGTGAACGCCATCGCGCCGAACGCGCCGATCGGGGCCAGCTTCGTGACGATGTGCACGATGCCGAACAGCACGCGCGTGAGGCCGTCGATGAAGTCGGTCACGACCTTGCCGCGCTCGCCGAGGTGCGCGAGCACGCTGCCGAACAGCAGCGCGATCAGCAGGATCTGCAGGATTTCACCCTGCGCGAACGCGTCGACCATCGTGTTCGGGATGATGTGCATCAGGAAGTCGACCGTCGACTGCCCGTGCGCCTTCGCCGCGTACGACGCGACGGCCTTGCCGTCGAGCGTCGCCGGATCGATGTTGAAGCCGACGCCCGGACGCAGGATGTGCGTGGCCGCGAGGCCGAGCAGCAGCGCGAAGGTCGACACGATCTCGAAGTACAGCAGCGCCTTGCCGCCGACGCGGCCCACCTTCTTCATGTCCTCCATGCCGGCGATGCCGGTGACGACCGTACAGAAGATGATCGGACCGATCACCATCTTGATCAGCTTGATGAAGCCGTCGCCGAGCGGCTTCATGTCGGTGGCGATCGACGGGTAGAAGTGGCCGAGGATCACGCCGACGATGATGGCGAAAATCACCTGCACATAGAGCACTTTGTAGAAGGGTTTCTTCTTCACGATGTTTCCTGCTGAAGTAGATGAGCCGTGGAAACGGCGTCACGCGCGCAGGCGAATGTCTCAGGGGAAAGGCATTCGCCCGCGCGGCTGCCGTGCCGCAACAAGCGATGCCTCAGGACATCCGGAGGGGGAGGAAGGCATTGGTCATCGGTTGTCTCCTTGCTTGCTGTAGTAGTTCGGCCGGGGGATGGCCGTGCGCTTTATATCGCAAGGTCGATGCCAGGTTTCCGGAACCCCTCAAGCCGTTGTTTTCATTGTATTTCCCATAATGCGGCAGGCAAGGAAATCCGGGATTCCGGATTTCCGGAAAATATCCGTCCGGCGATCCGGACGGATGCATCGTTTCATCGGATGAATCAATGGTGGACGGCGCGGCTCGCGAGCACGCCCGTCTGCGCATAGAACTCCTGCCGAGCGAACGCGTCGCGCTCGCGGCGTGCGCGTTCGCCGCGATCCGCGAGCGAGCCGACCACGATCCCGACGAACGCGAGCGGCACCGACACCAGCGCCGGGTTGTCGAGGAACACCGGCGCATGCGCATGGTGCAGCACGTCGACCCACACCGACTTCGACAGCACCGTGAGCGCGACCGCCGACACGAGGCCGAGGCCGCCGCCGAGCACCGCGCCGCGCGTGGTCATCCCGCGCCAGAAGATCGACATCGCGAGCACCGGGAAATTGGCGCTCGCGGCCACCGCCGCGACGAGCCCGACCATGAACGCGACGTTCACGTGCTCGAACAGGATCGACAGCGCGATCGCAATGGCCGACAGCCCGATCGTCGCCGCGCGAGAGATGCGCATCTCGCGCCGCTCGTCGGGCTTGCCGCGCGCCCACATCTGCGCATACAGGTCGTGCGAGATCGTCGTCGCGCCGGCGAGCGTCAGCCCCGCGACCACTGCGAGGATCGTCGCGAACGTGACGGCCGCGATGAACCCGTAGAACCAGTTGCCGCCCACCGCCTGCGCGAGCTTCACCGCGACCATGTTCGAGCCGCCGAGCAGGTCGTGCGTCAGGTTGAACGTGCCGTTCGCGCCGAGCCGGAAGAATTCCGGATGCTGCGCGAGCAGCACGATCGCGGAGAAGCCGATCACGAAGGTCAGCAGGTAGAAGTAGCCGATGAAGCCGGTCGCGTAGAGCACCGACTTGCGCGCCTCCCTCGCGTTCGGCACCGTGAAGAAGCGCATCAGGATGTGCGGGAAGCCGGCCGTGCCGAACATCAGCGCGATGCCGAGCGACAGCGCGTTGGCCGGGTCGCGGATCAGCTTGCCGGGCCCCATGATCGACAGCGCGCCCGGATGCACGGCCACCGCGCGGCGGAACATCTCGTCGACGCTGAAGCCGAATTCCCCGAGCGCGAGCAATGCGAGCAGCGTCGCGCCGCACAGCAGCAGCACGGCCTTGATCACCTGCACCCAGGTGGTCGCGGTCATCCCGCCGAAGAACACGTAGACGACCATCAGCACGCCGACGATCAGCTCGGCCGTGCCGTACGACAGCCCGAACAGCAGCTGGATCAGCTTGCCCGCGCCGACCATCTGCACGACCAGGTACAGCACGACGATCGTCAGCGCGTTCGCCGAGGTCAGCAGCCGGATCGGCCGCTGCGCGAAGCGGTACGCGACGACGTCGACGAACGTGAACTTGCCGAGGTTGCGCAGCGGTTCGGCGATCAGGAACATCACGAACGGCCAGCCGACCAGGAAGCCGATCGAGTAGATCAGCCCGTCGAAGCCGAACATGAATACCATGCCGGACAGCCCGAGGAACGACGCAGCCGACATGTAGTCGCCGGCGATCGCGAGCCCGTTCTGCAACCCGGTGATGCCGCCGCCGGCCGTGTAGAAGTCGCGCGTCGAGCGCGTGCGGCGCGCGGCCCAGCGCGTGAGCGCGAGCGTCGCGAACACGAACGCGAAGAACATCCCGATCGCGACGGGGTTCAGCTCGACCTTGTCGGGCATCGGGCCGGCAACGCCGGTCGCATGGGCGGTGGAGGAAACGAGGGAAACGAGGATGGCCAGCGCGCCGGGCGCGCTCGAAATGCATCGCATGTCGGGCTCCGTCACGAACGTTGCAGGATCGCGTCGACGCGGCGGTCGAACGCACGGTTCGCGCGCAGCACGTAGCACGCGGTCAGGCCGATCGCGACCAGGATGATCGCGACGCCCGCGGCGATCCCGACCGTCGTCGTCGCGCCGCGGTACAGCGGCGCGGCGAGCACGTGCGGCGCGAGCGCGACGAGCAGGATGAAGCCGTAGTACGTGGCGATCATCAGCGCCGTCAGCGTGAAGCTGAAGCGGCGCCGGGCCCGCACGAGCTGCTGGTAGTCGCGGCGCGCCGTGACCGATTCGATGACGGAAAGCTCCATGGTGTCTCCATTTCCGGCTCGTCATGGCGAGCGGTGTTGCGTGGCATGGTCGGCGCGCGTCGACTCACCGCCCGCGCCGCGGCGGAACAAGCGATCTACACGACGCGATCCGCCCGCAGCCGCGCGACGTCCTCCGCCGACATCCCGAGCCAGCCGCCGAGCACCGCGTCCGTATCGGCGCCGAGCACCGGCGGCGCACCGCGCACCGGCAGCCGCGCGCCGTCGAAGCGGTACGGCGGCGCGAGCACGTCGACGCCGCCCGCGACCGGATGCGGCTGCCGCGTGACAAGCCCGGCGCGGGTCGCGCGTTCGGACGTCAGCGCTTCGTGCAATCCGAGCACTTCGCCGCACGGAATGCCCGCCTCGGCGAGCGCCGCCAGCAGCGTCGCACGCGAGCGGCGCGCGAGTTCGCCGCGAATCTCGGGCAGCAGGCCGGCACGATTCTCCGAGCGGCCAAGGTTGGTCCTGTAGCGTTCGTCCGCGGCGAGATCGGGCCGCCCGATCGCATCGCAGAAACGCGCGAACTGCGTGTTGTTGCCGACCGTGATCACGAGCGGGCCGTCGGCCGCGTCGAACACGCCGTACGGCACGATCGACGGATGCGCGTTGCCGTAGCGGGGCGGGTCCTCACCCATCAGCAGCGCGTCGAGCCCGTAGTACGCGGTGATCATCAGCCCGCAGTCGAACAGCGCCATCTCGATGCGCCGGCCGCGCCCGGTCGCGTGGCGCTCGTACAACGCGGCGAGGATCGCCTGCGCCGAATACATGCCGGTGAACAGGTCGACCGCCGCGACGCCGAACTTCAGCGGCGGCTGGCCAGCCTCGCCGTTGAGCGCCATCAGCCCGGCCTCGCCCTGCACGACGAGGTCGTAGCCGGGCCGCACGGCCTCCGGGCCCGAGCGGTCGTAGCCGGAGATCGCGCAATGCACGAGCCGCGGATTCAGTTCGGCCAGCGCGTCGTAGCCGAGCCCGAGCTTCTCCGCGCCGCCGCACTTGAAGTTGTGGAGCACCACGTCGGCCTGCGCGGCCAGCTCGCGCGCGATGCGCTGGCCGGCTTCCGTCTGCAGGTCGACGCAGATCGACCGCTTGCTGCGATTCACGCTGTTGAAATAGGTGGTCTCGGTGTCGCCGATCCGCAGCCCCCAGTCGCGCGTATCGTCGCCGCGCGCCGGATGCTCGACCTTGATCACTTCCGCGCCGAAATCGGCGAGCACCATCGCGCACCACGGGCCCGCGAGCACGCGCGAGAAATCGAGCACTTTCACGCCGGCCAGCGGCAGCGCGCGCGTGTCGTTCGTCATCGTCGTCTCCTCCATTCGCGTTTTCCGCGCTTATTGTTTCGACAGCGCGATGTAGCGCGCGAGGTGGTGATCCTCGTCGCCGAGCTGATGATCGATCATCACGAGACGCTTCGCGTAATGCGACAGCGGCAGCTCCCACGTCATCCCGATCCCGCCATGCAGCTGGATGCTTTCTTCCGCGACCAGCGTGCCGATCCGGCCGATGCTGTATTTCGCCGCCGAGAGCGCGCGCTCGCGCACCGCGCGCGGCGCATCGAGCTGCGCGGCCGCGTTGATCACCGCCGAACGCGCCTGCTCGACTTCGAGCAGCAGGTCGGCCATCCGGTGCTGCAGCGCCTGGAAGCTGCCGATCGGCAATCCGAACTGCTTGCGCGTGCGCAGGTAGTCGAGCGTGTGCGCCTTTGCGGCGTCCATCGCGCCGAGCGCTTCCGCCGACAGCGCGAGCAGCCCGTAGCCGAGCACGCGTTCGAGCAGTTCGGCGCCCGCTTCGCCGTCGAGTGCATCCGGCGCGCCGAGCGCGGCATCGGCCGGCAGCGCGACACGCTCGAAGCGCACTTCGGCCGCGCGACCGCCGTCGATCTTCCTGTAATCGCGCAGCGACACGCCCGGCGCATCGGCCGGCACGACGAACAGGCCGATGCCGGCCGCGTCGTCGTCGTTGCCCGACACGCGCGCGCTGACGACGAAGAACGCCGCCTGCGCGGCCTGGTCGACGACGCCCTTCGCGCCCGTCAGCACCCAGCCGTCGCCCGACCGTTCGGCGCGCGTGCGCACCGTCGTCAGCTCGTAGTGCGAGCCCGGTTCGTCGTGCGCGAATGCGGCGCTCGCGCTGCCGTCGATCAGCGCGGCGAGCCGCTCGCGATGCGCATCGCCGCCGGCGAGCGCCAGCGCACGGCCCGCGAGCAGCGCGCCGAGGAACGGCTCGACGACGAGCCCGCGTCCGAGGCATTCGAACACCACGGCGATGTCGAAGCCCGCGCCGCCGAAGCCGCCGTCGGCTTCGGCAAACAGCGCGCCGACCGTGCCGAGTTCGGCGAAGCGCTGCCACATCGCGCGGTCGAAGCCTTCGGCCGACTGCGCGATGCGGTCGCGCACCGGGAACGCGTACTGTTCGGCGATGAAGCGGTTCAACGTGTCCGCCAGCATCCGGCGGTCTTCTGTGTGCTGGAAATCCATCGTCGCGTCCCTCTTACAGCCCGAGCATCATCTTCGCGATGATGTTCTTCTGGATCTCGTTCGAGCCGCCGAAGATCGACAGCTTGCGGTTGTTGAAATACTGCTGCGCGGCGCTCGCGGCTTCATCGGGGCCGACCGGTTCGCCGGCATAATCGGCGTCGAGCGCGTCGTCGACGAACGGCTGCGCGTACGGCCCCATCGCGCGGCGCATCAGCGCGGTGATCTCCTGGCGGATCTGCGTGCCGCGGATCTTCAGCATCGAACTTTCCGCGCCCGGCACGCCGCCGCCCGCGACCGCGGCCAGCACGCGCAGGTTGGTCGTGCGCATGTTTTCGAGCTCGATCTCGACGCGCGCGACGCGTGCCGCGAAGAACGGATCGTCGGCGAGCGGCCGGCCGTTCTTCGTGACCTTCGCGGCGACCGCGCGCAGCCGGTCGAGGGCCGCAGTCGAGAAGCCGATCCCGGCGATGTTGGTGCGCTCGTACGTGAGCAGGTATTTCGCGTAGGTCCAGCCGCGGTTCTCTTCGCCGACGAGGTTCTCCACGGGCACGCGCACGTCGGTGAAGAACACCTCGTTCACCTCGTGCTCGCCGTCGAGCGTGATGATCGGGCGCACTTCGACGCCCGGCGTGTTCATGTCGATCAGCAGGAAGCTGATGCCTTCCTGCTTGCGCACGTCGGTCGCGGTGCGCACGAGGCAGAAGATCATGTTCGCGTAGTGGCCGAGCGTGGTCCATGTCTTCTGGCCGTTCACGACGTAGTGATCGCCCTGCGCGTCCACACCCCGCACCGCGCTCGTCTTCACCGCCGCGAGGTCGGAACCGGCGCCCGGCTCCGAATAGCCCTGGCACCACCAGTCGGTACCGTCGAGAATGCGCGGCAGCCAGTGGCGCTTCTGCGCTTCGCTGCCGTACTTGATCAGCACGGGGCCGAGCATGTTCACGCCGAACGGCACGATGCGCGGCGCACCGGCGAGCGCGCATTCGTTGTCGAACAGGAACTTCTGCGCGACGCTCCAGCCGGGGCCGCCGTATTCGCGCGGCCAGTGACTCGCGAGCCAGCCGCGCGCGTTGAGGATCGCATGCCATTCGCGCATGTCGTCGCGCGTCAGGTGCAGGCCGCCCTTCACCTTGCGCGCAATGCGCTCCGGCAGTTCGGCTTGCAGGAAGCGCTGCACTTCCGTGCGGAACGCTTCCTCTTCGGGAGTGAAATTAAGGTCCATCGTGGGTCCGTGGCGAATGCGGTGGGCGTTCAGTCGATGCGGTTCAGGCTCGCGAAATCCGCGCCGCGCGCGACGAGATCGACGAGCAGCGGCGACGGCTTCCAGAACAGCGGATCTTCGTTCGCGAACGCGCGGATATCGGCGAGCACGTTCGCGAGGCCGACCGTGTCCGCGTAGTGCATCGGGCCGCCGCGATAGCGCGGAAAGCCGTAGCCGTACAGGAACACCGCGTCGACATCGAGCGGACGCAGCGCGATCTTCTCGTGCACGACGTTCGCGCCTTCGTTGATCATCGCGGCGAGGTAGCGGCGCAGGATCTCGTCATCGGTGAACGTGCGCGGCGTGACGCCCTTCTTCGCACGCTCTGCCGCGACGATCGCGTCGACTTCCGGGTCGGGCGTGCCGACGCGCGCGCCGTCCGGATACAGGTAGTAGCCGCGGCCGGTCTTCTGCCCGAACCAGCCGCGCTCGCACAGCCGGTCGGAAATCTCGACGTAGCGCGCGTTCGGATCGCGCGTCGCCGCGCGGCGCTTGCGGGTCGCCCAGCCGATGTCGCCGCCCGCGAGATCGACCACCTGAAACGGGCCCATCGGGAAGCCGAATTCGCGCACCGCGCGATCGATCTGGTACGGCGACGCGCCGTCTTCCATCAGGTAGTCGGCGGCAGTGCGATAGACGGCGAGGATCCGGTTGCCGATGAAGCCGTCGCACACGCCCGCGCGCACCGGCGTCTTCTTCAGTTGCTTCGCCAGCGCGAACGCGGTCGCGACGACGTCCGCGCTCACGCGCGCCGGCACGACGATCTCGAGCAGCTTCATCACGTTGGCCGGCGAGAAGAAATGCAGGCCGATCACGTCGGCCGGCCGGTCGATGCTCGCGGCCAGTTCGTCGATGTCGAGATACGACGTGTTGGTCGCGAGTACCGCCCCCGGCTTGCACACGCGCGCAAGCTCGGTGAACACGGCCTGCTTCACGGCCATGTCCTCGAACACGGCCTCGATCACGACGTCGGCCTGCGCGAGCGCGTCGTACGACGTACTGCCCTTGAAGCGCGCGAGCCGGGCCGCGTGCGCGGCCGGCGTCATCCGGCCTTTCGCGACGAGGCCGTCGTACACCTTCTCGACGTGCGCACGGCCGCGCGCGAGCGACGCGTCGTCGCGCTCGATCATCGTCACCGGCAGCCCGGCGTCGAGCGCCGCGACCGCGATGCCCGCGCCCATCGTGCCGCCGCCGACCACGCCGATCCGCTCGACCGGCCGTGCGCTCGCGCGCCGCGCCTCGGGCGCCTTCGCCGCTTCGCGCTCCGCGAAGAACGCATGCACGAGGCCCGCGCGCTGCGGGCTGTCGATGCACTGCAGGAACAGGCTGCGTTCGTACTTCATCCCGGCGTCGAACGACTGCGTGAGCGCGGCCTCGACCGCGTCGACGATCTTCGCCGGCGAGAAGAGCCCGCGCGACCTCTTCGGCAATTCCGCGCGCGCCGCGTCGATCGCGGCCTGCGCGGCCGCGCGGTCGGCCAGGCCCTGCGCGTCGCGCGTGCGGCGCACCGGCGCGCCGAGCGACACGAGTTCCTGCGCATAGGCGAGCCCTTCGGCGAGCGTGTCGTCGCTGTGCGCGATGCGATCGACGAGGCCGAGCACGAGCGCTTCGTCGGCGCTCGCATGGCGGCCCGTCAGCATCAGGTCGAGCGCGGCCTTCGCGCCGATCAGGCGCGGCGCGCGCTGCGTGCCGCCCGCGCCGGGCAGCAGGCCGAGCGTCACTTCGGGCAGCCCGAGCTTCGCGCCGGGCACCGCGAGCCGGTAATGGGCGGCCAGCGCGACTTCGAGGCCGCCGCCGAGCGTCGCGCCGTGCAGCGCGACCACGACCGGCTTGGCACCCGATTCGATCCGCTCGCACACGTCGGGCAGCGACGGCGGCACGGGCGGCTTGCCGAATTCCCGGATGTCGGCGCCCGCGATGAAGTTGCGGCCGGCGCCGACGATCAGCACCGCGCGAATCGCGTCGTCGGCCTGCGCGGCGTCGATCGCGTCGGCGAGGCCGCGCCGCACGTCGGCGGACAGCGCGTTGACGGGCGGATGGTCGATCGTGACGACGAGCACCTTGTCGCGCCGTTCGCGCGTGACGGCGCCGGTGGCGGATGTTTCGGGGGAAGCGGGTGAATTCATCGTGTCTCCAGGTGCGGTGCGCCGGGCGGAGCCGCGCGCCAGGCCGGCGGGCGACGCCGGTTCGCGAGCGGGCTCCCGCTCGGCGGGCAACGGTCCGGCGCGGTGGCCGGGCATGACTCGATTCTCGATTGATCGAGATTCATTGACAATTCCCGCACGCCTTTACAAGCTGTCAAGTCTGACTTGACATTGAATGCTTTCGAACCGTTTCGGCCCGTTATTTCGGCTCGTTAGCGGGACGGATCAGGAGACACCCGCATGGACCTGAACGCGCTGACGCTGCTCGTCGAGATCCTCGACGCCGGCAATCTCAGCAAAGCCGCGCAGCGACTCAAGATGAGCCGCGCGAACGTCAGCTACCGCTTGAACCAGCTCGAACGCTCGATCGGCCAACAGCTCGTGCGCCGCACGACGCGGCGCATGGAGCCGACCGAGATCGGGCTGAAGCTGTACGAGCACGGCCGGCGCATCCGCAACGAACTGCTCGCCGCGCAGGAATCGGTGACGACGCTCGGCCAGGACCTGCAGGGCCGCGTGCGGCTGTCGGTGCCGAGCGGCTACGGGCAGATGGTGATGTCCGACTGGCTGCTCGCGTTCAAGCGGCGGCATCCAGGCATCGTGCTCGACGTCGTGTTCGAGAATCGTGTGGAAGACCTGATGCGCGACGAAGTCGACATCGCGATCCGCGTGATGTCCGAGCCGCCGCAGAACCTCGTCGCGCGCGACATGGGCGCGGTGCGCTACGTCGCATGCGCGTCGCCCGCGTTCGCGGCCGCGCACGGGATGCCCTCGAGCCTCGGTGCGCTGGCCGCAGCTCCCGTCGTCACCGCGACGGTGCTGGGCCGGCAGTTGCGAATCGCCGCGTATCTCGGCGACGAGCGCCACGAGGTGCTGCTCGAACCGACGCTGATTTCGGAGAACTTCCTGTTCCTGCGCCAGGCGATCCTCGCGGGGATCGGCGTCGGCATCGTGCCCGACTACGTGATGCAGGACGACCTGCGGCACGGCGCCGTCGTCACGTCGCTCGATGCGTACCGGCTCAGCATCTTCGGCACCCACATGTACATGCTCTACATGCCGAACCGCCACCACACGCGCGCGACGTCGACGTTCATAGAGTTCATCCTCGAACAGGCCGGAAAGACCGGCCGGGGCGGGCCCGGCGGGATGCGTCAGGGTTTCCTGTCGGATGACAAGCCGCCGGGCGCACGGCGACAATAGCGCGCCGGGGCGGGCAGCGCCGTTGCGCCCGCACCGATGTCAACGTCAACGCCGCTCTCCTTCGAATTCACTGCTGCCGAGGGTTCCATGTTCGACCGGATTCGTCCGCATTCGCGTCCCTGGACGCTGCTCGCCGCCGTCGCGCTCGTCGCGTTGAACGCCGGCTGCACGTCCCCGTCCGCGCCGTCGGGCGCCGTCGTCCCGGTCGCCGCCGCATCGGGCGCGGCCGTCCCGCTGCCCGGCGTTCATGCGCCCGAACTGTCGTCCGGCTGGACCGACAAGCCGGGCTGGACCTCGCAGCACTTCATGATCGCGGCCGCGAACCCGCTCGCGACGCAAGCCGGCTACGACATGCTGAAGGCCGGCGGCACCGCGATCGACGCGGCGATCGCGACGCAGATGGTGCTCGCGCTGGTCGAGCCGCAATCGTCGGGGCTCGGCGGCGGCGCCTTCATGCTGTATTTCGACGGCAAGTCGACGCAGGCGTACGACGGCCGCGAAACCGCACCGGCCGCCGCGACCGACCGGCTGTTCTACGGCCCGACCGGCCAGCCGATGAGCTTTTACGAAGGTGTCGTCGGCGGGCGTTCGGTGGGCACGCCGGGCGTGCTGCGCATGCTCGACGCCGCGCACCGCGCACACGGCAAGCTGCCGTGGCGCCGGCTGTTCCAGCCGGCCATCCGGCTCGCCGAGCGCGGCTTCACGATCAGCCCGCGCCTCGCGATGCTGATCGCGAACGACAAGTACCTGAGCAGCGATCCGGCCGCGCGTGCGTACTTCTACAACAAGGACGGCTCGCCGAAGGCGGCCGGCACGGTGCTGAAGAACCCCGCGCTCGCGACCGTGCTGCGCCAGGTCGCCGACCACGGCGCGAATGCGTTCTACACCGGTGCGATCGCGCGCGACATCGTCGCGAAGGTGCGCAAGCATCCGACCAACCCGGGCCTGCTGTCGCTGCAGGATCTCACACGCTACAAGGCAAAGGTGCGTGCGCCGCTGTGTACCGATTACCGGCGCTCGGTCGTGTGCGGGATGCCGCCGCCGTCGTCGGGCGGCCTCGCGATCGCGCAGATGCTCGGCATCCTCGAAGCGATGCCCGACTGGCAGCAGATCGGCGCGCAGAAGCCGGTGCGCAACGACGTCGGCTACGAGCCGACACCGTTCGCCGCCCACCTGTTCAGCGAAGCCGGGCGCCTCGCGTATGCGGACCGCGCCCGCTACGTGGCCGATCCCGATTTCGCGCCGCTGCCGGGCGGCAACTGGGCGAGCCTCACCGACAAGACCTATCTCGCGCAGCGCGCGCGGCTGATCGGCGACAGCAGCATGGGCGTCGCGCAGGCCGGCACGCCGCAAGGCGCGACGCTCGCGCTGGCCGACGACCGCAGCCCCGAATTGCCGTCGACGTCCGACATCGCGATCGTCGACCGCTACGGCCAGGCGCTGTCGATGACGACCAGCGTCGAGGATGCGTTCGGCTCGCGGCTGATGGTGCGCGGCTTCATGCTGAACAACCAGCTCACCGATTTCTCGTTCGTGTCGAACGACAACGGCCGGCCGGTCGCGAACCGCGTGCAGCCCGGCAAGCGACCGCGCTCGGCGATGTCGCCGGAACTCGTGTTCGACAAGAAGACGAAGCAGGTGACGATGATCGTCGGCTCGGCCGGCGGCCCCGCGATCATCAATCACGTCGCGAAGACGCTGGTCGGCGTGCTCGACTGGGGGATGACGATGCAGCAGGCGATCGCGCTGCCGAACTTCGGGTCGATGAACGGGCCGACGCAGCTCGAGCGCGACCGCGTGTCGGACGCGCTCGCCGACGGGCTGAAGGGTCGCGGGCACGACGTGCGAATCGTCGAGATGAACTCGGGGCTGCAGGGGATCCAGCGGCTGAACGTGCAGGGGCAGACGGTGTGGTTCGGCGGGGCGGACCCGCGGCGGGAAGGGGTGGCGATGGGCGATTGAGCGCGAAAGGCGCGGGCGGCGAGTACGCGCTCGTTGCCCGTGCCGTCAGCGTGACGTCACCCTCGCCCCTTCCACGGCACCACCCGCCGCTCGACCCACCGCATCGCGAGATCGAACAGCCACGCGATCGCGCCGATGAGCAGGATGCCCATCACGACGATGTCGGTGCGCAGGAAGCTCGACGCATTGAGCACCATTTGCCCGAGCCCGGCCGTCGCGGCGACCATCTCGGCCGCGACGAGCGTCGTCCAGCCGAACCCGATCGCGATCCGCAGCCCCGTGAGGATTTCCGGCAGCGCGGCCGGCAGCACCACATGGCGCACGATCTGCGCGAAGCTCCCGCCGAGCGAATACGCGGCGTTGATCTGCTCGACCGTCGCGGCGCGCACGCCGGCGCGCGCGGCCATCGCGATCGGCGCGAAGCACGCGAGGAAGATCACGACGAGCTTCGCCGTTTCGTCGATGCCGAACCAGATCACGACGAGCGGCAGGTATGCGAGCGGCGGCAGCGGCCGGTAGAACTCCAGCAGCGGATCGAGCACGCCGCGTGCAAGGCGGCTCACGCCCATCAGGATGCCGGCCGGCACGCCGATCGCGGTGGCAAGCAGGAACGCGCCGAACACGCGCGCGGCGCTCCACAGCAGGTGGTCGGACAACGGCAGACCGCCCTGGATGCGGCCTTGCCACGCATCGACGAATGCGGTCCACACGGCTTCCGGCGCGGGCAGGAACAGCGGCGGCAGCCACTGGAAATGCGTCGCGACCCACCAGAGCGCAGCCAGTGCCGCGATCGTCGCGGCGCTGAGCGCGGCCGTCTTCCCCTGCCCAGGCAACCGGTAGCGATGCGAGGCGCGCGCCGGACGCGGTACGTCGCGCCGCTGCGTATCGCGTCCGTCCGGCCCGAAACTCGCGGCCGCTCGATCGGCCGCCCAAGAATCCTGCGTACTCATGTCGTCCTGCCTGTGCAATGTACTGATCCGGCCGCGCCCGACGGACGCGCCGTGCCGCGCTAATTCGTGCATCACGCCGGCTCCGCGACCGCCTCGTCGCGATGCAGATACGCGATCAGCCGCTCGCGCCACGCGATGAAATCAGGCGACGACTTCACCGCGCGCGCATCGCGCGATTCGACATAGCGGCGCGCGAACGGCAGCTCGAAGGTTTCCGCGATCCGGCCGGGGCCGGGCGTCATCACGACGAGACGCGTCGCGAGAAACAGCGCCTCCTCAACATCATGCGTGATGAAGAACACCGTCTTGCCGGTGCGCGCCCATACGTCGAGCACGAGCGCCTGCATCGTGCCGCGCGTCATCGCGTCGAGCGCGCCCATCGGCTCGTCCATCAGCAGCACGCGCGGATCGCTCGCGAGCGCACGCGCGATGCCGACGCGCTGCTGCATCCCGCCGGAGAGCTCATACACGCGCGCATGCGCATGGCGCTCGAGCCCGACGAGCGCGAGCATCTCTTTCGCGCGCGCTTCGCGTTCGGCTTTCGACACGCGCGCGAAACGCAGCCCGAGCGCGACGTTGTCGAGCACGTCGAGCCACGGCAGCAACGCGTATTTCTGGAACACGACGCCGCGATCCGCGCCGGGGCCCGTGACCGGCACGCCGTCGACGCATACGTCGCCGGCCGTCGGCGCGACGAAGCCGGCCATGCAGTTCAGCAGCGTCGTCTTCCCGCATCCGGACGCACCGAGCGCGACGACGAATTCACCGGACTCGATGCGCAGGTCGACGCGCGCGAGCGCCTGCGTCGTCGGCCTGCCGCGTTCGCCCGGATACGCAACCGACACCTGACGGACTTCCAGCGTGCTCATGATCGAAGGGCTCCGCGACGAGTGGGCTGAACGGCCATGCTCAGCGCGCGGCCTTCTGCACGAACTGCGGATCGACGCCGGCCGAATAGTCGGCGAGCACCGTCTGGATCGTGCCTTGCGATTTAAGGAATGCAGCCGTGGCCGCGAGCGACTTCGCGGCGCCCGATTGCGCGCCGCCGCCGAGCCACGTCGGCGAAGCCTGTTCGGCCGCCGTCGGGAACGCGTAGAGCGCGAGGCTGGCCGGCACGTCCTGCGCATTCGCGCCGGACACCTTCGCGACCGCCGCGACCTGCGGCGAGCCGACCTTCCACGCCGCCGCATGCGCGCGGTAGTCGGCGTCAGCCGCCGCGAGCACCTTCACGAAGCGCGCGACGAACTCGGGGTTCTCGCGCGCGAACTTGCGGCTCACGACGAAGCCGTCGAAGGTCGACTTGCCACTTTCTTTCGCCACCTGCCCCGACGTCGTCAACACGGTGCCCGACTGCTTGACCTTCGCGAGCACCGGATCCCAGATATAGGTCGCGTCGATGTCGCCGCGTGCCCACGCGGCCGCGACTTCGGGCGGACGCAGGTTGACGATCTTCACGTCGTTCGGATTGACGCGCGCGGCCTGCAGCGCGACGAGCGTATGGAAGTGCGACGTTGACACGAACGGTACGCCGATCTTCTTGCCCTTCAACCCGGCGACGCTGGTCACGCCCGAACCGTTGCGCGCGACGAGTGCCTCGGCGTCGTTGATGTTGTCGAGCACCCAGAACAGCGAGATGTCGAGCCCCTGCGACAGGCCGGCCGCGATCGGGCTCGACCCGGCCTCGCCGAGCTGTACGGAGCCGGACGCGAGCGCGCGGATCACGTCGGCGCCGCTGTCGAGCTTGCGGAACCTGACCTTGTAGCCGGTCGCCTTTTCGACTTCACCGCTCGCTTGCGCATAGCGCCACGGCACGACCATGTCCTGGTACGCGATCACGACTTCGCGCGATTCGGCGTGCGCCGCGCCAAGCGCGGCAAAGGCGGTCAGCGCGACGACGGCGCGGCGGATGAAGCTGAAACGGGACATGCGGCTCTCCTTCGAATGCGGGCGTTGCTGGGAGAGCCGACTTTACGGGCTTTGCGTGCGGCGGGAGCGAACTTATCCTGCGAAGCTATCGATGATGTTTCAGCTTTGCTTTTCACGCTGGATTGGATCGCGCGTCCGGTCGGGTGGCGATTGTCGTGCGGAAGCGGGGTACTGCAGCGCATACGCAGTGTGCGTTAGTCGACGCGAGATCGTAGCTCAACTTCGAAGCGTTGCATGCCGCGTGCATCCGACGGGAAAAATCGACAAAACCGCGAGGCATCGAAAACATTCGGACTCCCGGATTTTTAGTACCTATCTGATTGCTGCGCCGCATGCCACCGTGATAATTCTTCATCTGTTGCGAAAACAGGTGACGCGCATGAAACGGTACTTGCTTAAGGTAGGCGACAGGTCAACTACGGGTGGCGTCGTCATCGAGGGGATAGACAGTTGCACGCATCATGGCACTGCGCCGACTTTTGTTGGTGCTCAAGTCGTTTGTAACACGTGCCAGTCCACAGGTGTCATCGCAGCTCAGGCGCCGTTGCTGGCGCCAGGATAGGCGCTACAGCGGGCACGATGGTCGGTATTGAACTCGGGCCTGGTGCCGTAATAACCGGCGCCATCGGCTATTTCGGCGGCTCGATGATTGCCGATCAGATTCCAGATGAATGATGACGGAGGAGACGTGTCTTTCTTCAAGCGCAAGATTGACGAGTTGCAAACGAAGCGGGCGGTGCGGGAAAGTGTGAAGAGTCTCGAAGATGCCTTCGGAAGGTCGATTGGTGAATTGCAGACCATTTTCGGCTCCGGTGCGCTCGATCTCGAAAAGCAGCAAGTTCCTGTCTATCCCAAGTCGATATATCAAGGCGATGCAGGAATCAATGCTTTCGGGCTGGCTCATCATGTTCAGCCGGATCAGTTTCCGGCTTTGCTGAATCTCGTGCGACAAGGACGAAGCGAGGTTGCGCATTTTCACTTCATGCGCGAAGTCGGCGGGCAGCCACTGAGCACCATCATCTCCCCCAAATGGACGTTTGCAGAGCGAGTCGTGCGCTTGCTCTCCAACGATGTTGAGCTAATTGCCGAGCTCTCGGAGCAGGGCTTCCACCCTCCTCCTCCGTGGATCACGCTATATGAGTTTGGACCGGTTCTGCATGTCAGTCAGGGCGACCCTCACTACTGGCTGAACTATGTCTGGGACTCGTTCTGGGAAAGCCTGAGCCTGGATGAACAGACAGACTTTCTGGAAGCAGGCAGAAAAGAGACTGATGCCTATATCACGACCGAGGACTGGGAACTGTGGGTTGAGAGTATCAGAATGCGCGACGCCCGGTTTCGCATGCTTGAGGGCTAAAGGCACGCAAAGGGTGGAAAGGACGGACGGCAAAGCCAGCATGGCTGGTGTGACGGCAGGGACAATGAAGAACAAGTACAGCTTATTGCAAATGAGGGATGTCTGGATCGATGCCTATATAAGCGGCGACATCGATCAATTGAATTTTGTAGAAAGCGCCCACTTCTTCGTGAAACGACGAGATCGGATTCTGACCAAGGTCCAGCAAATAGCATCGATACAACGGCGCCTTGCCGAAAAGACTTGGCCGGATTGTGGTCCTCGGATCCACCAGGACATCACCGCGATCGTGGAAGACCATTCATGGGCATCGATTTCCGGTACAGGCTCGATGGCAAGCAACGGAAAAGACCTTACCCGATTTGACTATCTCGAACTATGGGTGGTCAACGAAAATCGATGGCAGATCGCCGCGCTTTGCTACGACGAGAAACGACGCGAAGCCGAAGGGGTTAAAGATAATTCGGACGAGGAATAGACATGGACAAACGCTTCCAACGGGGAGCCAATCCTCTGTCCCGAGCAGAGCGAACGCCTCTCCAATCACTGGCCGGTTATTTGCCCCGTACGATGCCGCGCCGAGGAAAAGGTATGTCACCCGTGCCCCCTTCTTCACCAGATTCCGATACGAAAAAGCCCGCATCGCGGCGGGCCTTATTCGACTGCACGAGTGCTGCAGAACCGGAGATTGCGACGCTCAGACCACCCCCGCCCCATGCGCCTGCAGATCGGCGTGATAGCTCGAGCGCACCATCGCGCCGACGGCCGCGTGCGTGAAGCCCATCTTGTACGCCTCTTCCTCGTACATCTTGAACGTATCCGGATGCACGTACGCCCGCACCGGCAGGTGGTGCTCCGACGGCTGCAGGTACTGGCCGATCGTCAGCATGTCGACGTCGTGCGCGCGCAGGTCGCGCATCACCTGCAGGATTTCCTCTTCGGTTTCGCCGAGGCCGACCATCAGGCCCGACTTCGTCGCGACGTCCGGATGCAGCGCCTTGAAGTCTTTCAAGAGCTTCAGCGAGTGCGCATAGTCCGAACCCGGGCGCGCTTCCTTGTACAGGCGCGGCACCGTTTCGAGGTTGTGGTTCATCACGTCCGGCGGGGCGGCGTTCAGGATCGAGATCGCGCGGTCGAGACGGCCGCGGAAGTCCGGCGTCAGGATCTCGATGCGCGTGTCCGGCGACTGCGCACGCGTTTCGCGAATGCACTCGACGAAGTGGGCGGCGCCGCCGTCGCGCAGGTCGTCGCGGTCGACGCTCGTGATCACCACGTACTTGAGCTTGAGCGCGGCGATCGTGCGCGCGAGGTTCTTCGGTTCATCCGCATCGAGCGGATCGGGACGGCCGTGGCCGACGTCGCAGAACGGGCAGCGGCGCGTGCACTTGTCGCCCATGATCATGAACGTCGCGGTGCCCTTGCCGAAGCATTCGCCGATGTTCGGGCAGCTCGCTTCCTCGCACACGGTATGCAGGTTGTGCTCGCGCAGGATCGTCTTGATCTCGTTGAAGCGCGAGCTGCCGGTGGCCGCCTTCACGCGGATCCACTCGGGCTTCTTCAGCTTTTCGATCGGAATGACCTTGATCGGGATGCGCGCCGTCTTCGCCTGCGCCTTCTGCTTGGCGGTCGGATCGTAGGCAGCCGAATCGGCCGGTGCGGGGGAAGCGGTAACGTCAGTCATTCGATTGTTCCAGTGCGTGCGGCTTGTCGGCGGCCGCGGATGCGCCGTCGAGGTTGGCGATCAGACGGCCCACCAGCGTGTGGGCGACGTCGTTCCAGTCGGCGGCAACCGCGAGGCTCGCCATGTCGACGGTTTCCAGTCCGGCATAGCCGCACGGGTTGATCGCGAGAAACGGGCGCAGATCCATCTTCACGTTCAGGCTCAGCCCGTGATAGCTGCAGCCGTTGCGGATCTTCAGGCCGAGGGCCGCGATTTTCGCGCCCTCGTGCACGCCGGATGCCACGTAGATCCCGGGCGCGCCCGCCTTGCGGACCGAAGCGAGATTATACGCCGCGAGGGTTTCGATCACGGCCTCCTCGATCTTCGTCACGAGTGTGCGCACCATCAGCTTGCGCCGGCGCAGGTCCAGCAGCAGGTAGACGACGATCTGGCCGGGGCCGTGGTAGGTGATTTGTCCGCCGCGGTCGACCTTGACGAGCGGCACGCCGCTGTCGGCCACCAGCAGGTGCGCCGGGTCGCCGGCCTGGCCGAGCGTGTAGACGGGCGGATGCTCGACCACCCAGATTTCGTCGCCGGTGTCGGCCGTGCGCGTGTCGGTGAACGCGCGCATCGCGTCGAAGCTCGCGTCGTACGCCTCGCGGCCCCGCCATCGCACGGTGACCGGCTGGGCCGGCTGAGCCGGGACTCCGGCGGGCGATGCGGAAACGGCGACAGGCGTGGACACGATGGAAACCGGCGAAACGGACATGGGCGGTAGTTTACCGAAAACCCGTGGGTCTCGCCGGCCTGGGGACGGGGACGGATCGCCGATATCCGTCGGATGAAACGATGGTCAGACGGTACGCCAGCCGTCGTGCAGCAGCGCGTTGACGCGTTCGCGCAGCCGGGACAGCCCGCCGAGCGCGACTTCCCGCGGCGGGCGCGACACCGAGAACGCGACGCATGCGCCCTCGCGGCCTTCCGCGCTGAGCCACAGCCGCTCGCCGCGGCGCAGCTTCAGCGTCTCGCCGTCGGCCAGGAAGTAGTCGTCGACGTCGTTGCTGCGCGTCGCCCAGACCGGCCCGCACTGGACGATCAGCCGCGTGCTGCGTTGCACCTTCATCGGCACGGTCTCGCCCGGGGGAATTTCGAAGGTGATGCTTGAAGAGATTTCTTGCATGATCGACTCCGCCAATAAGTGCTTCGATGACTACAATCGTAGTCACTTGAAGGTGTCCGACCAAACGACCAATTTTCACGTCGATGTGAGGAAAATTAGCAAATGGACCTCCGCCAGCTGCCGGCGCTGAACGCGATTCGCGCGTTCGAAGCCGCCGCCCGCCACGAGAACTTCTCGCGCGCCGCCGACGAGCTGTTCGTCACGCACGGCGCGGTCAGCCACCAGGTGCGCGCGCTCGAGGAAGAGCTCGGCGTGCAGCTGTTCACGCGCAACGGCAAGCGGCTGTGCCTGACCGACGCCGGCATGCGCTACGCGCAGCAGATCCGCACCGCGCTGATGGTGATCGCCGACGCGACGCGCGACGTGCGCGCGAGCGACCGCGACCGGCGGCTGGTGGTGTCGATGCTGTCGTCGTTCGCCGCGCGCTTCATCACGCCGCGCATCGGCACGTTCATCGAGCGGCACCCGGAAATCGACGTCGAGCTGCAGTCGACCAACTCGCTCACCGATTTCGCGCGCGACGACGTCGATCTGGCGATCCGCTTCGGCTTCGGCAGCTATCCGGGGCTGCACGTGGAGCCGCTGTTCGAGGAGGTGTTCTTTCCGGCGTGCGCGCCGACGCTGAACGGCGGCAAGCTGCCGCAGACGCCCGCCGATCTCGTGCACTACCCGCTGCTGCGCTCGGACGACGAGCTGTGGCGGCCGTGGTTCGACGCGGCCGGGCTCGATACGCTGACCGAGCCCAAGCGGGGGATCCTGTACCAGGATTCGTCGAACCTGCTGCTGGCCGCGATCGAAGGCCAGGGCATCGCGCTGGTGCGCCGCTCGCTCGCGGTGCACGACCTGCTCGACGGGCGCATCGTGCGCCTGTTCGACATCGACGGGCCGAGCCCGTGGCACTATTTTTTCGTGTGTCCGCCGCCGCTCTTGAACACGCCGCGCGTGCAGGCGTTCAGGACCTGGCTGTTCGAGGAAGTGGCCGAATACAAGCGGCTGTGCGACGAGCTGGACGCGCGGCGCGCGGCGGGAAAATGCCCCGCCGAGTGCGCGCTGGAGGGAGGATGGAAAGGGATCAGCGGCCGTTTGCGCTGACCCCGGACGCCGGAACGGGCGCTTAAAGCACGACCTTGACCATCGGATGGCCGGTCAGCGCACGGTAGATGTTGTCGAGCTGTTCCTGGCTCGTCGCGCGCACGGTGATCGTGAGGCCCGTGTAATTGCCGCCGCTCGACGCGCGCTCCTCGATTTTCTCGACGTCGATCTCGTTGTCGTGAACGGCCACGACCTTGAAGATCGTGTCCTTGAACTCGGGGTGCGCCTTGCCCATGATCTTGATCGGGAAATCGCACGGAAACTCCAGCAGCGACTCCTTCCGGGTCTCGATCGCGCCGGTGACCTCGATGGTTTTGGTCGGTTCGCTCATCATTTTCTCCGGGTTAGGTCAAACTGTTCAAACTCGCGTGCCTTCGCACGCTGGTACGCGTCATACAGCGCCGCGAACACGGGGCCCGGCTTGCCGCCCTGCACGGGCAGATCGTCGAGCGACGTCACAGGCAGGATTTCCTTGGTGGCCGACGTCAGCATGATCTCGTCGGCCGAGCGCAGCTCGACCTCGCTGATCTCGCGCGCGACGAACCGGATCCCGCATTCTTCGGCCAGTTGCTCGACCAGCGCGTAGCGGATCCCTTCGAGGATCTTGTTGCTGCGCGGCGGCGCGAACAGCTCGCCGTTCTTCACGATCCACACGTTCGACGACGAGCCTTCGGTCACGTTGTCGTCGCGCAGCTGGATCGTCTCGAACGCATCGCGTTCGGCCGCATGCTGCGCCATCAACACGTTGCCGAGCAGCGAGATCGACTTGATGTCGCAATGCAGCCAGCGGCGATCCTCGGCCGTCACGCAGCGCACGCCCTTCGCGCGCTCCGCTTCGGACGGCAGCCGCAGCGGGCTCGTCATCGCGAACACCGTCGGCACCGCGTTCGCCGGGAACGCATGGCCGCGCTTCGCGACGCCGCGCGTCACCTGCAAGTAGACGAGCGCGTTGCCGTCGGCGAGGCCTTCGGCGTTCGCCGCGACCACCCGCTCGATCAGCGCGCGCCAGCCCGCCGCATCGTGCGGGTTGTCGATGCCGATCTTCTTCAGGCTGCGCGCGAGCCGGTCCAGATGCTGTTCGATCCGGAACGGCACGTGCGCGCCGTCGTGCGCATAGACGGGGACGACTTCATACACGCCGTCGCCGAAGATGAACCCGCGGTCGAGCACCGGCACACGGGCTTCGGACAGCGGCACCAGTTCCTCCTGCGCCGAGACGCTGAGGTAGACGATCGGTTCGAATTCGGCTTGGCTCATAGCTTTGACAGATGGGGATGAAGTCGTGAAAACAAAGGCCCGTCGTGCTTACTTCTTCTTGCTGAACATCAGCAGGATCGAGTCCCAGATACGTCCGAAGATACCCGCTTCCGGCACCGCCTGCAGCGCGACGACCGGGAATTCGGACAGCGTCTTGCCGTCGGCGACGATCTTCACGGTGCCGACCTGCTGGCCTGCCGCGAGCGGCGCGATCAGCGGCGCGTTGACGTCGACCTCGGTCTTGACCTTGTCGCCGAGGCCGCGCGGCACGGTCGCCCACTGGTCGCCCTTCACGCCGACCTGCACGGTGTTGTCCTTGCCCTTGTAGACGCGCGGCGTCGAGATCGCCTGGCCGCCCTTGAACAGGCGCACCGAATCGAACGCGCTGTAGCCGTAGTTCAGCATCTTCATGCTGTCCTGCGTACGGTCGCTTTCCTTCTGCTCGCCCATCATCACCGACACGAGGCGGCGCTGGCCGTCGACGCCCGGGATCGCGCGCTTCGCCGATGCGATCAGGCAGTAACCGGCCGCCTGCGTGTGGCCCGTCTTCAGGCCGTCGACCGTCGGGTCGAGCCACAACAGACGGTTGCGGTTGCCCTGGCGGATGTTGTTGTACTTGAATTCCTTCTCCGAGAAGATGCCGTAGTACTGCGGAAAATCGCGGATCAGGTGAGCCGACAGCTTCGCGAGATCGCCGGCCGTCGTGTAGTGGTTCGGGTCGGGCATGCCGTTCACGTCGGCGAAATGCGTGCCCTTCATGCCGAGGCGCGCGGCCTCGTCGTTCATCAGCGTGACGAACTGCCCTTCGCTGCCGCCGACGAGTTCGGCCAGCGCGATCGCGGCGTCATTGCCCGACTGGATGATCATCCCGTACACGAGGTCGTGCACGGACACCGGCTTGTTCGCCTCGATGAACATGCGCGACTCGTCGCGGCCGACGCGGCGCACGGCTTCGCTCGGCGTGACGATCTGCTCCATCGAGATCTTCTTCTTGTCGAGCGCCTCGAACACGAGGTAGGCCGTCATCAGCTTCGTCAGCGACGCCGGCTCGACGCGTTCGTCCGCATTGCCCGATGCGAGCACCGTGTTGCTCGTCGCGTCGACGAGCACCCACGAGCGCGCGTTCACGCCCGGCGGCGGCACCGCGCCCGGCATGTAGGTCGCGGGCGCACCGGTGAACTGCTCGGCGGCCGGCGCCGCATGCGCGGCCTTGGCCTTGGCGGCCGGCTTCGCCTCGGCGACGACGATCGTCGATGCGAGCGCGACGGGCAGCATCACGCCGAGCGCGACGTTGCGCGCGGCGGTGCTGAAGGCGATGGAGGAAGCGAGGGACTTGAGGCCTTGGGAAGACAGACGCATGATCGATTCAGGCTGATGGCAGAAAGTGCGGTGCGAAACGCGCAGGGTTGAACGGCAAGGCGGCGGGCGTGTCGGGCGCTCGCCCGACACCGTCGGGCGACGCGAAACGCGCCGGTTGGACTCGTGCGGGCGCGTTCGGTTCGCGGCCGTCGCGAGCGGGCGGACAGGCGGCGAAACGAGCGCCGCATGGGCCCAGCCGGGCCGCGGGCAACGCGAAAGCGGCCATTATACGTGGCCGCGAACGGCGTTTTCGCGAACCGGGCAGCGGACGTCCGCAACCCCGTTGCGCGAGCATCGCACGGGAATGCGGCGGGCACGCGTGCTCGAAGCCGCGCGAAAGGCGTGCGCAGGCGGCGTGCAAGCCGGGTTGCGGCGCCATGCAGCAGGCGGGGCGCGGCGCGATGTCGCGTGAAGTTTCGGGAAGGGTCGCGCATCGTCCGGACGGGCGCCGGTGCGCGGTACGGACGCGGGCGCTTGCGCCGACGCCCGCATGCAGGCTAGCGCCACGCGTCGACGATGATGCGCTTCAGCACGTGCAGCTTGCGATGGAGGAAATGCTCGGCGCCGGGGATCACGACGACCGGCAGCTCCTGCGGCCGCGCCCAGTCGTACACCGACGCGATCGGCACCGTGTCGTCGGTTTCGCCGTGGATCACGAGCGTGTTCTCGGGCACGTCGGCCACCTGCCAGCGGCTCGCGGCCGTGCCGACGAACACCATCCGCTCGATCGTCTCGCCCGCGTCGCGCAGGCGCTTCGCGACGTGCGACAGCACGAAGGTGCCGAACGAGAAGCCCGCGAGCACGAGCGGCAGGTCCGCATACGCGGGCTGCGCGCGCATGTGCGCGAGCACCGCGAGAAGATCGTCGGCCTCGCCCGCGCCGTTGTCGTGCACGCCTTCGGTCGCGCCGACGCCACGGAAGTTCGACCGGTAGACGACATAGTTCAGTTGCACGAGCGTGCGCGCGAGCGTCTGCGCGACCTTGTTGTCCATCGTGCCGCCGAACAGCGGATGCGGGTGCGCGACGAGCGCGATGCCGCGCGGCGCGGCGCCGCTTTCGCGCACGGCGTCGGGCAGGTCGACCGCGATTTCGATCTGGCCGATCGGGCCCGCGATCAGCGATTTCTGCGTATGAACGTTCATTCGGGCGGCCCGCTCAGATCTTCAGGCGGTCGACGACGTTGCCGTCGCGCAGGTGCGACTCGACGATCTCGTCGATGTCGGCCTGGTCGACGTACGTGTACCACGTGCCTTCCGGATACACGACCATCACCGGCCCTTCCTCGCAGCGGTCGAGGCAGCCGGCCTTGTTGATGCGCACCTTGCCGGGCCCCGCGAGACCGAGTTCCTTCACGCGCTTTTTCGCGTATTCCTGCATGGTCTGCGCATTGCATTGCGCGCAGCTCGGGCGCTCGGCGCCCGGATCGCGCTGGTTCAGGCAGAAGAAGACGTGGTGCTGGTAGTAGGAATCCATGATGGTGACGAGCGGCCCGGCACGAGGCCGTGCGCAAAGAAGGGCGATGAATTGCCGTTGCGCGGGGCGGCAACGGAGGATGCCGACGATTATAGCGAGCGGCGCACGCGGCTGCCCGCGGCACGGCCGCCGCCGCGCGGCCCGGGCTGCCGCGTCAGCGGCGCAGCGCGGCCGGTAGCCACGCGTGCTCGACGCGCTGGCCGAGCCAGATCAGCGCCGCGTAGGGCCAGATCCACGCGAGCCAGCGCGCGAGGCTGTTGAAGTGCACGTAGCGGCCCTGCCGCCACCCCGATAGCGTGAAGTCGAAGAACGGGTTGACCGGCAGCAGGTTCACGAGCGCGACGCCGGCCAGCAGCGCGAGCGCCGCGAGCATCGCGCGCCACGTCGCCGGCACGCGCAACGCGACGAGCGCCGCCGCGAAGCCGAGCTCGATGCCGAGCCGCGCGCCGGGCGTCGCCCACACGACGACGAGGCCGGTGGCCGACTGCATGAACGTTGCGGCCGCCTTCAGCACCAGCGTGGCGACCACCAGCGCGATCAGCAGCCGGATGCGCGGCGCGCGCGGGCGCATCGCGAGCGACGCGATCGCCAGCGCGGCGAACAGCATCAGCCCGCCGAGCACGGCTTCCCACGCGGAATCGGACAGCCAGCCGTCGACCCGCTCGGGCCATTCGCTGACGCGCCACGCGGCCGGCAGCCACGCGAGCAGCGCGTCCTGCATCGACGCGTCGGCGCGCTCCCACAGCGCGGCCGGCCAGTCGCCGATGCCGAACAGGAACGGCGACGGAAACACGATCGCGAACGGCCACAGCGCGGCGAGCAGCAGCGGCGTCGAACCGTCGGCCTCCAGCCACGCGAAGCGCAGCCGGCGCAGCGCGCCGCGGTCGAGCAGCGCGCCGGTGGCCGGCGCGGCGAGCGCCGCGCCCAGCAGCGCGCCGAGCGCGTTGGCGCCAAGGTCGAGATTCGACGCGACGCGCGTCGGCAGGTAGGTCTGCAGCGCTTCCATCGCGCCCGACAGCAGCACGCCGAGCCCGCCCGCGATCAGCGTCGCGGCCACGCCGCGCCAGCGCGGGTGCAGCGCGAGCACGCCGAGCGCGCCGAACGGCAGATAGCCGAGCACGTTCGTGGCCACGTCGAACGTCGTCACGTAGCGCTGCATCGGCGCGAACAGGTAATCGAACGGGCCGATGCCGAGCGCCACCCAGCCTTCGAACGGATACAGCGACGCATAGACGATCAGCGCCGCGTAAGCGGCAAACGCCTGCCGCGCGAGCGGTGACGCGCGATGCGTGCCCGGCACGTTCATCGCGGAGGCAATCGCGAATGCAATCGCGGCTGCACGCCGGCCGTCACGGCGTGCCCGCGTACGCCTGCACGCCGACCCACGCGGCGATCTGCGACACGAGTTCGTCGCTGGCCGCCGCGAGCGCACGCGCGCCGCCGGCCGCGTCGGGCGTGCTCGACGGCGCGCGCGCGACGAACGTGCGCTGGCCGAGCACCTTGCCGTCCTGCATCAGCGTCGCGCGCGCGGTCACCGCGCCGTGGCTTTGCGACTGCCCGTCGAAAACCTGTTCGAATTCGCTCAGGTCGACCTTGAGCGTCGGCGCGCGCACGCCGTCGGCGCCTTCGAGCACCGTCCCGCGCGACGACAGCGCGCCGCGCAGCCGCTGCGTGAGCAGTTGCGCGGGCGGCGCGGTCCAGCGGCTGTCGCGATAGACGGCCACGTGCTGCGCATCGGCATACGCCAGGCGGTACGCGAACTTGTCGGAATCGAGCGCGTCCGGCGCGGCGACGTCGAGCACCTTCAGCGCGGGGCCCGAACCGGTGGTCGTCACCGACGACGCGGGCCCGAGGTCGTAGCGGATGTTCGACAGCACCGCGTCGTTGCCGGCGCAGCCGGCCGCCAGTGCGAGCGTCAGCACGGCCAGCGCGGCCGCGGCCGGGCGCAGCGCGCGGTCAAGGATTCGTGGCATGGCGTATTCCTGCATGAGGTTTCCGGTTTTCGATGGGCGTCACTTCCCGGCCGTCGCACCCGGCCAGACGAAGCCCGCCTCGCCGGGCCCCGGGGCCGCGCCGGGCGAGCCGAACAACAGACTGCGCGGGTTGCGGCCAAGTTCACCGGCGACGTCCTTCAATTGCCGCGACGCGTCGCCAACGCTGTCGGCCAGCGCATTGAAGCGCGGCAACGTGTCGTACTGCACGCGCGCGTTGAGGCCGTTCAGCGCGACGCCGACCTGCTCGGCGGCCGTGCCGGCCTTGTTCAGGTTCGACACGAGCGGCCCGTTCGGCTGCAGCAGCGTGTTCGCCGACGCCATCGCGCGGTTCACCTCGTGCATCGTCTCCGGCAGCGCGGTGACTGCCGGGCCGAGCTGCCTGGTCAGCGTCGCGGCGCCGTCGGCCGCGTGCTGCAGGCTTTCGGCGGTCGCGCGCAACTGCTCGCGCATCTCCGGCGACATCAGCGCGTTCGCGCTCTTCGCGGCCAGTTCGAGCTGCCGCAGCAGCACGTCGCCGCGCTCCTGGATCTGGTCGAACAGGCTCGGCCGCATCGGGATCTGCGCGATCGCCTTCGGCGACGACGGCAGCGGCGACAGATCGCGCCCCGTATCCTCGAGCTGCACGAACGCGATGCCGGTCACGCCCTGGAAGCCGAGGCTGCCGTAGGTCGACTGCGTGATCGGCGCGTCGTGATCGACGAGAATGCGGATCCGGATCTGGCCCGGATGCGTGCGATCGAAGCCGATCGACTGCACCTTGCCGACGTCGAGGCCGCGAAAGCGCACGGCCGCGTCCGGGAACAGCCCGGTCACGTTGGTGCGCGCGAGCAGGTCGTACGGCACGCGCACGGTGCGGTCGACGTTGAACCAGAACACGGTGCCCGCGATCGCGAGCGTCAGCGCGATCGTGAACAGGCCGGCCCAGAACGCATGTGATTTGTTTTCCATTCGCGGGTTCCTTGCTTCTACAGCTCGACGCTCGACAGCGCCGGTTCGAGGGCCGCCTTCGGCAGCTTCGCGCGCCGCTCGGGCGGCAGCGCCTGCAATGCGCGGCGCCCGCGCAGCCCCAGGAAATATTCGTGGATGAATGGATGGTCGACGTTCGCGGCCTCCTCGACGGGCGCGGCGACCAGCACCTTGCGATCGGCCAGCACCGCGACGCGCGTCGACAGCGCGACCATCGTGTCGAGGTCGTGCGTCACCATCACGACGGTCAGCCCGAGCGTGCGGTGCAGCGTCGCGATCAGCTCGACGAATTCGTCGGACGCCTGCGGATCGAGGCCGGCCGTCGGCTCGTCGAGGAACAGCAGCTCGGGCTCCAGCGCGATCGCGCGCGCGATGCCGACCCGCTTCACCATCCCGCCCGACAGCGCGGCCGGCATCTTCGACGCGTGCTTGCACGGCAGCCCGACCATCTCGAGCTTCAGCATCACGATGTCGTGCAGCAGGTCCGGCGGCACGCGGCCGAGCTCGCGCAGCGGCTGCGCGACGTTGTCGAACACCGTCATCGACGAGAACAGCGCGCCCTGCTGGAACAGCATCCCCGAACGCGTGCGCATCATCCGCGCGGTCGCGTCGTCGATCGTCGCCGTATCCTCGCCGAACACCTTGATCGTGCCCGACGTCGGCCGCTCGAGGCCGAGGATCTGGCGCACGAGCGTCGTCTTGCCGGAGCCCGACCCGCCGACGATCGACACGATCTCGCCGCGCCGCACGTCGAAGTCGAGCTTCTGGTGAACGACGTTGCGCCCGTAGCGCTTGGTCAGGTTGCGCACCTCGATCACGAGGTCGCCGGCGTCGGCGGCCGCGTCCGGCCCGGCGCCGATCGCCGCGGCATGCGCGGTCGTTTCGTTCGATGCGTTCATCCGAGCCCCACGTTCTGGAACAGGATCGCGAACACCGCGTCGGCGAGGATCACGACCGTGATCGACGACACGACCGACGTGGTCGTGCCTTCGCCGAGGCTCTGCGAGTTCGCCTTGATCCGGAAGCCGAAATGGCACGCGACCAGTGCGATCAGCATGCCGAACACGACGCCCTTGCCGACGCCGATGTACAGGTTCGCGATCGGCACGACGCCCGGCAGCGAGCGCACGAAATAGTTGATGTCGATGCCGAGCACCAGCTTCGCGGCGAGCGCGCCGCCCGTCAGCGCGATGATGTTGGTCCACATCACGAGCAGCGGCATCGCGACGCCGAGCGCGAGCACGCGCGGCAGGATCAGCCGCAGCCCGTGCGGGATGCCCATCACGCGCATCGCGTCGAGCTCCTCGGTCACGCGCATCACGCCGATCTGCGCGGTGATCGCCGAGCCCGAGCGGCCCGCGACGAGGATCGCCGACAGCACGGGACCGAGCTCGCGGATCACCGACAGCCCGAGAATGTTCACGATATAGCGGTTCGCGCCGAACATCTGCAACTGCTGCGCGGACAGGTAGCTGAGCACGATGCCGATCAGGAACGCGACGAGCGCGGTGATCGGCAGCGCCTGCGCGCCGGCGCTGTAGATGTTCGCCGAGGTCTCCTTCCACGGCATCGTCCGCGGGCGGCGCAGCACCGACAGCGCGTCGAGGATCACGCGGCCGAACATCGCGATGCCGCCCTGCAGGTGTTCGCCGAACGCGAAGATCGCCAGGCCGAGCCGCGTGACGGGATCGAACCGCACGATGCGCTCGGGCGCCTCGCGCTGGCTGTCGAGCCGTTCGATGCGCTCGAAGATCGTGCGCTGCGTGGCGCTCAGCGCGACGCCGGCCGGCAGCTTGCGGCCCCACACGCGCCACAGCGCCTGGCCGCCGACGTGGTCGAGCCGCTCGATGCCGGACAGATCCCATTCGCTCACGCGCCCGCTGGCGAGGGTCGCGATGCGGCGCGCCACGGCGCCGCGGTTGCGCGCGAGCGACAGCGCGGTCCACTGGCCGGTCAGGCGCACCGTCTGGCCCTGGCCGCCGGCGTCGACCGACAGGCCGGGAGGAGTCTCGAAGTCCAAGGGCGGGTTGTTTGCAAAAGGATGACAGCGGCCATTGTAGCGAACCGCCCGGCGCCGCGACGTGAGGATTACGGCCGGCATGCCCGGCCGCGGCGCCGGGCCGGGCATGCCGGCCGGGACCGGCCCGAAGCCGCCGCGGGCCTCGGCCAGCGGCCGGCGTCGCGACCTTTCATTGTTCCGTCACGTTTCCTTTCGATACTCTCACGCGCCGCACCTCAGGCCGTCGGCGCGCCGCGCCGCCATTCGTGCGTACCCCGCGTTTCATAAAACAGAACACCGAACAGGACAACCGATGCGTCTCCCCCCGCTTTCCCGCCGCCACGTGCCGGCCGCCGCCGCGCTCACCAGCCTCGCCTTCGTCCTCGCCGGCTGCGGCGGCGACGACGTCACCGCCACGCCGCCGTCGCAGCCCGAGGCCCAGGCGCCCGTCGGCACGACGGCCACGCTCGCGCTGCTCGAGACGACCGACCTGCACACCAACGTGCTGTCGTACGACTATTTCAAGCTCGCCGCCGACAATTCGCTCGGCTTCGAGCGCGTGTCGACGCTGATCGCGCAGGCGCGCAAGCAGTACCCGAACACGCTGCTGCTCGACAACGGCGACACGATCCAGGGCACCGCGCTGTCGGACTACCAGGCGCTGGTTAAGCCGGTCGGCTGCGACCAGACGCTCGCGATCTACAAGGTGATGAACGCCGCGAGATTCGACGGCGGCGGGATCGGCAACCACGAGTTCAACTACGGGCTGCCGTACCTGTCGCAGGTGACCGGCAACACGTTCGAGGTCGACGGCCTGCCCGCGCCCGCCCAGCAGAAGAAGTGCGCGGGCCCGAACTTCCCGCAGGTGCTCGCGAACGTGATCAGCGCGAAGACCAATGCGCCGCTGTTCACGCCGTACACGATCCTGACGCGCACGGTGACGGCCACGACGCCGGACGGCAAGACGGTCAGCGCGCCCGTGAAGATCGGCATCATCGGCTTCACGCCGCCCGCGATCATGAACTGGGACAAGCGCTGGCTCGACGGCAAGGTCTATACGACCGGGCTGAAGGAAGCGGCCGAGAAGTACATTCCGGAGATGCGCGCGAAGGGCGCCGATCTCGTCGTCGCAATCTCGCACGGCGGCCTCGACAATTCCGCGTACTCGCCGACGATGGAAAACGGCAGCTGGTGGCTGTCGAAGGTGTCCGGCATCGACGCGATGCTGATCGGCCACTCGCACCAGGTGTTTCCGGACGCGAACAGCACCGTCGCGCAGTTCAACCTGCCGGGCGTCGACAAGGTCAAGGGCACCGTCAACGGCGTGCCGACCGTGATGGCCAACTACTGGGGCAAGCACCTCGGCGTGATCAAGCTTGGCCTTAAGTTCGACGGCAAGACGTGGATCGTCGACAAGTCGCTAACGACCGTCGAGGCGCGGCCGATCCAGAACGCCGACAAGAGCTACGTCGCGGCCGACCCGTCGGTCTCCGCCGCGATCGCGGCCGAGCACCAGGCGACGATCGACTACGTGAAGACGCCGATCGGCTCGACCGACTACCGGATGAACTCGTACTTCGCGGACGTCGGCGATCCGGGCGCGATCCAGATCGTCAACGAGGCGCAGGCCGACTACGTGAAGACCTACGTGCAGGCGAACCTGCCGCAGTACGCGTCGCTGCCGGTGCTGTCGGTCAGCGCGCCGTTCAAGAGCGGCTTCGGCGGCGGCACCGACTACACCGACGTCGCGCCGGGCGCGCTCGCGATCAACAACGCGGCCGACCTGTACCTGTATCCGAACACCGTGTACGCGGTGAAGGTGAGCGGCGCCGACGTGAAGAACTGGCTCGAGACGGCCGCGAAGCGCTTCAACACGATCGACCCGACCAAGGCCACCGTGCAGCCGCTCGTCAGCACCTTCCCCGGCTACAACTTCGACATGTTCACGTCGGCCGATCTCGCGTATGAAATCGACGTCACGCAGCCGGTCGGCAGCCGGATCCGGAACCTGACGTACAAGGGCGCGCCGATCGACCCGAACGCGCAGTTCATCGTCGCGACCAACAACTACCGCGCGAGCGGCGGCGGCAATTTCCCGGGCCTCGACGGCAGCAAGACGATCTTCGCGTCGCCCGACGCGAACCGCGACGTGCTGATCGCGTTCATCAAGAAGCGCGGCGCGATCACGCGCGCGGCCGACGGCGCGCAGCGCAGCTGGCGCTTCACGAAGCTCGCGAGTTCGGTCGCGCACGTGCGGTTCGCGTCCGCGCCGAACCGCCTCGGCGATGCGGCGGCGGCCGGCCTGACCGGCATCACGCAGGTCGCGGCCGACGACGGCTCGGGCAAGAACCTCGCGACCTACGAGATCGACCTCACGCAATGAGACACACGATGCAACCGATCCGGACGATGCGGCCCGCCGAAACCGGCTTCACCGCCGCCGCGCGGCGCGTGCTGCGCGCGAAACTCCCGCCCGCCGCGCTGCTCGCGACGGCGGCCGTGACCGTCGCGGCCGTCGTCGCGGCGACCGGCCTGCGCGGCGCCGGCCCCGCGCCGAGCGCCGCGCAGCTCGACGAATGGCAGGCGATGGTCACACAGGCGACCGAGCCGCATGCGCTGGCGCAGTTGCGCACGCTCGCGCGCCGCGGCTCGGGCGCCGCGCAGGCGGCGCTCGGCATCGCGCTCGTCGATGCGCATGAACCGGGGCTGCGCGACGAGGGGCGCGGCTGGCTGGAAACGGCCGCGGCGGCGGACAAGGCCGACAAGGCCGACGCGCCGGCTGCGCGGCGCGCGCAGCTCGCGCTCGGCAAGGCGTTGCTGCTGGGCAGTGGCGACCTGGCGAAAGACTATGCGCGCGCCCGCGCGCTGCTCGGTGCAGCGGCCTCGGACGGCGACCCGGCCGCCGCGTATTACCTCGGGCTGATCTACCGCAGCGGCTACGGCATCGCGGCCGACCCGGTGCAAGCCGCGCACTGGTTCGACATCGCGTCGCGCGCGGACATCCCGGCCGCCGACTTCATGCTCGCGAACGCGTACCGCGACGGCAGCGGCGTGCCGCGCAACGACGCGCGCGCGCTCGCGCTGTATCGCCGGGCCGCCGAGCACGAGCTGCCGGAAGCCGTGCAGACGCTCGCGATGGCCTATCGCAACGGCGAACTCGGGCTTCGGCCCGATGCGGACGAATTCCACGCGCAGTGGATCGAGACCGCGCATGCGCTGAAGCACCCGGTGGTTGCGCCGTGACGGCCGTTCGGCCGGGGGGCGCGTGGGCGTGACCCGGCCGAACGGTGATTGCTTCGCATGCGTCATCCTCGCACCGCGCATTGGTATCGATCCCCGCAACCGGAATCGGCCTGCGCGACGGCAGTGGCGCACCAACCGTTCGACCGGTGAAGGATCGTCTGTTCATCCGGTACGCCACTTAAGCAGCCGGGAAACATAGGGCTCAAGGTAGAACAGGCCCGCGAGTATGGTTCCAATGCTGAGCGTGGTACTCCATCTCTTGCATGACCAGCGTCTATACGCCAGTACATTGACGACGCAGAAAAACAAGGCAGGCCCCAGCAAGTACGCCAGAAACAATACTCCCTGCCACCATGAGGTCGGGCACTTGTCGATCTCGTAACAACCGCGAGCCGGTGTGCCTGCAAGTTTCGGCCAATTGATATGGCTGTAAACGTAGAGGTAAAACCAAGTTAACAGCAAACCACCAAGCACCCCCAAAAGCGCAATCGCAAACCGCTTCACTTGATCTCCCAAAACAAGACTGAATTCGATTTCCCGAGATCGGAATAGCTGAGACTTGGGAAGACATTCGCTCCTTGCCGAAACGACACCATCCCGATATATCGCCCTATCGTCGACGCCGCACCCCAGAAACCATTCATCGTCATTCGAGAGCCATTCCAAAGATCAATGTGACCGCCGCTCGCATTCAATTCCGACTCGCCTGCACGCGCCCAGTAACCATCGAACAGCGGGCTCGGTACCGATGCGTGGCAGTTGGCCATTCGTACCGACACGCCCCGCATACGTGCGTCCGTCGGTCATTTCGATCAAATAGGGATAGCTTTGCGGCAACGTCGTGCCGATGCCGACACGTACCTGTTCGTCGTAATCGAGCGTGATATCCGCTCTCGCCGTCGCAACCGGCGCTTCGTCCTCGGGCGTTGGAGTGTGTCTATTCTCCAGAAGCTCAGTCGCCTCATGCGAAGTCAGGATCATCCTCATGCCCCGCTCGGCATAGAACACCGGCGGCGGATTGCACCCGCATGCATTGATATCCCCACTCAACGCCCATCCCTGACCATTCGGTGCCCTGCCAGGCAAGCGCGGACCTTTCGGCGCGACAAACCCAACCTGCTCGCAAGCCGTGCAGTAGGTTTTCATGTAGAGCGTGGCGATCTGCACACGCGGCGGCGGATTGGAACACGTGACGTATTCCAGTCCCTCGGTGATCGTCGCGCTGCCGCCCCGATCGCCCTTGGCGAGGTAATAGCGGATCATGCGGCGCCACCTCGGCTCATCGCGCCCGAGCAACGCTCATCTGCGAAAGTACCGGGGCTCCGCACATCCGACGACGGTCGGCCTGCCAGCCGCATACCGGCCGCCACTAGCCATCAATCGGCCGACAACAGCCAGCGAAGACTCGAGTAACCATTGCTGGCCATCATTCATCCGGATTCCCTCTCGTCGCTATCAGCGCAAATCTCATCGCACCAAAATGCACGACCGGCACAAGGAAATCCATCATACGAATTCGAAATCCCGATCAATCGATATCGGTCGAACGACGTTTCGTCAATCGATCAACCGGAATGTCGGCGCTACGGTGATCCCAGCTCATATGCACTCGACTACCCGAATGCCACTTCTCCCGATTCGGCACGAGCACATTCGCGCGAAGCGTCGCACATCAATCGGCCCCTGCCGCCCGAGGAAATGACCGTCGCCCCACTTGCCGACGCGCCCACGCCCCCTGTCGCTACAATAGGCGCCATGAACGCCCCCACCTCCTCCGACACGCCCGATTCCGGCGACGCGCACATCGCGCGCAACCGGCTCGAGGCGCACCTGGACGCCGCGCCGCGTGCGTGGCCGCTCGACATCGTCGCCGCCACCGGCTCGACCAACGCCGACGTCGCGACGCGGCTCAAGGCGCTGCCGCGCAAGGCGAACGCGCTGCCCGCGCCGCTCGTACGCGTCGCGTTCGAACAGACGGCCGGCCGCGGCCGGCAGGGCCGCCCGTGGTTCGCGCAGCCCGGCAATGCGCTGCTGTGCTCGGTCGGCTGCATCGTGCCGCGCGCCGTCGATGCGCTAGCCGGCCTCAGCATCGCGATCGGCGTCGCGCTCGCCGAAGGGCTGGCCACGCTGCCGCTCGACGCCCGCATGCGCGTCGCGCTCAAATGGCCGAACGACCTGCTGCTGACGGCCGACGACGACGGCGCGCCGCGCATCGTCGGCAAGCTCGCCGGAATCCTGATCGAAACCGTCTGGACCACCGCCGACGCCACCGCCGTCGTGATCGGCTTCGGCATCAACGTGCGCGGCGCGGAAGCCGTGGCCGCGCAGGTCGACGCGCTGCGCGCGCGCGAAGCCACGCTCGCGAGCGGGCTACCGCCCGCCGCGCTGTCGATCGCGTGCGCGTCGGCGAACCTCACCGATACGCTCGCCGCGTCGCTGAACGCACTCACGCCCGCGCTCGCGCAGTTCGGCACCGACGGCCTCGAACCGTTCCTGCCACGCTGGCACGCACTGCACGCGTACGCGGGCCGCGAAGTCGTGCTGCTCGAACAGGGCGTCGAACGCGCGCGCGGCATCGCGACAGGCATCGACACGACCGGGCAGCTGCTGCTCGACACGCCGAGCGGCGTACAAACGATCGCAGCCGGCGACGTATCGCTGCGCGAAGCGCAATGAGCGAACCGCACCTGCTGATCGACGCCGGCAACAGCCGGATCAAGTGGGCGCTCACCGACGCGCGGCGCACGCTCGTCGACACGGGTGCGTTCGGCCACACGCGCGACGGCGGCGCCGATCCCGACTGGTCGATGCTGCCGCGACCGCGCGGCGCGTGGATCTCGAACGTCGCGGGCGCCGACGTGGCCGCACGGCTCGACGCGCTGCTCGACGCGCGCTGGCCGGGCGTGCCGCGCACGACGATCCGCTCGCGCCCCGCGCAATGCGGCGTGACGAACGGCTATACGACGCCCGACCAACTCGGCAGCGACCGGTGGGTCGGCCTGATCGGCGCGCATGCGGCGTTTCCGGGCGAGCATCTGCTGATCGCGACGTTCGGCACCGCGACGACGCTCGAGGCACTGCGCGCGGACGGCCGCTTCACCGGCGGCCTGATCGCGCCGGGCTGGGCGCTGATGATGCGCGCGCTCGGCACGCACACCGCGCAGTTGCCGACGCTGACCACCGATATCGCCAGCGGCCTGCTTGCGGGCGCGCAGGCCGAACCGTTCCAGGTCGATACGCCGCGCTCGTTGTCGGCCGGCTGCCTGTACGCACAGGCCGGGCTGATCGAACGCGCGTGGCGCGATCTCGTCGCGGCGTGGCAGGCGCCGGTGCGGCTCGTGCTGGCCGGCGGTGCGGCGGACGACGTCGCGCGTGCGCTGACGGTCCCGCATACGCGGCATGACACGCTGATCCTGTCCGGGCTCGCGCTGATCGCAACGGACGCGGCCGGCCCGGCGACGGCGCAGGATTGACGCAAAGGCGCGGACATCGCGCCGGCGCGCGGCGAAGCAGGTCCAAGTAGGTCCAAGCCGGCCCACGTCACGCCGACGATGCAATACGCGCGGTGCCGCACCAGCGGCCCGCACGCATGGTCGACAGAAGCCATGAAAAAAGCCGGCCATGCGGCCGGCTCGACTGAACGACGTGAACCACGTCGATGACGACAAGGAGTTTCGACGATGCTGCGCTGGCTGATCGCTGTTCTCTTTCTCGCCAACATGCTCGCGTTCGTGGTGGCGCGCGGCGTGTTCGGGCCGCTGCCGGCGGCCGGCCCGCGCGAGCCCGGCGTGCTGTCGCGGCAGGTGCAGCCCGACGCATTGCGCGTGACCCCGCTCGCGCGGGCAACCGACCAGCCCGTCGTCGGCGGCCCGATCGCCGCGCCGGCCGTCACGACCGCACCGCTCGCGGCATCGACCCCGTGACGGCGCCGGGCCGCGCTCAGGACTGTTGCGCGCGCACCTTCTTCAACAACGCTGTGGTGGAGCGGTCGTGCTCGAACGGAATCGCGAGCGCCCGGCCGCCCCAGCCGCGCACGAGCGCGGATTCCGGCAGCGCGTCCATGTCGTAATCGCCGCCCTTCACGAGGATGTCCGGACGGACGGCCTCGATCAGCGACACGGGCGTCTTTTCCGCGAACGTCACGACCCAGTCGACGCTTTCCAGCGCCGCCAGCAATGCCGCACGATCCTCTTCGCGGTTGATCGGCCGGTCGTCGCCCTTGCCGAGCATGCGCACCGACGCATCGCTGTTCACGCCGACGATCAGGCACGCGCCGAGCGCTTTCGCATCGGCGAGATACGTGACGTGACCGCGATGCAGGATGTCGAACACGCCGTTGGTGAACACGACGGGCGACGGCAGCGACGCGCGCAGTGCGACGAGGGCATCACGGGTGATCAGCTTGCGTTCGAAGGTGGCGGACATGATGGAGATCGGACGGAATGAACGACGGCGCGCGCGACGGCGGCACCCGATAAAAAGCCCGCCGGACCGGCCGGGCGGGCTTCATGCAACGAACGCGACACGGTGTGCCGTGAGCCGCGCGCGAATCGGGTGCGAATCGGACCCGACTTGCGCCGGCGGCGCCGGCCAGCCTCAGGCCGGCTGCGCGGCCGACGACGGGCCGCTTTCGGCCTGCAGGCGGCCGGTAACCTCCTTGCGGTAGCGGTTCAGTTCCTGCGCGGTCGCGAACGTGCGCTCGAACAGGATCGACAGGTTGTGCAGGATCCGCTCGACGACCTTCTTCTCCCACTCGCCGTCGAAACGGATCTGCTCGTCGAGCCAGCGCTCGAGCCATTCCGGATCGGGCAGGCGCGACTGCACGGTGTCGCGCGGAAACAGCGCCTGGTTCACGTGCAGGTTGGTCGGGTGCAGCGGCTTCTCGGTGCGGCGCGCCGACGCCATCAGCACGCCGATCTTCGCGAATGCGGCGCGGGCGACGTCGCCGCAGTTGTTCAGCGCTTTCTTCATATAGCGCAGGTACGCGCCGCCGTGACGCGCTTCATCGCGCGAAATCGTTTCGTAAATCTGCTTGATGACGGGCTCGGTGTGCCAGTCGGCCGCGCAACGGTACCAGTGGTTCAGGCGGATTTCGCCGCAGAAGTGCAGCATCAGCGTCTCGAGCGGCGGCGCCGGATCGAACTGGAAGCGCACCGCGTGCAGTTCCTCTTCGGTCGGCACCATCTCCGGCTTGAAGCGGCGCAGGTATTCCATCAGCACGAGCGAATGCTTCTGCTCCTCGAAGAACCACACGCTCATGAACGCGGAAAAATCGCTGTCGTGCTGGTTGTCGCGCAGGAACATCTCCGTCGCGGGCAGCGCCGACCATTCGGTGATCGCGTTCATCTTGATCGTCTTCGCCTGCTCGTCGGTGAGCAGCGAAGCGTCGAACTTGTCCCACGGAATGTCCTTCTCCATGTCCCAGCGGACAGCTTCGAGCGACCTGTAAAGTTCCGGATAAAGCATGGTGTTCATGATGGTCCCACCCCTGTTCTGCGCAATGCGACTTCTCTAAACGTGACTGTTGCCGCGCAAGCGCGCCACGCGCGCTTTTTGCAGCCAAGACTGTAATTTTACGCGGGAAACCGGCCCGCCGGACGTCGATTCCTCGTCCGGCAGCCAGGCGGCCGCGTTGCCGCCGTTGGGCATGCCGCAACCCGCTCCGTTCGGACGAAGCCGGCCGCGCTTGCCTGAGTGGGGGCCGGCGCTGGCCGGCTCGTTGGCGCGCCCGTCCCCTGCCCCAGGCGGGTTCCCCGAAAGGTCCCCGTGCGGATGCCGGATCGGCGGGCTGCTCGATATGGTGTATACGGCGGCGGCCATGATAGCACGCGTGCATGACGGTTCCGAGACGCCCGGCCGGTCGCGCGCCGCCTACCTCGGTGCGGCGATCGGTCGCGGCCCACCGTCGCGAAAACGCAACCTTACAGTGCGCCTTCGCGTGTCAGACCCGTATTTCGCCGGTCGCGAGGCCGTCTTCCGGCGGCGTGCCGGCCGCCGGCGCGCTGCCGCCGTCCGCCCCGGCAATCCAGCCGGCGAGCGTCTCCCGCTGGGCCCGGCCGTCGCGGTAGCCGAGCTCGATCAGCTCGCGCGTGAACGCTTCCTCGAACAGCAGGTAGCTGGCGAACGATGCGCCGGTCGGCTGGCTGCCGCCGATCGCGCCGAGCAGCCCGCGCATCGTCGCCGGCATCTGCTTCAGGTGTTTCGCGGCGATCAGCTCGATGCGCTCGGACGGCGCGATCGCGAGCACGTCGACGTGCCGCCAGCCGCTGTCGATCTCGACCTGGTGCGGCAGGTGCTCGATCATCTGGTTGATGTGCTCGATCCGTTCGATGTCCGAGCCGATCGAGTCGAGAAACACGCTCGCGAGCACCTGCTGGCCGATCTGCGCGAGCGTCGGGTAGCCACGGGCCCGTCCCGTGCCGTTCGCGGCCGGGATCTCGGGCCGCGGATCGGCCGCACCGACGACGACGATCCGGTCCGCGCCGAAGTGGATCGCCGGCGACAGCGGCGCGATCTGCCGGATCGAGCCGTCGCCGAAGTACTCGACCTGTCCGTCGAGCACGAGCGGCACGGCGGGAAACACGAACGGAATGGCCGACGACGCGAGCAGGTGCGACGCCGACAGGTCGACGAGCCGCGCGGTGCGCTGCGCGCGCCGCCACGCCTGGATCGGCTCGGCGGCCTGGTAGAACGTGAGGTGCCGGCCGCTCGAATAGCTGAGCGCGGTGACCGCGAGCGCGTGCAGCAGACGCGCCTCGAGCATCTGCTCGATCCGGTGGAAGCTCAGCTCGCGCTGCAGCAGGTGCGCGAGCGGCGTGTTGTCGAGCAGCCCGCGCGGCGAGCGGCGGGCCGCCCAGCCGAACGTCATCGTCGCGAGCCAGCGCGCGCCGGCGCCCGCGATGCCGAGCCAGTCGGTGCGATACACGTAATCGGCGCGCAGCGGCTCCCAGAATTCGAGCAGGCGCCGCACGCCGTGGGAAAAGTCGTCAGCGTGGCTCGCGATCGACGTCGCGTTGATCGCGCCGGCCGACGAACCGCAGATCACCGCGAACGGCACCGTATGCCGCTGCGGATCGGCCTCGCGCGCGATTTCGGCCAGCGCCTTCAGCACGCCGACCTGGTATGCGGCGCGCGCGCCGCCTCCCATCAGAACGAGCGCGAGCCGCATGATCCGCTACCTGCGCCCCATCACGTCGAGCGCTTCGGCGGACGCGTTTCGGGCGACGAAGCGGCCGCCGCGCGCGCCGCGGCCGAACCGGACGGCTTCGCGCGCTTCGCGGCGGGCTTGCGCGGCGCGGCAGCGGCGGACTTCGTCGCGGGCCCGGGCGCGGCGGCGGCCTCCGGCGGCGCGGCGTCCGGCGCCGCAGGCTGCATGCCCGGTTGCGCCATCGCGAGGCTCGCGAGCTGGTTGAATTGCGTCTGCAGCAGGTTCCACCAGCCGGACGGGTCGAACGGCTGCTGCGCGGGGTCGTCTTCCGCCGCATCGGCCGCGGGCGCGGCCTCGCCCGCCGACGCGGGTTTCGCGGCCTGCGCGGCGGCCACGGCCGCTTCCTCGGCCGCCGACATCGAGCTTTGCGCGAACGCGCCGAACGCGCGCAGCGTCGCGAGCGTCGCGCGCTGCACCTCGAGCGCCTGGATCGCGGACTGCAGCATCCCGAGATTGAGCTTCAGCCACTGCTCGACCGCGCGCAGATCGGTGATCCGCTTGTCGAGTTCCTCGACGTTCGTGAGCGGCGACATCATGTCGGACATGCTCGACAGCGACGGCGGCAGCCCGTGCGTGGCGCCCGGAAACGGCGCCATCCCGCCGAACGGCGACATCCGCATCATGTCCCACATCCGGTCCATCATGTCGGCGGGCTGGAACCCGGCAAAGCCGGCGAAAGGGTTGGCGCCGGAGGCATCGGTCGTCATACGGGCATCCTGGTTGACTGGGGGAACGAGGCGGCCGCCGTGCGTCGCGCAGCCGCGCGTGATTCGATCATAGCGCGCACGTCAGAACGGCGCGTCGCCGGGGAACGCGGGCGGGCGCCGTTCGCGCAGCGAGCGGATGCCTTCCTGCACGTCGGGCCCCGAAAAACCCATGAATTCGAGCGCGAGCGACGTATCGAAGGTCGGCCCGGCCGTGCGCAGCCAGTTGTTCAGCGCGTACTTGGTCCAGCGGATCGCCGACTGCGAACCGTGCGCGAGCCGCTCGGCCACTTCGTATGCCTTCGGCAGCAGGTCGGCCGGCGCGACCGCGAGCGAGACCAGCCCGATCCGCTCGGCCTCCTCGCCGCTCACGGGCTCGCACAGCATCAGGTAGTACTTCGCCTTCGCCATCCCGCACAGCAGCGGCCACACGATCGCCGCGTGGTCGCCGGCCGCGACGCCGAGCCGCGTATGGCCGTCGATGATGCGCGCATCCTTCGCGGCGATCGAGATGTCGGCGAGCAGCCCGGCGACGAGCCCCGCGCCGACGGCCGGCCCGTGCATCGCCGACACGATCGGCTTGCTGCAGTTGATCACGTTGTAGACGAGGTCGCGCGCCTCGCGCCACACGCGGGCGCGCACGTCGAAATCGTTCGCCATGTCCTCGACGAGCGCGAGATCGCCGCCCGCCGAAAAGCCCTTGCCTTCGCCGCGGATCACCGCGACGCGCGTGTCGGGATCGCGATCGACGTCGCGCCAGATGTCGGCGAGTTCGCGATGCATGCGCGCGTTCGCGGTCGCGAGGCCGCTGCGGTTCGCGCCCTCGCCGCTCATCACGATGTCGAGCACGCCATGGTCGCGGCGCGTCACCTTCAGTGCTTCGTAACCGCCGTACGCGGCGAGATCGGCCATCTGCTGCTCCTTGTTCGAGGTGCTCGAACGCTTGAATCGAGTGTAGCCAAGCCCGCGCGGTCAAACATCGGGCGAAACCCGGCGCGCGGGCCGAAGCCGGGGTTCGCCGTCGCGTCGCGTTGCGTTACGTACCGCGCCGCTTATGCCGCGCCGTCGGGCGGGGAAACCGACTGCTCGATCGCGCCGAAGATCGACTTGCCGGCCGCGTCGAACATCTCGATGCGCACGGTGTCGCCATAGCGCATGAACTCGGTCTGCGGCGCGCCGTGCTCGATCGTCTCGAGGCAGCGCTTCTCGGCGATGCAGCAGTAGCCGCGCTTCGCGTCCTTGTTCGATACCGTACCGGAGCCGACGATCGAGCCGGCGCGCAGGTTGCGCGTCTTCGCCGCGTGCGCGATCAACTGGCCGAAGTGGAACACCATGTCGGTGCCGGCGTCGGGCTGGCCGACCTTCTTGCCGTTCCAGTGGACGATCATCGGGCGGTGCACGCGGCCCTCGCGCCATTCGTCGCCGAGCTCGTCGGGCGTGACGGCGACCGGCGCGAACGCGGTGGCCGGCTTGCTCTGGAAGAAGCCGAAGCCCTTCGCGAGTTCGGCCGGAATCAGGTTGCGCAGCGACACGTCGTTCACGAGCGTGACGAGCCGCACGGCCTTCAGCGCGTCGTCGGGCGACGCGCTCATCGGCACGTCGCCGGTGATCACCGCGACTTCCGCCTCGAAATCGATGCCCCATTCCTCGGACGGGCATACGACGTCGTCGCGCGGCCCCAGGAAATCGTCGCTGCCGCCCTGGTACATCAGCGGGTCGGTCCAGAATTCGGGCGGCATCTCCGCGCCGCGCGCGCGGCGCACGAGCTCGACGTGGTTCACGTACGCGGAGCCGTCGGCCCACTGGAACGCGCGCGGCAGCGGCGCCATGCAGTTGGCCGGATCGAACGCGAAGGAATTGCGCGCGCGGCCGTGGTTCAGCGCGTCGTACAGGTCGCGCAGCTGCGGCGCGTAGAACGCCCAGTCGTCGAGGACACGCTGCAGCGTCGGCGCGATCGCGTCGGCGATCGCCGCGGTGTGCAGGTCGCGCGACACGACGATCAGCTGGCCGTCGCGCGTGCCGTCCTTCAGCGAAGCAAGTTTCATAGGGAGGATCTGCCGTTGTAGTGACGATGGAGGGAATCTATTTTACGATGGTGAATCCCTGCGGCGCGCCATGATCGCGCACGCCGTTTTCGCCCCGTTTCCCGTCGCATTTTCGCGCACCCGTTGCCCATGCCCGCCAGCCCGCTCCCCGACGACGATCTCGCCGACTCCGATACCGACGACGCCGCTTCCGGCGAACACGGCGAGAAGGTCCGTTCCGGCATCCAGTCGATCGAGGTCGGCTTCCGCCTGCTCGACGTGCTGACGAGCGAGCCGCGCGCGATGATGCTGCGCGACCTCGCGCAGCGCGCGGGCATGAGTCCTGCGAAGGCGCACCGCTACCTCGTCAGCTTCTCGCGGCTCGGCGTGGTGTCGCAGGATCCCGTCTCGGGCCGCTACGAGCTCGGCGGCTTCGCGCTGCAGATGGGCCTCGCGCGGCTCGCACGCGTCGACGGCGTGAAGCTCGCGCGGATCGCGCTGACCGAATTCCGCGACCGTCTCGACCAGACGGTCGGCATCGCGGTATGGGGCAACCAGGGGCCGACGATCGTGCACTGGATGGAATCGAGCCATCCGGCGAAGGCGTCGCTGAAGCTCGGCGACGTGATGCCGCTGCTCGGCTCCGCGACGGGCCTGCTGTTCGCCGCGTACCTGCCGCGCAGCAAGACCGCCGCGATGCTCGAGCGCGAACTCGCCGATACGCGCCGCTCGCCGCACCACGGCGGCCCGCGCACGCTCGACGAAGTCGACGCGGTGCTCGCCGACGTGCGCGAGCACCAGGCCGCGCGCGTCGAAGGGATGCTGCTGCCGACGATCCATGCGTTCTGCATGCCCGTGTTCGACGCAGTCGGCGAACTGGCGCTCGCGATCGTCGCGCTCGGCCAGGAAGGCTCGTTCGACATCGCGTGGGGCGGCGAGATCGACACCGCGCTGCGCGCATGCGCGCAGAAACTGTCTTACGAACTCGGCTATAGTCCCGACGCACGCGACGCCTGACACATCCGGTTCACGCGACGTCACGCCTCGCGAACGCGCAGCGCATCCGGCGGTCCGATTCCTGTGGCGCGCGCCGCGCGCCCGACGTCACCCACGCGCCCGACCCTGTTCCGATGCCCAACCAGCCTGCCGACCTTCGCCCGAGTCACGCCCTGCCCCGCCGCTGGCTGCGCGTGGGCGTCGCGCTGGTCGCCGTGCTGGTACTGCACGCGCTTGCCGGATTCTGGCTGATGCGCAACCGCGAATCGTTCACGCCGCCGCCGTCCGCTGAGATCCCCGTGCAGATCGAACTGCTGAAACCGCAGCCGATCGAGCGCCAGCCTGCGCCACCGGAACCGAGGCCGGTCGAACGTCCGGCCGCACCCAAGGCTGCCCCGCCGAAACCCGCGCCGTCGCACGAGCCGGTCCTCACCTCCACGCAAACGGCCGAGCACGGCGAACCGCCGGCGGCCGCCGCATCCGCGGCGAGCGGCGCATCGGGGGCTTCGGGCACGCAAGCCGCGTCGGCCGCGGGCGCCAGCGCCGCGACGCCGGGGCCTGCCACGAGCGGCGTGAAGTTCGCCGCGCCGCCATCCGGCGACCTGCAATACGACACGTTCTACAACGGCATGCAGAACATGATCGGCACGATCCACTGGCGCACCGACGGGCACACGTACGACCTGTCGGTGTCGATGCCGGTGCCGTTCGTCGGCCCGTTCACCTATCGCAGCGAAGGCCGCATCGACGCGTTCGGCGTCGCGCCCGACCGTTACGTCGAGAAGCGCGGCAAGCGGCCGGAAGACATCGCGATCTTCAACCGCGAGATCCGGCAGGTTGTGTTCACGCGCACGCCGAACAACGCGCCGCTGCCCGACGGCGTGCAGGACCGCTTCAGCATGCTGATGCAGTTGTCGGGGCTGCTGCGCGGCAATCCCGCCGCCTACAAGCCTGGCGTCACGCAGCAGTTCTTCGTGATCGACAACAACAGCGGCGAGACCTGGCCGATCACCGTGATCGGCGACGAGCAGGTGCAGACGCAGGCCGGCATCGTCGGCGCGCGCCACTTCATGCGCCTGCCGCGCCGCGACGGCGACACGCGCCGCATCGACATGTGGCTCGCGCCGTCGCTCGGCTGGCTGCCCGCGCGGCTCGTGCAGACCGAGCCGAACGGTGCGCAGATCGAGCTGCTGTGGCACGGCCGCCTCGCCGCACCGAACGTGCCTGCCGATGCAGCGCCCGGCGGCGCAACGAACGCGCCCACCGCGGCGTCGACGCCCCATGCATCGCCTGCGCCGCCTGCGGAACCGGCGCCATCGACACCGCCCGCGACGATGCAACCACCGGCGGCGTCGACTGTCACACAGTGATAAACGCACATGAATCGGCAATTTCGACCGATTACAGTTTTTCCGGAAATGGCCGATGACATTCTTTAACAACTATTTCAGTCCACCGGCTCACAATGAGAAACGTTTGATAGACATCGGCTTCTAACCGATACACCCCACGCAAACGGGAGAACGGGGTGTGCAGCGCAAGCCCCTTGAAACCGGCAAGGCTTGCCCCACCTAGGGGACAACAAGGCCAGATGCCACTGCGAAGAGGAGTGCCGCCATGCAAATGATCTACAACAGCCCCAATTACTGCGTCGTCGAATTTGCGCCGCAGGCCGGCCATCACCTGATGAATGCCGGCGGATACGAAATCGTCGACAAGAACGCGCAGCGCGAAATCTTCATCGACGGCGAACTTGCCGAACGATTCCGCGCGCACGTGAAGCAGCTGATCGAGGATGAACCGTCGCTCGACGAGGTCGACGAATTCCTCGGACAATTCGACAGCCTGATGATGATGCCCGTCGTGCTGCACTGACGACTCGCGGCCCGGCGCGTCACGCGGCCGGGCCATTCGCCGCGCATCGATGCGGCGCCGCGTGCACTCCGATCCTGCCCCCGTCCGGCTCGCCGGCGGGGGCTTTCCTTTGGCGGCCCGTCCGGCCCATGCGGCGAGGGCCGACGACCGCTTGACGCACCGGCTACAATGACGGTTTTCCCGCCTTCGCCGATCTTCCGCCCATGTCCGCGACTCCTCTCGCCGCTTCCGTCCCGCTCGACGCGCGCTACACGCGCGGCGCCGCCCTGCCCGCGCTGCTGAAATCGCGCATCCTGATCCTCGACGGCGCGATGGGCACGATGATCCAGCGCTACAAGCTCGACGAAGCCGCGTATCGCGGCGAGCGCTTCAAGGATTTCCCGCGCGACATCAAGGGCAACAACGAGCTGCTGTCGCTCACGCAGCCGCAGATCATCCGCGAGATCCACGACCAGTACTTCGCGGCCGGCGCCGACATCGTCGAAACCAACACGTTCGGCGCGACGACCGTCGCCCAGGCCGACTACGGGATGGAAGCGCTCGTCGTCGAGATGAACGTCGAATCGGCGAAGCTTGCGCGCGAATCGGCCGCGAAATACGCGACGCCGACCAAGCCGCGCTTCGTCGCGGGCGCGATCGGACCGACGCCGAAGACGGCCAGCATCTCGCCGGACGTCAACGATCCGGGTGCACGCAACGTCACGTTCGACGAGCTGCGCACGTCGTACTACCAGCAGGCGAAGGCGCTGCTCGACGGCGGCGTCGACCTGTTCCTCGTCGAGACGATCTTCGACACGCTGAACGCGAAAGCCGCGCTATTCGCGCTCGACGAGCTGTTCGAGAACACCGGCGAGCGCCTGCCGATCATGATCTCGGGCACCGTCACCGATGCGTCGGGCCGGATCCTGTCGGGCCAGACGGTCGAGGCGTTCTGGAATTCGCTGCGTCACGCGAAGCCGCTCACGTTCGGGCTGAACTGCGCGCTCGGCGCGGCGCTGATGCGCCCGTACATCGCCGAGCTCGCGAAGCTGTGCGACACCTACGTGTCGTGCTACCCGAACGCGGGCCTGCCGAACCCGATGAGCGACACCGGTTTCGACGAAACGCCCGACGTCACGTCGGGCCTGCTGAAGGAATTCGCGCAGGCCGGGCTCGTGAACCTCGCGGGCGGCTGCTGCGGCACGACGCCCGAGCACATCGCCGAGATCGCGAAGGCGCTCGCCGACGTGAAGCCGCGCCGCTGGCCGAACCAGTACAGCGACAACGCCTGACCGACCGCCCCACGTCCATCATCAAAAGAATTCGCACCGCCATGACCGATCACATGATGCGCCTTGCCGGCCTCGAGCCGTTCAACGTCACGCCCGGGACGCTCTTCATCAACGTCGGCGAACGCACCAACGTCACCGGCTCGAAGGCGTTCGCACGGATGATCCTCAACGGCCAGTTCGACGAGGCGCTCGCCGTCGCGCGCCAGCAGGTCGAGAACGGCGCGCAGGTGATCGACATCAACATGGACGAGGCGATGCTCGACTCGAAGGCGGCGATGGTGCGCTTCCTGAACCTGATCGCGTCGGAGCCGGACATCGCGCGCGTGCCGATCATGATCGACTCGTCGAAGTGGGACGTGATCGAGGCCGGCCTCAAGTGCGTGCAGGGCAAGGCGATCGTGAACTCGATCTCGCTGAAGGAAGGCGAGGACGCGTTCCGTCACCACGCGAACCTGATCCGCCGCTACGGCGCGGCCGCGGTCGTGATGGCATTCGACGAAACCGGCCAGGCCGATACCTACGAACGCAAGACTGAAATCTGCAAGCGCTCGTACGACTTCCTCGTGAACGAAGTCGGCTTCCCGCCGGAAGACATCATCTTCGACCCGAACATCTTCGCGGTCGCGACCGGCATCGAGGAGCACAACAACTACGCGGTCGACTTCATCGAGGCGACCCGCTGGATCAAGCAGAACCTGCCGTTCGCGAAGGTGAGCGGCGGCGTGTCGAACGTGTCGTTCTCGTTCCGCGGCAACGACCCGGTGCGCGAGGCGATCCACACCGTGTTCCTGTACCACGCAATCCAGGCGGGGATGGACATGGGCATCGTGAACGCGGGCCAGCTCGGCGTGTACGCCGATCTCGACCCGGAGCTGCGCGAGCGCGTGGAAGACGTGATCCTGAACCGCCGCGACGATTCCACCGATCGTCTGCTCGAAATCGCCGACAAGTTCAAGGCGGGCGGCGCGAAGAAGGAAGAGAACCTCGAGTGGCGCAACCAGCCGGTCGAGAAGCGGCTTTCGCATGCGCTCGTGCACGGCATCACGACCTTCATCGTCGAGGATACCGAAGAAGTGCGCGCGAAGATCGCCGCGGCCGGCGGCCGTCCGATCAACGTGATCGAAGGGCCGCTGATGGACGGGATGAACATCGTCGGCGACCTGTTCGGCCAGGGCAAGATGTTCCTGCCGCAGGTCGTGAAGTCGGCGCGCGTGATGAAGCAGGCGGTCGCGCACCTGATCCCGTTCATCGAGGAAGAAAAGCGGCTGCTCGCGGAAGCGGGCGGCGACGTGCGCGCGAAGGGCAAGATCGTGATCGCGACCGTGAAGGGCGACGTGCACGACATCGGCAAGAACATCGTGTCGGTCGTGCTCCAGTGCAACAACTTCGAAGTCGTCAACATGGGCGTGATGGTCCCGTGCAACGAGATCCTCGCGAAGGCGAAGGTCGAGGGCGCGGACATCATCGGGCTGTCGGGCCTCATCACGCCGAGCCTCGAGGAAATGGCGTACGTCGCGTCCGAAATGCAGCGCGACGACTACTTCCGCGTGAAGAAGATTCCGCTGCTGATCGGCGGCGCGACGACGTCGCGCGTGCACACGGCCGTGAAGATCGCGCCGCACTACGAAGGCCCGGTCGTCTACGTGCCGGACGCGTCGCGCTCGGTGTCGGTCGCGTCGAACCTGCTGTCGGACGAAGGCGCGGCGAAGTATCTCGACGAGCTGAAGTCCGATTACGAACGCATTCGCGACCAGCACGCGAACCGCAAGGCGCAGCCGATGGTCACGCTCGCCGACGCGCGCGCGAACAAGACGAAGATCGACTGGGCCGGCTACCAGCCGGTGAAACCGAAGTTCATCGGCCGCCGCGTATTCAGGAACTACGACCTGAACGAACTCGCGAACTACATCGACTGGGGCCCGTTCTTCCAGACCTGGGATCTCGCGGGCCCGTACCCGGCGATCCTGAACGACGAGATCGTCGGCGAATCGGCGCGGCGCGTGTTCTCCGACGCCAAGTCGATGCTCGCGCGCCTGATCCAGGGCCGCTGGCTGACCGCGAACGGCGTGATCGCGCTGCTGCCGGCGAATACCGTCAACGACGACGACATCGAGATCTACAGCGACGAGTCGCGCTCGGAAGTGCTGCTCACGTGGCGCAATCTGCGCCAGCAGAGCGTGCGCCCGGTGGTCGACGGCGTGATGCGGCCGAACCGTTCGCTCGCCGATTTCATCGCGCCGAAGGAGTCGGGTGTGGCCGACTACATCGGGATGTTCGCGGTGACGGCCGGTCTCGGCGTCGACGTGAAGGAAAAGCAGTTCGAAGCCGATCACGACGACTACAGCGCGATCATGCTGAAGGCGCTCGCCGACCGCTTCGCGGAAGCGTTCGCCGAAGCGATGCACGCACGCGTGCGGCGCGAGCTGTGGGGCTATGCGAGCGGCGAGACGCTCGACAACGACGCGTTGATCGCCGAGAAGTATGCGGGCATCCGCCCGGCGCCCGGCTACCCGGCCTGCCCCGACCACCTCGTGAAGCGCGACATGTTCGACGTGCTGCACGCGGACGAGATCGGCATGAGCGTGACCGATTCGCTGGCGATGCTGCCGGCGGCGAGCGTGTCGGGCTTCTACCTCGCACATCCGGACAGCCGTTACTTCTCGGTCGGGAAAATCGGACAGGATCAACTGGAGGACTACGCGCAACGTATGGCGCTGTCGCTCGACGACGCGCGCCGCGCGCTCGCGCCGCAGCTGTAACCGCGTCGACCGCGGCGATCCGCCACTTTCATCGCCACGCGCCCCGATCCAGGGGCGCGTCGCACAACGGCTTGATTCATCAGGATACCTAATCTCAATAATCGAGATCGAAATCGCTGTAACGCCGAGCTTTCGGGCCAACGCGCGTGGGCGACATGACGCACCCTTCTCCCTAAATCATTCCCGCCATGTCGACCTTCGAGATCCGGATCACCGACACGCCAGCCGACAACGCGAGCCCGTTCCCGCTGACGATCTACCGCGGCGAGCGCTGGGATCTGAGCCATCTGCGTCCGTTGACATTCACCTGCGATCTGGAAACCGGCTTCGATGTGACGGTTCTGGTCCTGTTCTCGTGTCACTGCTTCACACGCAGCTTCAAATGGGACGGACGCACCCGCGACGCCATTCCGGATGACGAGGTCTACGACGACGGCCGCGAGACACGCGTGCTCTGCGCGGACCGGTACCGCGCGTCACGGGAGCTGTTGCGCGGCGTGATCGTCGGGCTGGCGACGCGCCGGATCGTCGTCGCGGATGAACGGCAACCCAATTTCGTCACGGTGGAAACGGTCGCATCGGACGGCACGCAACGCGTGTATGCCGTGTTCTTCGAGGTGGCGAAGGACCGGATCAGGAAACGCCGGCTCATCCTGCGCGTCCAGTCCGCCTACATGCTGGATGGCGGCCTGAACCGGCGCCAGCGGGAAGCGCGGAAAGTCGCGTTGCGCACGTTGCTGCGCGCAAGCCTGGAAGGCCGCAAGATCCGGGCGTAGAAAAACCAACGGCCGCCTTTCGGCAGCCGTCGCATGCGGGACTCTCTTTCCGTCTTTCAACGAAATACCCACTCCAGGTGGGACCCGGTTGCCCAGGCGGCGCTATGTTTTCGCACCCGCTTTCACATAGTCTTACATTGAATTATAAGGAATTTCACCTGCCGGTCAAGGCAGACGCCGCGCTCCCACCCCGATTTCGGGGCCGCCGTCTGATCGACGCAAATTTCATCAGACAAAAGAAAAAGCCCGCTCGAACGCGGGCTTTTTTCGTGTCGGGCGAACCGTTCGATCCGCCAGGCAAGGACGCTCAGAAGCCCCAGTGCACGTCGGCCTGGCCGGCCTTCGCTTCGCGCAGCATCGTCAGGAACGGCGCGACGCGCTGGGCCAGGCTCGGCGGCACTTCATGGTGCGCGTGGTCGGCTTCGTCCTCGTGGAAATGGCCGGCGTGCTCGGCGCGCTCCTGCTTCGCCTGCGCGACCGCGCCTTCCAGCTTGGCGATCGCGTGGTCCAGTTCGTCGTGCGTAATGACGCCGCGCTCGCCCAGCTGCTTGCCGACGAGACCCAGCACATACACGGCGAAATCCTTCAGCACGTCGAGATCCTGTGCCGCCTTGCTCTTGAACGTAATCATGACAATTCCCTTTTCATCTTGTTGTGCCTGCGCGGCGCGGTTGGGGAACGCCGACAGACCGGCGTCCGGCCTCGCGGACGCGGGCCGCCTGAGCGGCATATTAGCACCTGTTAAAATTCTGCGATCCCTGAAACGCGCGCTTAAAAAGCGCGCCGGCGGGCCCGCGTTTCCGGCCGCCACCAACGAAGCCTTCTACCAGCATGCTGCCAGCACACAAACAGACCCTCGAAGCCCTGCTCGCGGATAGCGTCAAGCAGGTCGCACACGCGCTGAAAGGCGCCGACGCGGCGTTCGTCGCCCCCGCCATCACGCTGGAGCGCCCGAAGGTCGCCGCGCACGGCGACGTCGCGTGCAACGTCGCGATGCAGCTCGCGAAGCCGCTCGGCGCGAACCCGCGCCAGCTCGCCGAGCAGATCGTCGCCGCACTGACCGCGCAGCCGGCCGCGCAAGGCCTCGTCGAAGCCGCCGAGATCGCCGGCCCCGGCTTCATCAACCTGCGCCTGTCGGCCGCCGCGAAACAGGCGGTGATCGCCGCCGTGTTCGACCAGGGCCGCGCGTTCGGCACGTCGGATCGCGAGAAAGGCAAGCAGGTGCTGCTCGAATTCGTGTCGGCCAACCCGACCGGCCCGCTGCACGTCGGCCACGGCCGCCAGGCCGCGCTCGGCGACGTGCTCGCGAACGTGATCGCGAGTCAGGGCTATGCGGTACACCGCGAGTTCTACTACAACGACGCGGGCGTGCAGATCGGCAACCTGGCGATCTCGACGCAGGCGCGCGCCCGCGGCCTGAAGCCGGGCGACGCGGGCTGGCCGGAAGCCGCGTACAACGGCGAGTACATCGCCGACATCGCGCGCGACTACCTGAACGGCGAAACGGTCGCCGCGTCGGACGGCGAGCCGGTGAAGGGCGCGGGCGACGTCGAGGATCTCGACGCGATCCGCAAGTTCGCGGTCACGTACCTGCGTCGCGAGCAGGACATGGACCTGCAGGCGTTCGGCGTGAAGTTCGACCAGTACTACCTCGAGTCGTCGCTGTACAGCGAAGGCCGCGTCGAGCAGACGGTCGACGCGCTGGTCAAGGCCGGCATGACCTACGAGCAGGACGGCGCGCTGTGGCTGCGCACGACCGACGAGGGTGACGACAAGGATCGCGTGATGCGCAAGTCGGACGGCACGTACACGTACTTCGTGCCGGACGTCGCGTACCACGTGACGAAGTGGGAGCGCGGCTTCACGAAGGTGATCAACATCCAGGGTTCGGACCACCACGGCACGATCGCGCGCGTGCGCGCCGGCCTGCAGGGGCTGCACATCGGGATCCCGAAAGGCTATCCCGACTACGTGCTGCACAAGATGGTCACGGTGATGCGCGACGGCCAGGAAGTGAAGATCTCGAAGCGCGCGGGCAGCTACGTGACGGTGCGCGACCTGATCGAATGGTCGGGCGGCGCGGCCGCGGGCCAGGAAGCGGCACCCGACCTGATCGACGAGGCGACCATCACGCGCGGCCGCGACGCGGTGCGTTTCTTCCTGATCTCGCGCAAGGCCGATACCGAGTTCGTGTTCGACATCGACCTCGCGCTGAAACAGAACGACGAAAACCCGGTCTATTACGTCCAGTACGCGCATGCGCGGATCTGCTCGGTGCTCAACGAACTGAAGTCGCGCTACAACGTCGACGTCGCGCAACTGCCGGGCGCCGACCTGTCGCAACTGACGAGCGCGCAAGCGGCGTCGCTGATGCAGAAGCTCGCCGAGTATCCGGACATGCTCACGCACGCGGCGAACGAGCTGGCGCCGCACGCGGTCGCGTTCTACTTGCGCGATCTCGCTGGCGAATTCCACTCGTTCTACAATGCGGAGCGCGTGCTGGTCGACGACGAAGCGCCGCGCAATGCGCGCGCCGCGCTGCTCGCCGCGACCCGGCAGGTGCTCGAGAACGGCCTGGCGGTGCTCGGCGTATCCGCGCCCGCCAAGATGTAAGGATGTCAGCGCGGCCCCGAACCGGGCCGCGAATGGCCGCGGCAGCACCGGCCGGCGGATGCCCGTCGCCGGATGCCCGCCGCGGCCCTCTCACGATTCTTTTTGCAGGTGACTCAAGCAATGGCACAACCACGCCGAACTTCGAAGCAATCGAAACAAGCAGGAGGGACATTTCTTGGAATCGTGCTGGGCCTGATCGTCGGCCTCGCGATCGCGGTGGTGGTGGCGCTCTACATCACGCGTTCGCCGTCGCCGTTCGTGTCGAAGGTCGCGCCGCCGCCGGCCGACAACGGCGCGAGCCAGCCGCAGCAGTTCGACCCGAACCGCGCGCTGCAGGGCAAGACGCCCGGCCAGCCGGTGCCGCAGGCCGCGCAATCCGCGCCGCCCAACACCGCGCCCGGCCAGGCCGCGAACCAGACCCAGAACGGCCTGCTGCCCGAGCCGCAGATCGTCGAAGTGCCGCCGTCGGGCAACACGAACGGCGCCACCGGCTCGAACAACACCGCCGCGTCGAACAATCCGTCGTCGGGCAACGGCGTCGCCGTCGCACCGAAGCCGGCCGACACCACGCCGCCGCCGAAGAAGACGCAGCAAGCGCAGCAGCAACAGCAGCAAGGTGGCGAGGACGACCTCGCACGCTTCGCCGCGCAGAAGCAGGCGCAGCAGGCCGCCGCGCAAAAGCAGCAGCAACAGCAGCAGGCCGCGAACACGCCGAAGCCGACGTCGTCGGCCGCAGCCGCCGCGGCAACCACGGCGAAGCCGCCGACCGCGAACGACGCGAACACCGGCTACTTCCTGCAGGTCGGTGCATACAAGACGGAAGGCGATGCCGAGCAGCAGCGTGCGCGCCTCGGCTTCCAGGGCTTCGAGTCGAAGGTGTCGAAGCGCGACGTCAGCGGCGTGACCTACTTCCGCGTGCGCGTCGGCCCGTTCTCGAAGTTCGAGGATATGAACTCGGCCCGTCAGCGCCTGTCCGATGCAGGTGTCGACACGGCGGTGATCCGCTTCACGAAGCAGTAAGCCAACCGGCCGCGCCCACGCAGAACCCGTTACGTTCCGTAACCCGAGCAACTGATTCGACGTTCACAACATGAAAAAACTACTTAGCACGCTCCTTCTGTCCCTGGGCCTGGCCGCCGGCCTCGCGCAGGCTTCGCCTGCCGCGCCGGCCGCCGGCAAGGACTTCGAGGTGATGAAGTCGCCGCAGCCGGTGTCCGCGCCGGCCGGCAAGGTCGAGGTCATCGAGTTCTTCTGGTACGGCTGCCCGCATTGCTACGAATTCGAGCCGACGATCGAGGCCTGGGTGAAGAAACAGGGCAACAACATCGACTTCAAGCGCGTGCCGGTCGCATTCCGTGACGATTTCCTGCCGCACTCGAAGCTGTTCTACGCGGTGTCCGCGCTCGGCATTTCCGAGAAGGTCACGCCGGCGATCTTCAACGCGATCCACAAGCAGAAGAACTATCTGCTCACGCCGCAGGCGCAGGCCGACTTCCTGGCCACGCAAGGCGTCGACAAGAAGAAGTTCATGGACGCGTACAACTCGTTCAGCGTGCAGGGCGAGGTGAACCAGTCGGCCAAGCTGCTGAAGGACTACGCGATCGACGGCGTGCCGACGGTCGTCGTCCAGGGCAAGTACAAGACGGGCCCCGCTTACACGAACAGCATCCCGGGTACCGCGCAGGTGCTCGACTTCCTCGTGAAGCAGGTTCAGGACAAGAAGCTCTGATCCCCACCCGCGCGCCGGCATGACTACTCCGCTGAAGGTCTTCATCACCGGCGCGTCGAGCGGCCTCGGCCTCGCGATGGCCGAGGAATACGCCCGCCAGGGCGCCACGCTCGCGCTCGTCGCACGGCGCACCGATGCACTCGATGCGTTCGCGCGGCGGTTCCCGAAGCTGTCCATCTCCGTCTATTCCGCCGACGTGCGCGACGCCGACGCGCTCGCGACGGCCGCCGCGTCGTTCATCGCCGCGCACGGCTGCCCCGACGTCGTGATCGCGAACGCGGGCATCAGCCAGGGCGCCGTCACGGGCCAGGGCGATCTCGCCACGTTCCGCGACGTGATGGACATCAACTACTACGGGATGGTCGCGACGTTCGAGCCGTTCGTCGGCCCGATGACGGCCGCCCGCCACGGCACGCTGGTCGGCGTCGCGAGCGTCGCCGGCGTGCGCGGGCTGCCCGGCTCCGGCGCGTACAGCGCGTCGAAATCGGCCGCGATCAAGTATCTGGAAGCGTTGCGCGTCGAGCTGCGTCCGGCCGGCGTCGGCGTCGTGACGATCGCGCCCGGCTACATTCGCACGCCGATGACCGCGCACAACCCGTACAAGATGCCGTTCCTGATGGACGCCGACCGCTTCGCCGCGCGTGCGGCGCGCGCGATCGCTCGGCAGCACGCGTTCCGCGTGATTCCGTGGCAGATGGGCGTCGTCGCGAAAGTGCTGCACGTGCTGCCGCGCTGGCTGTACGATCGCCTGTTCGAAAAGGCGCCGCGCAAGCCGAAGGCCGGCGCGCACTGAGTGCGTCGCGGATCCGGCGCGCGTCTCGCCGGATCGCTGTCGCGCCGCGGTGATCTGCATTGCCATACCGCGCGAATCCGCGCGGATCTCTCCCCTCGTGCCGCACCGCTGCGGCGACCTGTTGGTTCCATTCAGCGCGCTGCGCCGCGCATTTCCGTCGCGCATTCGCAGCCGCCCGCCTCGCCCCGACCCGGAACGTCGCCTCCCACGCCGCGCTCGCACTACCCGCTCCGCCGCATCAACACCCGTTCCGTCGCGAACGCAGCCGTTTTTCGGTCAATTCGCTGCGTTCCGACGCCTTTTTTCACGCGTCGCGCGCTTTGACGGTATCCTATTCGCCAGCCGCGCGGCCCTGCCCGCTTCCGGGCCGCGCCTGCCTCCGTCATCCAGCGAAAAACACACGCCACGTGGGAGATCCTATGCACGTCAAGCCGTTCGCCGTGGCCGCGCTCGCGGTCGCCCTTGCCGCCCCCGGCCTCGCCGCCGCCAAGCCGCTTACCGTCTGCACGGAATCGAGCCCGGACGGCTTCGACGTCGTGCAGTACAACTCGCTCGTCACGACCAACGCATCGGCCGACGTGATCTTCAACACGCTCGTGTCCTACGACGAAGCCGCGAAGAAAGTCGTACCCGCGCTCGCGGACAAATGGGAAGCGAGCGCCGACGGCCTCACGTACACGTTCCACCTGCGCCCGAACGTCGCGTTCCAGACCACCGACTATTTCAAGCCGGGCCGCGCGCTCAATGCGGACGACGTCGTGTTCACGTTCGCGCGGATGCTCGACGACGCGAATCCGTGGCACAAGGTGGCCGGCGCGAGCGGCTTCCCGCATGCGCAGTCGATGGGCCTCGTGAAGCTCGTGAAGTCGGTCACGAAGGTCGACGACAGCACGGTGAAATTCGTGCTGAACGAGCCGAACGCGACGTTCGTGCCGATCCTGACGATGGGCTTCGCGTCGATCTACTCGGCCGAATACGCGGACCAGCTGCTGAAGGCCGGCAAGCAGGCCGACCTGAACGCGAAGCCGGTCGGCACCGGCCCGTTCGTGCTGAAGAGCTATACGAAGGACGCGCTGATCCGCTACGACGCGAACCCGACGTACTGGGGCACGAAACCGAAGGTCGACCGGCTGATCTACGCGATCACGCCCGACCCGTCGGTGCGCCTGCAGAAGGTGAAGGCCGGCGAATGCCAGATCGCGCTGTCGCCGAAGCCGCAGGACGTGCTCGCCGCGAAGGGCGAAAGCGCGCTGAAGGTCGTGCAGACGCCCGCGTTCATGACCGCGTTCGTCGCGCTGAACACGCAGAAGAAGCCGCTCGACAACGACAAGGTGCGCGAGGCGCTGAACCTCGCGTTCGACCGCGCGACCTACCTGAAGGTCGTGTTCGACAACACCGCGACGGCCGCGAACAATCCGTATCCGCCGAACACGTGGAGCTACGCGAAGGACGTCGCGCCGTATGCGTACGATCCCGCGAAGGCGAAGCAGCTGCTCGCGCAGGCCGGCTTCCCGAACGGCTTCTCGACGACCATCTGGACGCGCCCGACCGGCAGCGTGCTGAACCCGAACCCGAAGGTCGGCGCGGAACTGCTGCAGGCCGACCTCGCGAAGGTCGGCGTGAAGGCCAAGGTGAAGGTGATCGAATGGGGCGAGCTGATCAAGCAGGCGAAGCTCGGCCAGCATGACATGCTGTTCATGGGCTGGGCCGGCGACAACGGCGATCCGGACAACTACCTGTCGCCGCTGTTCAGCTGCAACGCGGTGAAGTCGGGCATCAACTTCGCGCGCTTCTGCGACGCGCAGCTCGACAAGCTGATCGCCGACGGCAAGTCGACCGCCGATCAGGCCAAGCGCGCGAAGCTGTACGAATCGGCGCAAAAGATCATCCACGATCAGGCGCTGTGGATTCCGCTCGGCTACCCGACCGCGGCTGCGTTGACGCGCACGAACGTGAGCGGCTATCACGTGAGTCCGTTCGGCCGGCAGAACTTCGCGACGGTCGCCGTGCAGTAACCGTGCGTGGCGCGCAAGCGACGGCGTTCGCGCCGCCCGCTTGCGGCCCGCGCGCCGCGCTTGCTACACTGCGCGCTCATTCCTCATACCGGACGCCAGCCAAAGTGAACAACTAAGCCTTCCCGAAATGTTTTCGCCGCCCGTGCCACGCACGCCGCGCGCGAAGGTCTTCATGCATTTTTGGAGGTGCTTATGGCTGCAGCCACGCCCACCGGCGCGCTCGTCGCGCTTCATCACGTTTCCTTCCGCTTCGACGACGGCGTCACGCTGTTCGATTCGCTCGACCTGTCCATCGACCGCACGCCGACCGGCATCGTCGGCCGCAACGGCGTCGGCAAGAGCCTGCTCGCGCAACTGATCGCGGGGCGGCGCACGCCGAGCGCGGGGACGATCGAGCGACATACGCACGTCGTCTACGTCGCCCAGCAGCACGATCTCGACCGCGATGACGCGGCCGCCGCCCCGCCGACCGTCGCGCAGATCGCGGCGCTCGATGCGCCGCTCGGCGCGCTCGCGCGTCTCGCGGACGGTCGTGCGACGCCGCGCGACTTCGACCTGATCGGCGATCGCTGGGATCTCGCGGAGCGGCTGCGCACGGCGCTCGACGCGGCCGGCCTGCACGACGTCCACGCCGACATGCCCGCGCATGCGCTGAGCGGCGGCCAGCTCGCGCGCGTCGCGCTGATCGGCGCGCTGCTGTCGGGCGCCGGCCTGCTCGTGCTCGACGAACCGACCAACCATCTCGACGCCCCGGGCCGCGCGTGGCTGCGCGCGGCGCTCGACGGTTGGCGCGGCGGCGTGGTCCTCGTGAGCCACGACCGTGCGCTGCTCGCCGGCGTGCAGCGCATCGTCGAGTTGACGCCGCACGGCGCGCGCTCGTATGGCGGCAATTACGCGCTCTACCGCGCGCAGCGCGACGCGCAACAGGAGGCCGCACACGCGGCGCTCGACCATGCGCGCACCGAGCGCGGGCGCGTGCGGCGCAGGCTCGAACAGGAACACGACACGATCCAGCGCCACGCGGCCGCCTCGCTGCGCGACGCGAAGACGGCCAACCTGTCGTCGATGGCGCGCCAGAGCCGCAAGGGCGCGGCGCGCGCGATCATGGGGTCGGTCCGGCGTCATCAGAGCGACTTCAAGGCGACACTCGACACGCGCGTGCAGGAGGCAGCCGCGCGCATCGAAGCCGACGCGCCGGTGCTCGTCTCGCTGCCGGGCACGGAAGTCAGCGCGCGCCGCCAGCTGTTCACGCTCGAGCGCGCGCGATTGCCGTGGCGCGTCGCGGGCGACGCCGACGCGATCACGTGGTCGGCGAGCGGCGCCGTGCGCATCGCGCTGACGGGCCCGAACGGCTGCGGCAAATCGACGTTGCTGAGGATGCTCGCGGGCGAGCTCGCGCCGCGCTCAGGTACCTGCACGACGCACGTGAGCGCCGCGTATCTCGACCAGCGGCTCGCGCTGCTCGACCCGGAGCGCTCGATCGTCGAGCAACTGGGCCTGCTCGATACGCCGCTCGCCGAAGGCGACCTGCGCAGCCGCCTCGCGCTGCTGCAGCTCGACGCGACGCGCGCGACGCAACCGGCGCGGCAACTGAGCGGCGGCGAACGGCTGAAGGCCGCGCTCGCCTGCGCGTTGTGGCGCGGCACGCCCGCGCAATTGCTGCTGCTCGACGAGCCGACCAATCACCTCGATCTCGAATCGGTGCGCGCGATCGAAGCGGCGCTGGCCGGCTTCCCCGGCGCGATCGTGGTCGCGTCGCACGACGCCGCGTTTCTCGCGGCGCTCGAACCGACGCACACGATGCAGTGGCAGCGCGACGGGTGGCGTTACGAACCCGTCGCGTAACGACGATGAAGCACGCTCAACCAGCGGTGCGGAACCGCAGCACCCCGTCTCCCCCCTGCTCGCGCACGAGCTCGCCCGCGAGCCACAGCAGGTTCAGGTGCGCGAGCGCCTCGCCGAGCGCGAAGGTCATCTGGTGGATGTCGAGCTCGCGGCGGCGGAACATGATCGGCACGATATCGGCCGCGCTCATCGGCTGCTCCGCGCACGCGACGCGCACTTCGGCCAGGCGCGCATCGTGGTGTTCGCGCAGTTGCGCGATGCGCGTGCGCACGCCGCGGAACGGCTTGCCGTGCGACGGCAGCACGAGCGTGTCGGGCGCCATCGTCTCGTAGCGGCCGAGCGATTCGAGGTACAGCGCGAGCGGGTTCGCTTCCGGCTCGAGATCGAACACCGACACGTTCGTCGAGATGCGCGGCAGCACCATGTCGCCGGAAATCAGCACGCCGTCCGCTTCGCTGTGGAGCGCGCAATGTTCAGGCGAATGGCCGAAGCCGGTGACGACGCGCCACGTGCGCGCGCCGATCGTCACCGCGTCGCCTTCGCGCAGGCGCCGGTAGCGCGGCGGCACGGCCGGCACGAGGTCCGAGTAATAGCCGCGGCGGTTGCGCAGCTTGTCGAGCGCGGCCGGATCGGTCAGCCCGTGGCGCGCGAAGTGCTCGGCAGCCGCCGCGCCGCCCGCGTTCGAACCGTTGCCGGCCGCCATCAGGCAGCCGAACAGATATTCGCCGAGCGTCATCCACAGCCGCACGTTCCAGCGGCCCTTGTCGCCGCCTTCGCACAGCCAGTTCGCGAGGCCGAAGTGGTCGGGGTGGCAGTGCGTGACGAGCACGCGCAGCACGGGCAGGCCGTCGAGCTGCGTGTCGAAGATCTGCTCCCAGTGCGTGCGGATCGCGTCGGACGAGATCCCGCAATCGACGATCGTCCAGCCGGCCTGCCCGTCGATTTCGTCGCGCAGCAGCCAGAGATTGATGTGGTCGAGCGAGAACGGCAGCGGCATGCGCAGCCAGCGCACGCCGGGCGCGACCTCGAACGTGTCGCCCGCGGCGGGCAGCGTATCGGCGAAGGGATAGTCGAGTTGGTGTTCCAGGGCGTTCATCGGTGGGGCGTCTCGTCGTTATCGGTGCGAATGCGCGCCGGCGGCAGGCGCGGCGGGCGGTGCGTCGATTCTATCGCCGTCGCGCGAAACAGGTTCTCGACGACCGCCGGCCCGCCGCAAAAAAGTTCGTGTCAGAATCGGCTCCGTACCCGTATCTTTACGCGAAGATGCACCGAACGGCGCCCAACGGCGAACAACACGCCGATTGACGGCCGCTCGCGCGTCACCCCGAAAGTCATTGAAACGCCGACTTGGGCGCTAAAATGGCGGGTGCTTACAGCCCCTTGAACGAGCCTGCACGCGATGAATCACTTCCCCAAACTGCTGTCGTCGCAGATCGGTTTCGACGTCGCGCAGACGATGCTCGAATACTTCGATCGCCATTACCGGATCTTCCGCGAAGCGGCGGTCGATGCGAAGACGCTGTTCGAGCGCGGCGACTGGCACGGGCTGCAGCGGCTCGCGCGCGAGCGGATCACGTCGTACGACGACCGCGTGAAGGAATGCGTCGAGGTGCTGGAAGACGAATACGACGCGGAGAACATCGACGACGAAGTGTGGCAGCAGATCAAGCTGCACTACATCGGGCTGCTCACGTCGCACCGCCAGCCCGAGTGCGCGGAAACCTTCTTCAATTCGGTGTGCTGCAAGATCCTGCACCGCTCGTATTTCAGCAACGATTTCATCTTCGTGCGCCCGGCGATCTCGACCGAGTATCTGGAGAACGACGAGCCGGCCGCGAAGCCGACCTACCGCGCGTACTATCCGGGCACCGACGGGCTCGCGGTCACGCTCGAGCGCATCGTCACGAACTTCCAGCTCGAGCCGGCGTTCGAGGATCTCTCGCGCGACATCGGCTGCGTGATGCAGGCGATCGACGACGAATTCGGCCGCTTCGACGAAGCGCCGAATTTCCAGATCCACGTGCTGTCGTCGCTGTTCTTCCGCAACAAGAGCGCGTACATCGTCGGCCGCATCATCAACGCCGACCGCGTGCTGCCGTTCGCGGTGCCGATCCGCCACGTGCGCCCGGGCGTGCTCGCGCTCGACACCGTGCTGCTGCGCCGCGACCTGCTGCAGATCATCTTTAGCTTCTCGCATTCGTACTTCCTCGTCGACATGGGCGTGCCGTCCGCGTACGTGGATTTTCTCTGCACGATCATGCCGGGCAAGCCGAAGGCCGAGATCTACACGTCGGTCGGGCTGCAGAAGCAGGGCAAGAACCTGTTCTACCGCGACCTGCTGCACCACCTGTCGCATTCGAGCGACCGCTTCATCATCGCGCCCGGGATCAAGGGCCTCGTGATGCTCGTGTTCACGCTGCCGTCGTTCCCGTACGTGTTCAAGATCATCAAGGATCACTTCCCGCCGCCGAAGGAAACGACGCGCGCGCAGATCATGGAGAAGTACCAGCTCGTGAAGCGCCACGACCGCCTCGGGCGGATGGCCGACACGCTCGAGTATTCGAGCGTCGCGCTGCCGCTCGCGCGGCTCGATCATGCGCTCGTGCGCGAACTCGAGAAGGAAGTGCCGTCGCTGCTCGAGTACGAGGACGACAAGCTCGTGATCGAGCACCTGTACATCGAGCGCCGGATGACGCCGCTGAACCTGTATCTGCAGAACGGCAGCGACGCGGACGTCGAGCACGGCGTGAAGGAATACGGCAACGCGGTGAAGGAGCTGATGAAGGCGAACATCTTCCCCGGCGACATGCTGTACAAGAACTTCGGCGTCACGCGCCACGGCCGCGTCGTGTTCTACGACTACGACGAGATCGAGTACCTGACCGACTGCAACGTGCGACGCGTGCCGCCGCCGCGCAACGAGGAGGACGAACTGTCCGGCGAACCGTGGTATACCGTCGGCCCGCACGACATCTTTCCGGAGACCTACGGACCGTTCCTGCTCGGCGACCCGCGCGTGCGCGACGTCTTCATGAAGCATCACGCGGACTTTTTCGATCCCGTGCTGTGGCAGGCGAGCAAGGACAAGCTGATGCAGGGCGAATTGCCCGATTTTTATCCGTACGACACGGCCCTGCGCTTCAGCGTGCGCTACCCCGCGCGCTTCGACGCGACGGGCCGCAACGACGGCGCAGGCGACGCGCAGCGCGCCGCCTGACGCCGGCAACACCCGATCCGATATCGACTTGATTTCCGCCAACGGAATCCACACCGATGACTACCCAAGACAATCCGCTTTCACATCTGTTCGACAATAACGATGCCTGGGTCAAGCGCCAGCTCGCCGACGATCCCGATTTCTTCGCACGGCTCGCCGACCAGCAGGCGCCGGAATATCTATGGATCGGCTGCTCCGATTCGCGCGTGCCGGCGAACCAGATCATCGGCCTGCCGCCGGGTGAAGTGTTCGTGCACCGCAACATCGCGAACGTGGTCGTGCACAGCGACCTGAACTGCCTGTCGGTGATCCAGTTCGCGGTCGACATCCTGCGCGTGAAGCACATCATGGTCGTCGGCCACTACGGCTGCTCGGGCGTGAACGCGGCGCTGCACAACCGCCGGGTCGGCCTCGCGGACAACTGGCTGCATCACGTGCAGGACGTGCGCGAACGCCATGCGGCGCTGCTCGACGAATGGCCGGTCGGCGAAGCGCGGTATCGCCGCCTGATCGAGCTCAATTCGATCGAACAGGTCGTCAACGTGTGCCGCACGACGATCGTCAACGACGCGTGGGCGCGCGGCCAGTCGCTCACCGTGCACGGGCTCGTGTACGGCGTGCACGACGGCCGGATGCGCAACCTCGGGATGTCCGTGTCGAACTTCGACGCGCTCGACGCCACCTACAAGCGCTGCGTGGCGGCGCTGACCGCACGCGGCCAGCACGCGCCGGACAACGACATGGTCGCGGCGGACGCGGCACGGCTCGAAGACGTCGCGCAGGCGGTCGCCGCCACGCTGAAGCCGTGCGACGACGCGCAGTAACGTGCAGTGACGCGCCAGTCGCCTGACGGCGGCTGCCACGCGGGCGCGGCGCGCATCGAACGAATCTGACACCGGCACTGCCTCGGCGGCGCCTACCCAAGGAGCGACGGCATGAAAACCGTATTGATCGTCGGCGCATCGCGCGGCCTCGGCCGCGAATTCGTCCGGCAATACCGGCGCGACGGCTGGAACGTGATCGCCACCGCGCGCGACGCGGCGTCGCTCGATGCGTTGCGTGCGCTGGGCGCGCAGCCGCATGCGCTCGATATCGCGCAGCCCGCGCAGATCGCGGCGCTCGGCTGGAAGCTCGACGGCGAGCGGCTCGATGCGGCCGTGCTCGTGTCGGGCGTGTACGGGCCGCGCACCGAAGGCGTCGAGACGATCACCGCCGAGGATTTCGACGCGGTGATGCATACGAACGTGCGCGGGCCGATGCAGTTGCTGCCGATCCTGCTGCCGCTCGTCGAGGACGCGCGCGGCGTGCTGGCCGTCGTGTCGAGCCGGATGGGCAGCATCGCCGAGGCGACCGGCACGACCGGCTGGCTGTACCGCGCGAGCAAGGCCGCGCTGAACGACGCGCTGCGCATCGCGTCGCTGCAGACGCGCCATGCCGCATGCATTGCGCTGCATCCCGGCTGGGTGCGCACCGACATGGGCGGCGCGCAGGCCGCGATCGATCCGGAAACGAGCGTGACCGGCATGCGTCGCGTGATCGCCGAATCCGGTTCGGACGTGTCGCAGGCGAACGGCCGGTTCTTCCAGTACGACGGCATCGAGCTCAGCTGGTGAGCCGCGCCGGCAACCGGGCGTTGTTAATTCACATTGCGCATGATTTCGAACCGACCTGACGCGTGCCCGTGCGGCGGCGCATCCCCCGCGCCCGCCGGCAACGCGCCGGCCCCGCGCTACGCGGCCTGCTGCGGCCGCTTCATCGACGGCGCCGAAGCCGCCCCGACCGCACTCGAATTGATGCGCTCGCGGTACAGCGCGTACGTGCTCGGCGCGACCGATTACCTGCGCGCGACGTGGGCCGCGCGCACCTGCCCGCCCGATCTCGACACCGACCCTGACGCGCCGGACGCGCCGCGCTGGCTCGGCCTCGCGGTCAAACGGCACGTACCGCTCGACGACCGGCACGCGGAGGTCGAATTCGTGGCGCGCTACAAGGTCGGCGGACGCGCTTACCGGCTGCACGAGACGAGCCGTTTCGAGCGCGACGAGCAGGGATTCTGGCGCTATGTCGACGGCGAAGTAAGTGAACGCTGACAAATAGTTGCCATGTCAGACGCCGGGTAATTCCCGCATTGCACAACCTGATTTTGTCGGGCTACGATGGGCTCGACTTGGTCATGTTGCATGGCAGGGCTTACGGATGGCGTTCAGCAAGGTATTGGTGGGATGGATGGCGGCGTGTGCGCTGTCGGCCGCTCAGGCCGGTACGCTGCCGAGCGCCATTACGGGTGCGGGCGCCAGCGGGTCGCTCGCGCATGCCGAGCATTTCGACTACGCCGACTCGAACCTGCCGCAGGTCGCCGCCGATCTCAACGAGCAGATCCTTCGCATTCCGGCCGATGCGTCGGGCGCCATCACGCTCGAGGCTACGCTGTTCAAGCCGAACGGCCCCGGCCCGTTCCCGCTCGTCGTCTTCAACCACGGCAAAAATACCGGCGATCTCCATCTGCAGCCGCGCAGCCGGCCGCTCGCGTTCGCGCGCGAATTCGTGCGCCGCGGCTATGCGGTGATCGCGCCGAATCGCCAGGGCTTCGCCGGTTCCGACGGGACGTACCAGCAGGAAGGCTGCAACGTCGGCAAGAACGGCCTCGCGCAGGCCGCCGACGTCGATGCGACGGTGCGCTACATGTCGCGCCAGCCGTACGTCGATGCGTCGCGCATCGTCGTCGCCGGCACGTCGCACGGCGGGCTCGCGTCGGTCGCGTACGGCACCGAAGCCGCGGCCGGCGTGCGCGGCATCATCAACTTCTCCGGCGGGCTGCGCCAGGACCTGTGCGACGGCTGGCAGCGCAACCTCGTCGACGCGTTCGACCACTACGGCGCGCATACGGCCGTGCGGTCGCTGTGGCTGTACGGCGACAACGATTCGGTGTGGACGCCCGCGCTGGTCGCGCAGATGCACGATGCGTACGTGTCGCACGGCACGCAGGCCCGCTTCATCGATTTCGGCCGCTACAAGGACGATGCGCACCGGCTGATCGTCGATCGCGACGGCGTGCCCGTGTGGTGGCCGGCCGTGAACGCATTCCTCGCCGAACTGAACCTGCCGACCGCGGTGCGCTATGCGGTCGCGGACCCGCACGAGCCGAAGGCCACCGGCTACGCGTCGATCGATGCGGTCAACGCGGTGCCGTACGTCGACGAAGCCGGCCGCGAAGGCTATCGCCGCTTCCTGAACCAGCATCCGAGCCGCGCGTTCGCGGTGTCGTCGGAAGGCGCGTGGTCGTGGGCCGAAGGCGGCGACGACCCGATGGCGCTCGCGCTCGACAACTGCGCGAAGCAAGGCGCCGGCGCGTGCCGGCTGTATGCGGTCAACGACCGCGTCGTGTGGAACGCCAACACGACACAGACGGCCGACAACGGCGACGATCGCACCCGCGATACCGATACGCGCGCGCTGGCTTCGCGCTGACGCTCGGCTGTCGTTCCTCTCGCTTCCCCTTTGCGCACCGTCGATTCAAGATCATCGCGGTGCTCCGCCGCATGCTCGTCAAATCGAGCACGCGCCGCGTAATGCTCGTTTTTACGAGCAATCGACTTGAATTCGCGCCAGATCTCGTCCAGCCGTCCGGGCCTTCCGCGCCCCTGTCGATCTGACGATGCACGAAGCAAGACCGCCCCTCGTCGCCGCCAAACCCGCACCATCATCGTTCCCCATATTTCGCCACCCGGCCGCCCCGCGCCCTGCGATTTTTTCTGTCGGGGGCGTCACTCGAACGTCGTCATCTGCGCGCATTTCGCCCGATCCGCCGCGTTCCGTTCCGAGCCCCTCCGAACTGCGTCGAACTCCCGCCCAGCAAGGCTGTGCGGCGTTTGTAACCGCTAGTGCAACGCGCGGCGGAACACGCTAATCTCTGCGCGTTTCGTATCCCGCCGCGCGGCATCCCGTCGATGCCGCGCGGTCGTTTTACCCCCGGAGTCGCCTTGAGTACGCCAGCCACCGACGACTGGGTCGCGCGCAGCCTGCGCGCGGTCTGGCATCCCTGCACCCAGATGAAGCATCACGAGCGCCTGCCGCTCGTCCCCGTCGCGCGCGGCGCGGGCCTGTGGCTGGTCGACCGTGACGGCCGCCGTTACTTCGACGCGATCAGCTCGTGGTGGGTCAACCTGTTCGGCCATGCGAACCCGGACATCAACGCGGCGCTGAAGGACCAGCTCGACACGCTCGAGCACGCGATGCTCGCCGGCTGCACGCACGAACCGGCGATCGAGCTCGCCGAACGCCTGCATGCGCTGACCGCGCGCACGCTGGGTCATGCGTTCTTCGCGTCGGACGGCGCGTCGGCGGTCGAGATCGCGCTGAAGATGAGCTTCCACGCGTGGCGCAACCGCGGCCGCGCGAACAAGCAGGAATTCGTCTGCGTCGCGAACAGCTATCACGGCGAGACGATCGGCGCGCTCGGCGTGACCGACGTCGCGCTGTTCAAGGATGCGTACGACCCGCTGATCCGCCACGCGCACGTGGTCGCGTCGCCCGACGCGCGCGGCGCGCTGCCGGGCGAGACGGCCGCCGACGTCGCGGGCCGCGCGCTCGCGGACGTGCGGCGCCTGTTCGCCGAACGCGGCGACCGGATCGCCGCGCTGATCGTCGAGCCGCTCGTGCAGTGCGCGGCCGGCATGGCGATGCACGATCCGTCGTACGTGCGCGGGCTGCGCGCGCTGTGCGACGAATTCGGCGTGCACCTGATCGCCGACGAGATCGCGGTCGGCTGCGGGCGCACCGGCACCTTCTTCGCGTGCGAGCAGGCCGGCGTCTGGCCCGATTTCATGTGCCTGTCGAAAGGGATCAGCGGCGGCTACCTGCCGCTGTCGCTGGTGCTCACGCGCGACGACGTGTTCGCGGCGTTCTACGACGACGACACGACGCGCGGCTTCCTGCACTCGCATTCGTACACCGGCAATCCGCTCGCGTGCCGCGCTGCAGTCGCGACGCTCGACCTGTTCGCGCGCGACGACGTGCTCGCGAGCAACGTCCGCAAATCGTCGATGCTGCGCGCGGCGCTCGCGCCGCTCGACGCGCACCGCCAAGTGCGCCATCTGCGCGAGCGCGGCACGCTGTTCGCGTTCGACGTCGCGCTCGACGGCGACGCGGCGCGCGGCTTCTCGCGGCGCTTCTTCGAACACGCGCTCGAACGCGAGCTGCTGCTGCGCCCGATCGGCACGACCGTGTACCTGATGCCGCCGTACGTGATGAATGACGACGACATCGCGTGGCTCGCACAGCACACGCGCGACACGCTCGACGCGACGCTGGAGGATCTCGGCCGATGAGCCTGCTCGACACCCTGCAACGCGGCCTCGCCGACCTCGACGCGCAAGGGCTGCGCCGCGTGCGCCGCATCGCCGACACCGCGTGCGACGCACGCATGACCGTGAACGGCCGCGAGATCGTCGGCTTCGCGAGCAACGACTACCTCGGCCTCGCCGCGCATCCGGCGCTCGTCGCCGCGTTCGCGGAAGGCGCGCAGCGCTACGGCTCCGGCAGCGGCGGCTCGCACCTGCTCGGCGGCCATTCGCGCGCGCACGCCAAACTGGAAGACGAACTCGCGGGCTTCGCGGGCGGCTTCTCCGATGCGCCGCGCGCGCTGTACTTCAGCACCGGCTACATGGCGAACCTCGCGGCGATGACGGCGTTGGCCGGCAAGGGCGCGACGATCTTCTCCGACGCACTGAACCACGCGTCGCTGATCGACGGCATGCGGCTGTCGCGCGCGAACGTGCAGGTCTATCCGCATGCGGACATGGCCGCGCTCGCCGCGCTGCTCGACGCATCGGATGCGGAAACGAAGCTGATCGTCAGCGACACCGTATTCAGCATGGACGGCGACCTCGCGCCGCTCGCCGAGCTTGTCGCGCTGGCCGAGCGCCACGGCGCGTGGCTCGTCGTCGACGACGCACACGGCTTCGGCGTGCTCGGCCCGCAGGGTCGCGGCGCGCTCGCGGCCGCCGCGCTGCGTTCGCCGCATCTGGTGTACGTCGGCACGCTCGGCAAGGCGGCCGGTGTCGCAGGCGCGTTCGTGATTGCGCATGAGACCGTGATCGAATGGCTGATCCAGCGCGCGCGCAGCTACATCTTCACGACGGCCGCGCCGCCGGCCGTCGCGCATGCGGTATCGGCAAGCCTGAAGGTGATCGCGGGCGACGAAGGCGACGCGCGCCGCGCGCACCTCGCCGCGCTGATCGGCCGCACGCGCGCGCTGCTGCGCAATACGCGCTGGCAGCCGGTCGATTCGCACACGGCCGTGCAGCCGCTCGTGGTCGGCAGCAACGACGCGACGCTCGCGGCGATGCGCGCGCTCGACGCGCACGGCCTGTGGGTGCCGGCGATCCGGCCGCCGACGGTGCCGGCCGGCACGTCGCGGCTGCGCGTGTCGCTGTCGGCCGCGCATTCGTTCGACGATCTTGCTCGGCTCGAAGCCGCGTTGATCCAGGCCAGCGAGGAGGCCGCGGCATGACCGCCGCCCCGCTGTCCGTCTTCGTCACCGGCACCGACACCGAAATCGGCAAGACCTTCGTGTCGGCCGCGATGCTGCACGGCTTCGCACGGTATGGCCTGCGCGCGGCCGCGCTGAAGCCGGTCGCGGCCGGCGCGTACGAACGCGACGGCGTGTGGCGCAACGAGGACGCGGACCAGCTCGACGCGGCCGCGAACGTCGTGCTGCCGCCCGAGCTGCGCACGCCGTTCCTGCTGAAGGCGCCGGCCGCGCCGCATATCGTCGCCGCGCAGGAAGGCGTGACGCTCGACCTCGACACGATCGTCGCGTGCCATCGCGAAGCGCTGACGCGCGCGGACGTCGTCGTCGTCGAAGGCGTCGGCGGCTTTCGCGTGCCGCTGAACGACACGCAGGACACCGCCGATCTCGCGGTCGCGCTCGGCCTGCCCGTCGTGCTCGTCGTCGGCGTCCGGCTCGGCTGCATCAGCCACGCGTTGCTGACGGCCGATGCGATTCGCCAGCGCGGCCTCGCGCTCGCGGGCTGGGTCGCGAACCATGTCGACCCGGCCATGTCGTTCGCCGACGAGAACGTCGCGACGATTCGCGACTGGCTCGCGCGCGAGCACCGCGCGCCGCTCATCGGCCGCATCGCGCACATGACGCCGGCCGCCCCCGAATCCGCCGCGGCGATGCTCGACATCGCCGCGCTCGTCGAGTCGCTGCGCACCGCGCGGCCTTGACCCAACCGATCCCCCATCCCGCCAGGACAGGAAAACGAAATGACCCAAGCCCAGACCGCCACCGTGCAACCCGACGCGATTCCCGTGGCTGCGCCGGCCCCGCAGCGCTGGCGCGTCGCCGACGTCGTCGCGCTGTTCGCGCTGCCGTTCAACGACCTGATGTTCCGCGCGCAGCAGGTGCACCGCGAGCACTTCGACGCGAACGCGGTGCAGCTGTCGACGCTGCTGTCGATCAAGACGGGCGGCTGCGAGGAAGATTGCGGCTACTGCTCGCAGTCGTCGCATCACGACACGGGCCTGAAGGCCGAGAAGCTGATGGACGTCGACACGGTGCTCGACGCCGCGCGCGCGGCGAAAGCGAACGGCGCGAGCCGCTTCTGCATGGGCGCCGCGTGGCGCAATCCGAAGGAGCGCCACATGCCGGCGCTGACCGAGATGGTGCGCGGCGTGAAGGAGCTCGGCCTCGAGACCTGCATGACGCTCGGCATGCTCGAGGACGAACAGGCTCGGCAGCTCGCCGACGCCGGCCTCGACTACTACAACCACAACCTCGACACGTCGCCGGAGTTCTACGGCCAGGTGATCTCGACGCGCACGTACCAGGATCGCCTCGACACGCTCGACCGCGTGCGCGACGCGGGCATCAACGTGTGCTGCGGCGGCATCATCGGGATGGGCGAATCGCGTCGCGAACGCGCGGGCCTGATCTCGCAGCTCGCGAACCTGAACCCGTATCCGGAATCGGTGCCGATCAACAACCTCGTCGCGATCGAGGGCACGCCGCTCGAAGGCACCGCGCCGCTCGACCCGTTCGAGTTCGTGCGCACGATCGCGGTCGCGCGCATCACGATGCCGAAGGCCGTCGTGCGCCTGTCGGCCGGCCGCGAGCAGCTCGACGACGCGATGCAGGCGATGTGCTTCCTCGCGGGCGCGAACTCGATGTTCTACGGCGATCAGCTGCTGACGACGAGCAACCCGCAGACGCAGCGCGACCGCGCGCTGTTCGAGCGCCTCGGCATCCGCGCGAGCCAGGCCGACGCGCTGGCGGACAACGCGTAAGCGGCAACGGCCGGCGCGCCGCGCCCGCCAACGAAAAGCCGGGGCGCGCCCCGGCTTTTTTTCATCCGATCGTCTGCATCGGGTCGCGCTGCGCGCCATGCATCGACGGTCTTCTCGACGCGCCAACACGCAGCTTCGGCATACGCTTACACGTGCGACGCCGCGCCGTCGAGCGCCGCGCGCACGCGCTCGACGTGCAGCGCGTCGACGGGCGCCAGCACCTCGCCGCGCGGCCGCACGCCCGAACCGAAATGCACCGCGCGCACGCCGGTCGCGCGCACGAAATCGCCGACCGCGTCGATCGTGAGCCCGGAGCCGGCCAGCACCGTGCAGGTCGTGCCCGCCGCCTGCCGCACGAGCCGCGTGATCGTCGCGACCGCGTCGAGCACCGACGGATGGCCACCCGACGTCAGCACGGACGTGACGGCCGGCACGCGCAGCAGCGCGTCGAACGCGGCGTTCAGATCGCGCGCGACGTCGAACGCGCGGTGGAACGTGAGCGCGCGCCCGTCGGCGGCGGCCGCGATCCGGGCGAGCGCGCCGAGATCGACGTCGCCGCGCGGATCGAGCGCGCCGAACACGACGCCGTTCGCGCCGGCCGCGACTGCCGCGCGCACGTCGCGCTCGATCACGCGCAGGTCGTCGGCGTCATAGACGAACGAGCGGCTGTGCGGACGCACGATCACGTTGACGGGAATCGGCACGGCGGCCACGACGGCCTCGATCAGGCCGACGCTCGGCGTCAGCCCGCCTTCGGTGATCGCGGTCACGAGTTCGAGGCGGTCGGCGCCCGCGCGGGCGGCGACCTTCGCATCGCCGACGGTCGTGGCGATCACTTCGAGGAGAATGGGAGAAGCGGCATGTCGGTTCATGGGCGGCCCGCGAATCGTCTGGACAATTCGCGCATCCTAGCCGAGCCGCGTGACGGACGCCAGCGTGCCGGCCGCCGCAGACTTCAGCCGCGCATTTCAGCCCGGTACGTCAGCCGCGCCGCACGAGCCAGACGCCGACGAGCGCGGACAACGCCGTGACGGCGGTGCCGGGTACGAACCGGAACATGCGCGCGTTGAAGTACGCGCCCTGCTGTTGCATCACGTCGACGATCGCCGGCGTGAGCACGAGCATCCCCCAGCCGATCATCCCGAAGGCGGTGGTCGCGGCCGCGACGAGCAGCACGATGCCCGCGCCGCGCGCACGCGGCCGGAATGCGCCGGCAAACATGCCCGCGGCGAGCAGCACGGCCGACACCGCGAACAGCACGGCGACGAATACGGTCGTCGCGCCCGCCTGACCGACCTTCATGAACGCGATCATCTGCGCGGCGATCACGCAGAAGCCGGCGATCGAGAACAGCACGATCGCCAGCGCGTTGCGCACGACGCTCACGCAACGGCCTGCCGGAAATACGCGGTCGCCGGGCGCCGGAACAGCAGGTAGACGAACACCGCGAACAGCAGAACGCCCGGGATCAGCACTGCGAGCATCGACGCCGGCATGTTGATCAACGAGAACGCGATGCCGAACACGAACGTCACGATATAGGCGTTGCGCGACCATTCGCGCCCCTTGAGGATCGCGATGCCGATCACGACATTCGCGGCCTCGACGATCATGCTGATGCCGAACGTCGCCCACACGGGCAGCAGGTAGTGCGACATCAGCGCCTGGGTGGTCGGCATGCCGATCGAGAACGGCGTATAGACGCAGGTGATCGCGTTGGTCACGATGATGATCCACGCGAGGATGGTCAGCGAAATCGGTCGCTTCATGGCGTTTTCCTTTTATATTCGCCGCCATGGTGGCCCCCGGGACGGCGCGCGCGGTCACGACGGCCGCGGTCGCGCCATTGTCGGGGAAGCGCGCGGCGAACGCAACGGCCGCCCCCGCGCCGTCGGTCGCCGCATCCCGACCGTGTGCCGCTACGCCGCTTGCGCGTCCTCGTCGATCCAGTCGATATCGCCGCACAGCACGCGCTGCGCATCGCCGACGCGCACGGCCACCGACAGCGTCACGCACGGCTGCGCCTCGTTGATCGACAGGTACGGCCGCGTGACCTGCACGCGCCCCGGTTCGGCGATCGCCGAGCGGAAATACGGCCGGCGCAGCCAGTTCGCACCCTGCGCGTCCGCCAGCGGCGAAAAGCGCGCCTCGGCGAGCGCGCGATCGGCGCGCAGCACGACGTTGCGGCCCGACTGCCGGCCCTGCGCGTCGAGCAGGAAGCAGCGTGCGGCCGCGTCCAGCGCGAGGAAGTTCCAGCACACCTCGTCGAGCGGCTCGCCGCCCGCGAGGCGCTCGGCCGCCCGTTCGAACGCGCGCAGGTACGGGGCGAGCCGCTGCGCGTCGCGCCGCTCGCGCGCTTCGGTCTGCTGACGAAAGCGCTCGGTCAGCTCGCCGATGCAGCCGGTCGCGGCCGCGCTGTCGGGCAGCCCCGGCGCCGGGCGGCCGAAGTAGTAGCCCTGCACGAAATCGGCCTCGCACGACAGCGCGATCTGCGCTTCGTGCTCGGTCTCGATCCCTTCGACGAGCACCAGCTTGCCGGCCTCGTGCAGCAGCGTCACGAGCCCGTGCAGGATCGCGGTGAGCCCCGTGCGGTGCGCCGCGTGCGACAGCATGATCCGGTCGAGCTTCACGATGTCCGGGTTCAGCTGCCAGATCCGTTCGAGGTTCGAGTGACCCGCGCCGAAATCGTCGAGCGCGATCAGGAAGCCGTGCGTGCGAAACTCGCGCACGGCCTCCGCGAGCCGCTCGACGTCCTCCGCGCGCTGTTCGAGCACTTCGAGCACGATGCGCCGCGGCGGCATGCCGAGCCGTTTCAGGTTCGCGAGCAGCGCGGCCGCCTGGAACGGATCGGTGAGCACGCCCGGATGGACGTTGAGAAACAGCCACTCGCGCTCCGCGCCGAGCAGCGCGAAGTTCTCCAGATGCAGCGCCTGCGCGAGCCGGTCGAGCTGGAGCAGTTCGTCCCGGCGCGCGGCTTCGCCGAACACGTCGAGCGGCGACACGGGGCGGTCGAGCGCATCGTGTGCGCGCAGCAGCGCCTCGTAGCCCACCGCACGCTGGTGCGACAGGCTGAATATCGGCTGGAACACGGTCGTGAGCGTCAGGTCGCGGTGCTGCGTCGCCAGCCGTTCCAAGCCCGAGCTCATCTCCCGCTCGAACCGGTACGGCGACGCGGCGGCCGGACGCTCCTGTTGCACGATCGTCATGCCTTCCTCCTGGTGATGCAGTCGAACGCGACGTCCGGCGTCCGGCGAAAACAACGAACGGGACGGCGCGCCATGTCATTGGTTGGACCCTCGGTGACCCGGCGCAAGCCGGGCGGCTGCTCTCCCTCAAGCAAGCTCCGTGCGAGGTGCCGACAACCCGTGCGCCATGCGGCTGTGCCGGGCCGCCGCACCACCGTGGCGCGTGTTCGACGCACCATTCCCGTGCGCACGCACCGGCCACTCGAGCGCACCCGTTACGCCGGCACGCTACACTCCGTACGATCGTTTCATTCCGCGTTATTCGCCGTCTCGATGGAAATCGTTTTCACAGTCCTCATCCTGCTGCTGACCGTCGCGCTGTCCGGCGCCGTCACGCGTCTCCTGCCGTTGCAACTGCCGCTGCCGCTGATGCAGATCGCGTTCGGCGCGATGCTCGCGTGGCCGAAGCTGAACCTGCACGTCACGTTCGACCCCGAGATCTTCATGCTGCTGTTCATTCCGCCGCTGCTGTTCGCGGACGGCTGGCGGATTCCGAAACGCGAGCTTTACCTGCAGCGCCGCGCGATCCTGATGCTCGCGTTCGGGCTCGTGTTCATGACGGTACTCGCAGTCGGCTACTTCGCGCATTGGCTGATTCCCGAGTTGCCGCTGCCGATCGCGTTCGCGCTCGCGGCGGTGCTGTCGCCGACCGACGCGGTCGCGCTGTCCGGGATCGCCGGCAAGGGTCGCATTCCGCCGCAACTGATGCACATCCTCGAAGGCGAGGCGCTGATGAACGACGCGTCGGGCCTCGTCGCGCTGAAATTCGCGATCGCGGCCGCGCTGACGGGCGTATTCTCGCTGCGCGCCGCGTCGGTCACGTTCGTGATCGTCGCGGCCGGCGGGCTCGCGACGGGCGCGATCGTCGCGTGGCTGTTCAGCGCGCTGTCGACGCGCTTCCTGAATGCCGAGCAGGAAGGCGACCCGGCGCCCGGCATCGTGATGACGCTGCTGGTGCCGTTCGCGGCCTACCTGTTCGCCGAGCACCTCGACCTGTCGGGCGTGCTCGCGGCCGTGTCGGCCGGGATGATGATGAACTACACGAGCTTCTCGCGCAAAAGCACCGTCGCGTCACGCGTGCGCGCCGAAAGCACGTGGGCGCTGATCGAGTTCGTGTTCAACGGCATGGTGTTCATCATGCTCGGGCTGCAGCTGCCGCACATCATCGGCCGTGCGCTCGTCGACGCGCACCATACGAGCGACGCGCTGGTCGGCCGGATGATCTTCAACGTGTGCGCGATGATGCTCGCGCTGTATGCGATCCGCTTCCTGTGGGTGTGGCTGCTGCGCTGGTTCGCGAGCCGCCGCGCCGCGCGCCATGGCCTCGCCGGCACGATGGCCGGCGTGCGCACGATCGCGGTGATGACGGTCGGCGGCGTGCGCGGCGCGGTCACGCTCGCCGGCGTGCTGTCGATCCCGGTCGCGCTGTCCGACGGCGCGCCGCTGCCGGGCCGCGACACCGCGGTCTTCATCGCGTCGGCCGTGATCCTCGGCTCGCTGATCGTCGCGGTCATCGGCCTGCCGCTGCTGCTGCGCGGCGTGCGCTCGTCGCGCAACCCGCTCGGCGACGAGGAGCGCATCGCACGCTCGGCCGCCGCGCAGGCCGCGATCCGCGCGATCGATGCGTCGCACGACGCGATCTCGACCGATCTCGACGAATCGGGCGCGGCGCGCTGCGCGGACATCTCCGCACGCGTGATGGATCAATACCGCCGACGGCTCGCCGCGCTGGCCGACGACGGCCCCACGCCGCGCGCGGAAGCGAAGCAGGCCGAAACGATGGAGCTGCAGATGCGGATCGCGGCCGTGCGCGCGGAACGCTCGGCCCTGTACCGGCTGCGCGGCGACAGCAAGATTTCCGACGAGACGCTGACGAAGCTGATTCGCGAGATCGACCTGTCGGAAACCGCGCTGTCGACGCGCAAGAAAGGGATCGTCTGACAGTAAGGCAGCGCGGTGCGCCGACCGTGCTGCCGCGTGTGAAGCCCCTGCCTGCCGGCAGCCCGAGGCCGAGCCCCGTGTCATACGGCGCTCGGCCTCGTTGTTTTGGCCGATGCATGCGCGGCGCGGTCTTCAGCGGCTTTCAAAAAAATTAAACAATACATCCTTATTATTTCCTGCAAGCCGAAACGATACCGGTTCCCGCTCGACCGTCGAGACGATCGATTCCGTGCGAATCGGTCGCTTCACGCGTCATCGGTGATCGGTGACGCGCGCAATCGTTGATCCGATGCATGCGAGGCTTTTCTCGTTCCATGCCATTTCCATCGTTTTCCTAATCAAAATGCGCACGTCATTCCGTGCGAAACGACCGAACCCATGATCAAACCCCTCTCGCTCCAGAGCCGGCGACGCTTTCTCGCACAAGGCGCCGCCGCCCTCGGCAGCGGCATGCTGTCCGCCTGCGGCGGCGATTCGATCGACTCCGCGGACGCATCGGCCCGCTTCGCCAACGATTTCGTGTGGGGCGTCGCCACCGCCGCGCCGCAAATCGAAAGCCGAGACGGCCGTGGCCGAAGCAACTGGGACGTGTTCGCCGACCAGCCCGGCACGATCGCCGACGGCTCGACGAACGCACGCTGCATCGAATTCGAGCAACGCTACCCGGGCGACTTGTCGCTGCTCGCGAACGCGGGCGTTCAGGCGTTCCGTTTCTCGACCGCATGGCCGCGCGTGCAGCCGGACGGCGCCGGCGCGCCGAGCGAAGCAGGCCTTGCCACCTATGACCGCATGGTCGATGCGATGCTGGCGCGCAATCTCACGCCTTACCTGACGTTGTTTCACTGGGACATCCCCGTATGGGCCGGCGATTTCCGCGACCGCGACATCGCGTACCGGCTGGCCGACTACGCGCAGATCGTGGCGCGCCGCGTCGGCGATCGCGTCAAGCACTGGATGATGCTGAACGAACCGAACGGCGTCGCGCTGTCGGGCTACGCGTACGGCGCATCGCCGCCGCGTGCGCAGTCGATGGGGGCGATGTTCGCCGCGATCCACCATCAGAATCTCGCGCAGGGATTGATGTTCCAGGCCGTGCGCGCGAACGTGCGGGGCGCCGCGCAGATCGGCACGACGATCAGCGGGCGGCCCGTCCTCGCCGTGACGAATTCGGCCGCCGACCAGGCCGCCGCCGCGCAGTTCGATGCGATCTGGCATCGCGCGTTTCTCGATCCGCTGTACGGCAAGGGCTATCCGGCCGAGCTGCAGACGGCGCTGGCGCCGCTCGTCCGGCCGGGCGACATGACGACGATCGCCGCGAACCCGGATTTTCTCGGCGTGCAGTATTACAACTGCTTCTACGTGAAGGCCGGCGCCGGCGGCACGGGCTTCGCGCTGGCCGCCAGCCCCGCGAACGAAATCCAGACGATGGGCTACCCGGTCGAGCCGTACGGGATGTCCGAGATGCTGCTGCGCGTCCACCGCGACTACGGCGCGCCGCGCATCCTCGTCACCGAGACCGGCTTCGCGATCGCCGAACCCGCGCCGAGCGGCGGTTTCGTCGACGACGGCCCGCGCATCGACTATCTCGCGCGCTATCTGAACGCCGCGCACGATGCGTATCGGCAGGGCGTCCGCCTGGGCGGGCTGTTCTGCTGGGCCGGCATGGACAGCTGGGAATGGTCGAGCGGCTTCGCGAAGAAATTCGGGCTGGTCCACGTCGACCCGGCAACGCAGGAACGCCTGCCGAAACGCAGCCTCGCGTACTACTCGCGCTGCATCGCCGGCAATCGCGTCGCGTAGGCGGCAAGAGCGACGCGGACGGGCACGCCGCGAACCGACGTACCCGCCCGCGGCGCCCCGCCAGCCGTCGCCTGACGCGGCGCCCCGCTGCCGCGCCGATCGTCGTCGCGAATCACCGCGCCCGCGCCGCGCGTTCGCGTTACTTCGCGACGACGACCGGAATCCCCTTCAGCATCCCCGCACCCTTCATCTCGTCGAGCGCGTGCTGCACGGCCGCGCTCGTCGCCGCGTCGATGCCGAGCTGCAGCGCGAGCTCGCGTTCCGTGCGCTTCACGCCGGCCAGGTTGCGCACCTTCACGTGGCCGAAGCCGCGTACGCGCGCGTGCAGGTCGGCCAGTTGCACGACCTGCGCCGCATTGCCGGCGGTCATCGCGGCGAACGCACGCGTGAGCGTCGTCTCGTAGTCGTCGGCCAGCGCGCGCTCCATCTTGCGCTCGACCGTGCGGCCGAACGGATCGAGCCACGTGCCGCGCAGGCTGCGCACGCGCGCGAGCATGCCGAACACCGGCCACATCCACTGGCCGAACACGCGTTTCTTCGGCGCGCTGCCGTCGCTGCCGGCCTTCGCGACCGTCGGCGGCGCCAGGTTGAACTTCACGCGGTACGTCTGCCCCGGCACGCCTTCGAACTGCGCTTCGAGCGCGGTGCGGAACGCGTCGTCCGTGTACAGCCGCGCGACTTCGTATTCGTCCTTCACCGCGAGCAGCCGGTAGAACGTCGTCGCAACCGCGCGCGTCAGCGCGTCGTCGCCCTTCGCGCGCGCCACGTTCACCAGTGCCCGATAGCGCTCGACGTAGCGCGCACCGCCGTACGCGTCGAGACGCGCCTCGCGATCGGCGATCAGCTCGGCGAGCGTCTCCGGCGCCACGTGGGCGGCCACCGCGTGACGTGCGTTCCACAACGCATCGAGGCCCGCCGCGTCGCCGGCCGCCATCCGGCCGATCGAGAACGCGAGCTTGTTCATCGGCACCGCGACGTTGTTCAGCTCGATCGCGCGCATCATCGCGGCGAGCGACACCGGCACGAGGCCGAGCTGCCACGCGTAGCCGAGCATCAGGATGTTCGCGCCGATCGAATCGCCGAGGAACTTCGCGGCGAGCGCCTGCGCGTCGCAGCTCGACAGGTAGCCGTCGCCGGCCGCGTGGCGCATCTTCTCGAGCAGCGCATCCGCATGCAGGTTCGCGTCGGGGTTCTGCACGAATGACGCGTTCGGGATCCGGTGCGTGTTGACGACGATTCGCGAACGCGCGTGACGCACCGTCTGCAGCGCCTCGGCGCTCGCGCCGACCACCATGTCGCACGCGAGCAGCACGTCGGCCTGCTGCGTATCGATGCGCACCTGGTTCAGCCAGCGGTCGCTCGACGCGATCCGCACGAACGACAGCACCGAGCCGCCCTTCTGTGCGAAGCCCATGAAGTCGAGCACCGACGCGCTCTTGCCTTCGAGGTGCGCGGCCATGCTGATCAGCGCGCCGACCGTCACGACGCCGGTGCCGCCGACGCCGGTCACCAGCATGTCGAACGGCGCCGCGTCGAGGTGCGTGGCCGGCACCGGCAGCGCATCGACGCGCGCGGCGAGCGCCGCTTCGTCGAACGCCGCGCCGGCGGCCTTCTTCAGCGCCGCGCCCTCGACCGTCACGAAGCTCGGGCAGAAGCCGTTCACGCACGAATAGTCCTTGTTGCACGACGACTGGTCGATGCGGCGCTTGCGGCCGAGCGGCGTCTCGAGCGGCTCGACCGACAGGCAGTTCGACTGCACGCCGCAGTCGCCGCAGCCTTCGCACACCGCGTCGTTGATGAACAGACGCTTGTCCGGGTCGGGGAATTCGCCCTTCTTGCGGCGGCGGCGCTTCTCGGCCGCGCAGGTCTGGTCGTAGATCAGCACGGTGACGCCCGGCGTCTCGCGCAATTCGCGCTGCACCGCATCGAGTTCGCTGCGGTGATGGAACGTCGTGCCGGTCGGGAACTGCCCGTGATGGCCGTCGTACTTCTCCGGTTCGTCGGACACGACGACGAAGCGCGACACGCCTTCCGCCTCGACCTGCCGCGCGATCTGCGGCACCGAGATGCTGCCGTCGACCGGCTGGCCGCCCGTCATCGCGACCGCGTCGTTGTAGAGGATCTTGTACGTGATGTTCGCTTTCGCGGCGACCGCCTGGCGGATCGCGAGGATGCCCGAGTGGAAGTAGGTGCCATCGCCGAGGTTCTGGAACACGTGCTTCGTGTTGGTGAACATCGCGTGCGCGGCCCAGTCGACGCCTTCGCCGCCCATCTGGATCAGGCCGGTGGTGTCGCGCTCCATCCACGACGCCATGAAGTGGCAGCCGATGCCGGCCTGCGCGATCGAGCCTTCGGGCACCTTCGTCGACGTGTTGTGCGGGCAGCCCGAGCAGAAGTACGGCGTGCGCTTCACCGCATCGGCCTCGTTCGACAGGATCTGCGGCGCGACGAGATCGACGACGCGCTCGCGGCGGTCGAGCGCCGGCTTGTGCCGCGCGAGCCAGTCGGCGAACACCGGCAGGATGCGCGACGGACGCAGTTCGCCGAGTTCGGACAGCAGGCACGCGCCCGCCGCATCGTGCTTGCCGAGCACGCGCGGGCGCGCGCCTTCGGTGCGGTTGTACAGGTAGTCCTTGATCTGCTGCTCGATCACCGGGCCCTTTTCCTCGATGACGAGCACTTCCGACAGACCGTCGACGAAGGTTTCGATCCGTGTCATTTCGAGCGGATACGACAGGCCGACCTTGTAGATCCGCACGCCGGCCGCGTCGAGATCGGCGACCGTCAGGTCGAGGCGGCGCAGCGCTTCCATCAGGTCGAGGTGCGCCTTGCCGCAGGTGACGATGCCGACGTTCGCGTGCGTGCTCGGCGCGATCCACTTGTCGATGCTGTTGGCACGCGCGAAATGGCGGACCGCGTCGAGCTTCGCCGCGAGGCGCGCCTCGATCGTGAGGCTCGGCAGGTCGGGCCAGCGGTTGTGCAGGCCGCCCGCCGGCGGCGTAAAGCCTGCCGGCGCCGGCCAGCGCGTCTGCAATGCATCGAGGTCGACGGTGGAGCCGGACTCGACCGTTTCCGAGATCGCCTTGAAGCCGACCCATGCGCCCGAGTAGCGCGACAGTGCCCAGCCGTACAGGCCGAATTCGAGCATGTCGGCGATGTTCGACGGGTTCACGACCGGCATGTGCCACGCCATCATCGCGAAGTCGCTCTGGTGCGGCATCGACGACGACACGCAGCCGTGATCGTCGCCCGCGACGACCAGCACGCCGCCATGCGGCGACGAGCCGTACGCGTTGCCGTGCTTCAGCGCGTCGCCCGCGCGATCGACGCCCGGGCCCTTGCCGTACCACATCGCATACACGCCCTCGACCGTGCGTTCGGGGTCGGCCTCGACCCGCTGCGTGCCGAGCACGGCCGTGCCGCCGAGCTCCTCGTTGATCGCGGGCAGGAAGCGCACGCCGCTCGTGTCGAGGAGTTTCTTCGCCTTCCACAGCTGCTGGTCGACCATCCCGAGCGGCGAGCCGCGGTAGCCGCTGACGAAGCCGGCCGTGTTGAGACCTTGCTCGGTATCGACCGTGCGCTGCATCAGCAGCAGGCGGATCAACGCCTGCGTGCCGGTCAGGAAGATCCGGCCGCGCGTCGCGGTCAGGTTGTCGGTCAGGCGGTAGTCGGACAGGGCGGGCGGGCCGTCGACGGGCAGGCGGGCGGTCATGTGGGGAGTCTCCGGATTGTGCTGTTGTGCTGTTCTCGGCCGTGCGCGGCGGGCGCCGGGTGACGCATGAGTGCGGCAGCGAATGGCTCTATTTTTTCGCGCGCCGCCGAGAATGTTTTTTCTCATCTTGCTCGGACCGGCGCGCGGTGAGAAAAACTGTGCAGCTTTTTGGCGGGATTTGAGAGAGTTTTCGCGCGGGGTGCCGGAGTGGGATGGGTCGGTGCTTCGCAGCGGTCGGGCAGTCTGGCGGAAAAGGCGGCGCGGGCCGTCAGGCGCGCAGCTTGGCCGGAGAATGCCGCTCGACGCCCGTGCGACAAGGGTTTCAGCGGCATCGGACCATCACTCTCACCATTGAAATGCACAGGGTTCCGATTGATCGGCGGCGACGGATGTCCACAATGTCGCGCCCTTCGGCCGACCGGGCTCGCGCGCTCACCGTTCGATTGCACAGCGTTTCGAGTGGCGTCGGGGGCGGGATGTCCACATCCGGAATCGGCATGCGGGGCGCTCGGGCAGCGACGCTCACCGTTGAAATTCACAGCGCGGCAAGTGGGTTGCGGCGGTGGATATCCACATGGGAAATCGCGCGTTTCGTCGGTCCGACTTTCGCACTCACCGTTCGAATACCCTGGGCTTCGACTGGCTGCGGTGGCAGTTGTCCACGTCCGGATCTGCATTGCCTCGTGACCATCCGCGCACCCTCACCGTTGAAAACCACAGCGCTTCGAGTGTTTGAGTGGGCTGGATATCCACATGGACGGGCGCTCCCCGAGGTATGGCAAAGGCACGCTTCGAAGGGTACCGACGACGGGCAATCCATGCCGGAAGCGGCTCATCACCCGATCGGGCGCCGATGCTCACCGTCGAAATACACAGTGCCGCGAGTCGTTTCGGCGGACGGATATCCACACGAGCATGCACATCGTCGTTGCTCCCGATCTTGCGCTCGAACCTGACAGAAACACCCGTTTCGCGCGGCATCGGCGGTCCAACGGCCGCATCCTGACGGGCTGCACGCCGATCGCGAGCTGACGCTCACCATTGAATTACACAGCGTGCCGAGTCGCTGGAGAAGGCGACCGGCGCATCGAAATCCGCACGTTGCGAACCGCGCGCCTGCGCTCACCGTTAGAATGCACAGCCCTTCGATTGGGGGCCGGAGCCGGATATCGACGTCGCGCGGCCCGCAGGTGATGGTCACGCATTCACGCCATTCGGCTAGAATGCGCGTCGCCCCGAGCCACGGCAACGGCTGGAAACCCACGCCAGTGCGGGCGCACCGCCAGATCGGGCGCGACACTCACCGTTGAATTTCACAGCATTTCGCTTCGTCTTGCCGCGAGTTGTCCACAACCCGCTTGATGTCTCGCGCAGCGTCCGGTCTCCTCACCTGTGAAAACCACAGGTCGCCGACTCGTTTCGATGCCCGGATATCCACAACCGGGCGCACGACCAGATCTTCATCTGCCGATCGATGGACGACCCGGCGCGCGACAACCGCGAAATGCCGCAATGGCTTGTCCGGACGGCCTCAGCGGCACACTCACCGTTCAAATGCACAGCGTTTCGACTCGCTCTGGCGGAGGGTTGTCCACATCCCTCCGTCGACGCTTCATCACGCCGGCACGCGGGCCCGGGCGACTTTATTCCGCAATCGCTCGAATGATCTTCGCCGGATTGCCGCCGACCAGCGTATTCGGCGGAACGTTCCGGGTGACGACGGCTGCGGCCGTGACGACCGCGTTCTCGCCGATCGTCACGCCGCCGATAATCGTCGCGCCCGCGCCGATCCATACGTTGCGGCCGATCACGATCGGCTTCGCGACCACGCAATCGCGCCGCCGCGAAGGCTCGACCGGATGGCCGGACGTGATCAGGCTGACGTTCGGGCCGATCATCACGTCGTCGCCGATCTCGAGCCCGCCCAGGTCGTAGAACGTGCAGTTCTGGTTGACGAACACGTTGCGCCCGACCTTCATGCCGGTGCCGCCCGTTGCGTAGAACGGCGGGATCAACGTGAAACCGTCGTCAACCTGCGTGCCGATCAGTTCACCGAACAATGCGCGTACGTCCGCCGCATCGTCGAACGTCAGGCGGTTGAGCCGCGCAGTGATCGCCATTGCTCGTTGAACCTCGGCCACCATGGCCGCCGATTCGGGCGTTCTGCGCGGAATGATCGTGATGCGGTCGTCGTTTGCCATGCGTGAGAGGGGCTCCGGTGAGTGCGGCGTTGGGTGATGCGTCGGCGATCGCGGACGGCGATTGCGTTCCTCTGCGCGGGTACGACCGAACGGGTCGGGCATAGCGTAGTCATGCGGATTTACGCCGGGGATTTCGATGAATTTTCATAACTAGTTTTTATATAACCAGTTACCCACTGAACTCCCATTGTGTAAGGCGCTACGCGGTATTTCGCCCGATTCACCGGATGCAATCGAACCGGACGCCCCCCGCCGCGCGCCCCTGTCCCAACCTCCTGCGCTCGGGTACGCTTGAGCATCCACCGGATCGACACCTGCACCCAAACGCGGAGGCATGATGAAGCTCTACTACTGGCCGAAGACCCGGGCATTCCGGGCGCTGTGGATGCTCGAGGAAATCGGCGTGGTGTACGAACTCGTGCCGATCGACCTGCGCTCGCACGAACAGGGCAGCGATGCGTTCGCGCAGGTCAACCCGATGGCCAAGCTGCCCGCGCTCGACGACGGCAGCGCGCCGTTCGCCGAATCGGGCGCCGTGCTGCTCTATCTCGCCGACCGCTGCTCGGCTGCCGGGCTCGGTGTCGCGCCCGACGATCCGCTGCGCGGCCGGTTCCTCCAGTGGATGTTCTTCACGCCGACCTGCCTCGAACCGGCGATGGCCGAGAAATTCACCGGCGCGTCGGGCAACCCCGTCGCGTTCGGCTGGGGCAACATCGCGCGCGTGCAGCGCGCCCTCGCGCAAGCGCTCGCCCATAGCCGCTGGCTCGTCGGCGAACGCTTCACCGCCGCCGACCTGCTGCTCGCGAGCACGCTGAAGATCGCGTTCGACGCGCATCTGCTGCCGCACGAAGGCGTGCTCGGCGACTACGTCGCGCGCGCCGAGGATCGCGACGCGTTCCGCCGCGCGGTCGCGATCGAACAGCGCGAAGCGGCGCGCCTGCTGCACGCGTGACGCGCAGCGGGGCCGCACCCGCCGCCCTCGATCACGCCTGCCCGACGGGCCCCGGCGCCGACGTGTCCGCGTCGATCACCACGCCCGGCGAACCGCGTTCGTCGGTGTCGTCGTCGATCGGCACGACTTCATGAAAATGCGTGTAATCGATGTGCGTGATGCCGTCCTCGTCGTGCATCAGGTCGACATAGCGGTGGCGCCAGCGGATCTCGCCATGCGCCCACGCATGACGCGCCTGCATGACCTGCGCGGTGGTCTCGTCCGAACCCTCGATCGTGATCAGCAATTGCGCGTCGCGCGCGGCGAGCGATTCGGGCGTCTCGCCGAACAGCGCGCTCGACTCGTCGATCACGTGCATCAGGTTCCAGCCGAGCAGGAAGATCGGATGCTCGTTGCGCACGAGCGGCAGGTCGTGAATCTTGCGCAGCGCGTAGCCCTCGTGCGTGCCTTCGACGCGCATCAGCCGCAGTTTCGCCTGCGCCTCGGCAATCACGTTCTGGCGGGCATTCGCGGCGCGCACCATCAGCGTCATCCGGCCGTTCAGCGGCCGCACGATCGCGTTGCGCGCGAACAGGATCTTCGCCTGCGGCCGCGAAAACCGCGCGAACACGAGCCCCGTGGCCAGCGCGATGCTCGACATCCCGACGAAGATCTCGAACGTCGCGACGAGGTGCGCATAGACCGTCTGCGGATGCATGTCGCCGTAGCCGACGGTCGCGAGCGTCTCGACGCTGAAGAAGAATGCGCCGCCGAAGCCGGGCGGCGCCTGGTTCGCGATCGGCTCATGGCCGAGCAGATAGAGCATCGCGAAGCCGCTGTTGAGCAGCAGGAACAGCACCGCGAGCGACAGGAAGAACACGGGCCAGCTCACCGTCAGCGCGCGGTGATAGAAGTCGCGCCAGCCGAGCGGCGGCATCCCGTACGCGATCACCGGGCGGGTGCCCGACCAGATCTTGCGGCCACGGCCGCGGGAGGCTGGGGAAGACGAATCGACGTTCATCGCGCGGCGCCGGTTGCAGGAAGGCGATGAGCGTAGCACGCGCGGCGGTGGCCGGGAATGCAGGCCGCTTCGGAACCGGAAGCCGCCGCGCAGCCGCAAAAAAAGCCGGCCGCACGAGCGGCCGGCTAAATCGTCATGCGGGGTCGCGCGTGGCGCGCGCCGCGATCACTTCCGGTCGACGATCACCTGGTCGAACGTGCCGCCGTCGGCGAAATGGGTCTTCTGCGCGTTCGCCCAGCTGCCGAAGACCTGCTCGACGCTGAACGTCTTCAGCGCCTTGAACTCGGCCGCATGCTTCTTCAGCACGGCCGCGTCGCGCGGGCGCAGATGGTGCTGCGCGATGATCTCCTGCGCTTCCGGCGTGTACAGGTAGTCGAGATACGCCTGCGCGACCTTGCGCGTGCCTTTCTTGTCGACCACCTTGTCGACGACCGCGACGGGCGGCTCCGCGAGGATGCTCGCCGACGGATACACGGCGTCGAACTGCGCGCCCGATGCGCCCGTGTCCATCAGCGCGACTTCGTTCTCGAACGTGACGAGCACGTCGCCGATGCCGCGCTGCGTGAACGTCGTCGTCGCGCCGCGGCCGCCCGAATCGAGCACCGGCACGTTGCGGAAGATCGCCTTCTCGAAGTCGAGCGCCTGCGGGTCGGTCGCGCCCTTCTGCTTCTGGAAGCCCCACGCGGCGAGATACGCATAGCGGCCGTTGCCCGACGTCTTCGGGTTCGCGATGATCACCTGCACGCCCGGCTTCGCGAGATCGCTCCAGTCCTTGATCGCCTTCGGGTTGCCCTTGCGCACGAGGAACACCATCGTCGTCGAGTACGGCGAGCTGTTGTCCGGGAAACGCGCGCGCCAGTCCTTCGGCAGCAGCTGGCCGCGCTCGGCGAGCAGGTCGATGTCGTTCGGCTGGTTCATCGTCACGACGTCGGCCTGCAGCCCCTGCAGTACCGACAGCGCCTGCGCGCTCGACGCGCCGTGCGACTGCTTGATCGTGACCGTCTCGCCGGTCTTCTGCTTGTAGGCCGCGGCAAAGCTCGCGTTGATGTCCTTGTACAGCTCGCGCGTCACGTCGTACGACACGTTCAGGATCGACGTGTCCGCGTGCGCGGCCGTCGCCGCCACGACCAGCGCCGCCGCCGCGCCCGTGTGCAGCCAGCGACCGATCCCCTTGATGCTTGCCATCGTGATATGCCCCGTTTCCAGTGGTGGTGAATGTGCGTGACCGCCCGCGTACGCGCTGTCATCGAAACGTAAGCGGGCATTCTAGCGGCCGGCCGCGGCGCGCCTTCCAATCAGTCGTGGAAAGCAAATCTCGAAATATGCTAAACGACGGCCGGGGCTCGCGCGCGCCGCCGCCCCGGTGTTAAGATCGCCGCTCAGCCCACTCACGGTTCATCCATGTCCGCTCTCCTGCGCTCGCCCTCGATCCTCGCCGCCGTCGCGGCAGGTGCGCGCGCGGCCGGGCTGAAACTGAAAAAACGACTCCTCGACTGACGGGGACGTCGCGTCCCGTCAGGCGAATGCCGGACGGGATGCCCGCAGGTCGTTTCTTTCTCCTTGCTCGCACGCCTCGCTCCGGCACTCCGCCGGCGGAACGGTTCCTTCCCACTCCGTTTCCACCATGAGGCTTTGCATGAACACACGTTTCGAAGGTATCTGGCTGCCGATCATCACGCCGTTCCACCACGGCGAAGTCGACCATGCCGCGCTCGCGCGACTCGCGCGCCACTATGCGGCCGCAGGCATCGCGGGCTTCGTCGCGGGTGCGACGACCGGTGAAGGCGTGCTGCTCGACGCGCGCGAACAGGACGCGGTGTTCGCGACGCTGCGCGACGCGGCGCCCGGGCTGCCGATCGTCGTCGGGCTGACCGCGAGCGCGACGCATTTCGCGGCCGCCCGCGCGCGCGAACTCGCGGCGTTGCGGCCCGACGGGCTGCTCGTCACGCCACCCGTCTACGTGCGGCCGACGCAGGACGGCATCCGCCGCCATGTCGAAGCGATCGTCGACGCGGCCGACCTGCCGGTGCTCGTCTACAACATCCCGTACCGCACCGGCGTGAACGTCGAACTGGACACGCTGCAGGCGCTCGCCCGCGATCCGCGCGTCGCGGGCATCAAGGAATGCGGCGGCACGCTCGACCGGATGAGCCGGCTGGTACACGACACGCCGCTCGCGATCCTGTCCGGCGACGACAACCAGAACTTCGCGGCGATGTGCGCGGGCGCGCACGGCGCGATCGCGAGCAGCGCGCACGTGCTGCCCGAATGGCATGTGCGGATTCACGCGTGGCTGCGCGACGGGCGGCTCGCCGACGCGCGGCGCCTGTCGGTCGCGCTGCAGCCGCTCGTCGCGGCGCTGTTCGCGGAACCGAACCCGGCGCCGGTGAAGGCCGTGCTCGCCGCGCAAGGATGGTGCGAGGACGGGTTGCGGCTGCCGTTCGTGCCGGCGAGCGACGCGTTGCGGGCGCGGTTGGAGAAGCTCTGTGCGGGGCTCGAGGCGATCGAGCCGGACGCCGCCGCGGCATAGGAATCACGCGGCAAGCGCCTGCTCCGTCGCTCCCCGCACCGCCTGCGTCACGATCCGCGCGAGCCGCTCGACCGTCGGCGTCGGCGTCGCCGACGACGTACGCCGCAGCAGGATCAGCGGCAAGCTCGGCAGCGCCGGCAGCCCGCACGACGCCGCATCGAGCACGCGCACCGACGCGGGCAGCCCGTAATGCGAGCGCACCGTCAGCCCGAGGCCGGCCGCCGCGGCCGCCCATAGCCCGGCCAGGCTCGGTGTCGTGAACGCGACGCGCCACGGCACGCCCGCGCGGTCGAGCGCATCGGTCGCCGCGCCGAAGAACCGGCACGGCCGGTCGAACACGACGAGCGGCAACGGCTCGTCCGTCCCCCGCACCGCACGACCGCCCGCTTCGCCGACACCGCCCTCCCCACCCGCATCCCCGCCGCCATCCGGCCTCCCGACACCCCCGCCCGCCACCGCGCCGATCCATTGCATCGGCACGTGCGCGATCGCTTCGCCGTCGATCCCCGCCCGCGACACGAGCGCCGCCGACGCCGGATCGCCCCACACGAGCGCCAGATCGAGCTGGTTCGCATCGAGCCGGTCGAGCAGGTCGGCATTGCGCGCCACGCGCGCCTCGATCTTCACCTTCGGATGCGCGCGCGCGAACCGCCCGAGCACGTCCGGCAGGATCGCCTCGCCGAAATCCTCCTGCAGCCCCACCCGTACCCAGCCGTCGAGCTTCACGCCGCGCACGGCCGCGGCCGCCTCGTCGTTCAGCTCGATCATCCGCCGCGCGTAGCGCAGCATCGCGTCGCCGGCGTCGGTCAGCGCGAGCCCGCGCCCGGCTTTCACGAACAGCGGCGTGCCGGCCTGCTCCTCGAGCTTGCGGATCTGCGCACTCACCGCCGACGACGAGCGCGCGACGCGGTCGGCCGCCTTCGCGAAACTGCCGAGATCCACGCCCGCGACGAGGCTGCGCAACGCCGCGACGTCGAAGTTGGGCCGCGCCAGCGCCGCGTCGGCGCCCGCGAGCGGCTCGCCGCCGTCGCGCGCAATGTCGTGTTCGGGCATCTCAATCATCCTGATTTATCGAACGATTCATCAAAAACTTTCCGATTTTCAGGATGAATGTAGGCCGCCAGACTGTGGACGTCAACTTCGAATCGGGCCTCCGTCATGGATACCTCGTGCATCGCTTCCCCCTCTTCGACTGCCCGCGACGTGCGCGGGCCGGCCCATCGCTGGCGCGTGCTGGGCGCCGGCGTCGCCGCGAACCTGAGCTTTTCGGCTGCCGCGGCCGGCATTCCGACCACGGCCGTCTGGATGCGCTCGGCCTACCACCTCGACAACGGCGCACTCGGCCTCGTGCTTGGCGCGCTCGGCTTCGGCGTCGCGCTGTCCGAGCTGCCGTGGGGCATCGCCGCCGACCGCTTCGGCGACCGCCGCGTGCTGCTGACCGGGCTCGTCGCGACGGCCGCGATGCTCGCGCTGATGATGTGCACGATCGCCCCGACCGCGCACGCGGTGCCGCCGCTGATGCGGGTCGTCGCGGCCATGGGCTGCGTCGGGCTGCTCGGCGGCAGCGTGAACGGGTCGAGCGGGCGCGCGGTGATGCGCTGGTTCGGCGAGCGCGAACGCGGGCTCGCGATGAGTATCCGCCAGACGGCCGTGCCGCTCGGCGGCGGCCTCGGTGCGGCGCTGCTGCCGTCGCTCGCGTCGCATGCCGGCTTCGCCGCGGTGTTCGGTGCGCTGATGCTGCTGTGCGCGGGATCGGCGGCGCTCACCTGGCGCTGGCTGCACGAGCCGCCCGCGGAGCCGGCCGCGGCGCGCGTCGCCACGTCCCTAGCCACGTCCCTAGCCACGTCCCTAGCCACGTCCCTAGCCACGCCGCTCGCCGTGCCACAGCCGCAGCCCGCCGGCCACGCGCGCAACCCGCTCGCGAGCGGCCCGGTGTGGCGCATCGTGCTCGGCATCGGCCTGCTGTGCGCGCCGCAGTTCGCGGTGCTCACGTTCGCGACGGTGTTCTTGCACGACTTCGGCCGGCTCGGCCTCGCCGGCATCAGCACGGCGATGGTCGCACTGCAGCTCGGCGCGATGGTGATGCGCGTCTGGAGCGGCCGCCATACCGACCGGCACGGCAACCGGCGCGCGTACCTGCGCGGTTCCGTGTTCGTCGCGGCCGGGTCGTTCACGTTGCTCGCGGCCGCGACGGCCGGCAGCCCGCATGTGCCGCTCGCCGCGATCGTCGCGATTCTCGTGTTCGCCGGCGTGTGCGTGTCGGCATGGCACGGTGTCGCGTACACCGAGCTCGCGACGCTCGCGGGTGCGAACCACGCGGGCACCGCGCTCGGGATGGCCAACACGGTCGTCTACCTCGGCCTGTTCGCGACGCCGCTCGCGATTCCGCCGCTGCTCGCCGCGACTTCTTGGAGCGTGGTGTGGCTCGCCGCGGCGTTGATCGCCGCCGCGACCTACCCGCTGTTCGCGCGCTGACGGGCGCGCGCGGCGGCCGACGGCGTCGAGCGGCGGCCGCCGTCGCGCGGTGCGGTCAGAACTTGTACACGGCCGACAGCATCGCCGAACGGCCGTCGCCGAACTCGACCGCCGATGACCGCGATTCGCTGCCCGACACCTGCCGCACGCGTTCGACGTACGCGCGATCGAACAGATTGTCGACGTTCAGCTGGATGCGCAGCCGGCGGCTCACGTCGTAGCTCGCCATCAGGTTGTGCACCCAGTACGCGCCGAGCTTGCCGTCGCCCTGCGACGTCACGTTGCGCCGACCGACGAAGTGCGAACCGTAGCCGAGCGTCCAGCCCGCCGGCAACCGATAGGTCGTCCACACGTTGAACGCGTGCCGCGGCGTGTTGCCGAGCGCCTGCCCGTCGCGCCGCGGCGACGACGGCGAGCTGAGCGTCACGCTCGCGAGGTACGTGTAGTTCGCGAACACGTCCCAGCGCGGCGTCACCTTGCCGGCGGCGCCGAGCTCGACCCCGCGCACGCGTTGCCGGCCCACGAGCGCATAGCTGCCGTCGGCCATTCGTTCGCGCGCGTTCTTCTTTTCGGTCTGGAACAGCGCGCCGTTCAGCGCGATGCCCGCGAGCCCCTCCCATTTCGCACCGAGTTCGAAGCTCTCGTTTTTCTCGGGCGCGAGCGCGCCGGTCGCCGCGCTCACGCCGGAGCCGGTGGTCACGAGGAATTCGGCGGACGGGTTGAACGACGTCCCGTACGCGAAATACGCGCGACCGTTGTCGGTCGGCTTGAACACGAGCCCCGCGCGCGTGCTCAGATGCCGATCGGCCGTATCCGCGCGCTCGGTGGGCTTGCCGGCCGCGGTGCCTTCCGACCGGCCGTCGATCCAGTCGTGGCGCAGCCCGACGTCGATGTCCCAGTAGCGGCCCACCGAGATCGTGTCGAACGCGTACAGCGCCTTCACGACCAGCGCTGTGTCGTTGCGCGCGCTGTCCTGGCGCTGCGCCGGGCCGCGCCACACGCCGGGCGGCGCGGCGAGCGCGAAGCCGTCGGCCGGGTAGAAGCGGTTGAGCCCGTACGAATAGGTCGTGCGGCCGTACGTCTCGCGGGAAATCTCGAAGCCCGTGACCAGCGTATGCCCGATGCCGAACGTCGAGAACGCGCCGGTGACGTTCGTCTGGTTCGCCCACATCGCGGTCGACGCATCGCGGCCATAGCCCTGCGGCCCGGCCGGCTTGTAGCGCCCCGGCGGCAGGCCCTGCTGGTTCACGTGCGACGCCGAAATCACCGTGTCGCGATTCAGGTGCGCATAGCGGCTCAGGTTCTGCACCTTCAGGCCGGACGACACGTCGTGTTCGGCCTTCACGGTGAACGTATCCGACGTGATGCGTTCGCGGTCGAGATTGCGCCAGCCGAAATAGCGGTCGCGCGACACGCCGGCCAGCACCTGGCCGTTGTGCGCCGGCAGCCCGTAGTCGGGCAGGTTGTTGTCGTACTGGTGGAAATAGCCGAGCGTGACGCGGGTCGGCGTGCCGAGACCGAACGCGAGCGACGGCGCGATGCCCCAACGCCGCTTGCGGATGTCGTCGCGGCCGGGCACGTCGTTGACGTGCGCCATCGCATTCAGGCGGAACGCCGCGCGGCCGTCGGTGCCGGCCAGCGGCCGGTTCGCATCGAGCGTCACGCGGCGGTAGTCCGACGTGCCGAGCATCGTGCCGGCCTCGGTGAACGCGCCGGCCTTCGGTGTCTTGCTGACCAGGTTCACCGAGCCGCCCGTCGTGCCCGCGCCGCCGAACACCGAATTCGGCCCCTTGATCACCTCGACCGCCTCGACGTTGAACAGGTCGCTGCGATTGTTCTGCGCGCTGTCGCGCAGCCCGTCGAGCTGCAGGTTCGCGTTCGCGCCGAAACCGCGGATATTGAACATATCGCCCGACCCGCCGCCGCCCTCGCCGGCGTTGAACGTGATGCCCGCGACGTTCGACAGCGCCTCGCGCAAGCTCAGCGCCTGCTGTTCGTCGAGCACCGCGCGCGGCACGACGGTGATCGTCTGCGGCACGTCGAGCAGCGGCGTCGCATATTTGGCGGAACCCGACCGGTCGACGCGCGACCCGGCGTCGCGCGCGCCGTGCACGACGATCGGGTCCAGGTGCGGCGCGCGGCGCGGCTCGCCTTCCTCCGCGCAGGCCGGCGCGGCCGCACAGGTCATCATCGCGAACGCGACGGATGCGGTCGCGCGGCGCGGCGGCGTCGCGCTCGACCGGATACAACGGCTCATGTTCACTCCATTCCATTGATGAGAACGCTTCTCATTCAATAGAATTGGGCACGACATGACAATTGGACACGTCCGAACTTCGCGGTCCGAACGAACCGCCGCACGGAACGGCCGCGCCGCCGGCTGCCCGCGCGCCGCCGTGTCAAACCGCCTCGCGCGCCAGCGCACGCCGCGCGGCCGGCCGTTCGGCCTCGCGCTGTGCATGCACGGTCCATGCGGGATGCCGCGTCATGTCGAGCCCGATCGCGACGCCCCAGCGATACAGCACGAGCAGGAACGGATCGACGATCGAATGCGCACCCGGCTCGGCCCACGTGCGGCCGTCGGCCAGCAGAGCTTCGATCGACGCGTTCGCGGCGTCGATCGTGCTGCGTCCGTGCGCGCTGACCGCGCCGTGCAGCGCCGGATCGTCGATGAAGCGACCGGGCCGCCACAGCGCGCCGTAGCCGACGCCGTGCACCCAGCCGACCAGCCAGGCGAGCCATTCGTGGCACCGCGCCTCGCGCAGCGGATCGCCGAGCGGCAGCAATTGCGCGTCTGGATAGCGGCGTGCGAGATACGTGAGGATCGCCGGCGTTTCGGTCAGCACGCGCGGCTCGCCCGGAATCGCGAGCACGGGTACGCGCGCCTTCGGGTTGATCGCGAGATAGCGCGCGTCGAGGTTCTGCCGCTCCTTCACCGAGACGATTTCGACGTCGAACGGCGCGCCGGTTTCCTCCAGCGCGATGTGGGCGGCGAGCGAGCAGGCGCCCGGCGAAAGATAGAGACGATAGGCGTTCATGGCGGCTTGGCGTGACGGGCTGTGGAAGACGGAACCGAGTGTAGGAACGCATGCCGATACGCGACAAACGATGAATTGTCGTGCTCGGACATTAGTGTTACTAATACCCGCATGCGACGCATCCACCTTCCTCCGCTGCAGACGCTGCGCGCGTTCGAAGCCGCCGTGCGGCTGCAGAGCTTCACGCGCGCGGCCGACGAGCTCGCGCTCACGCAAGGCGCGGTCAGCCAGCACATCCGCGCGCTCGAGGCGCAGCTCGGCTATCCGCTGTTCACGCGCGAACGCAACGGCGCGACGCCGACGCATGCCGCGCACGCGCTCGCATTGCAGGTGCGCCAGGGCCTGAGCGTGCTCGAACGCGCGTTCGAGCCGACGCTGGCGGTGCGCCGCCCGCGCACCTGCGACGTGACGCTGAACGTGAGCGTGCTGCCGAGCGTCGCCGAGCGCTGGCTCGCACCGCGCCTGCCGCGCTTCTCGGCCGCGCATCCGCACATCTCGATCGTGCTGCATCCGAACGTCGCGCTCGCGCCGCTGCGCAAGCGCGACCGCATCGACGTCGCGCTGCGCTACGGGCCCGGCACGTGGCCCGGCGTCGTCGCCGAGAAGCTGATGAACGAGACGATCTTTCCGGTCGCGAGCCCGGCGTACCGCAATCGCGACGGCGTCGCCCCGCGCACGCCGGCCGACCTCGTGCGCGCGACGCTGCTGCGCCATCCCGCGCAGCCGTGGGAACCGTGGTTCCAGGCCGCGCGGCTCGACCTCACCGAATCTGCGCGCGCACCGCGCTTCACCGATACGAACGCGCTGATCGACGCCGCGCTGCAAGGCCGCGGCGTCGCCCTCGCGCGCCGCTCGCTGATCGAGCCCGAACTCGCTGACGGCACGCTCGTGCGCGTGTCGACGGTGCGCATCGCCGACGTGTACGCGCACTACGTCGTGTGGCGCCCCGACCATCCTCAGGAAGCGGCGATCCGCACGTGGCTCGACTGGCTGCGCGGCGAAGTGCGGCGCAGGACGCCGCGGCGCTGACGCCGACGCTCACGCGCGCATCGGCATCGCCACCTTGTCGAGCGTGATCGGCAGATCGCGCACCCGCACGCCGGTCGCGTGATAGACCGCATTGGCGATCGCGGCCGGCACGCCGGTGATGCCGATCTCGCCGATGCCGCGAATGCCGAGCGGATTGAAATGCGTGTCGTTTTCGTCGACGAAACTCACGTCGAGCTCGCCGATGTCCGCGTTCACGGGCACGTGATATTCGGCGAGATTCGCGTTCGTGAAGCGGCCGTGCCGCACGTCGAGATGCGAACCCTCCTCGAGCGCGGTGCCGAGCCCCCACACCATCCCGCCGATCAGCTGGCTGCGTGCCGTTTTCGCGTTGAGCAGGCGGCCGACGCTGTACACGCCAACGATGCGCGGTACGCGAATCGTGCCGAGTTCGGCGTCGACGTGCACTTCGGCAAACACCGCGCCGAACGAATGGGATGCATAACGCGACTTCTCGTCGCCCGGCTTCGTCGTCGCCTGCGCGTCGATCGGCCGGCCGCCCGCACGCGCGATCACCGCCGCGGCCGGATCGCGCCGCGACGGCTCGCCGCGATGCACGACCCAGCCGTTGTCGACCGTCACGTCATCGGCCGCGGCGCCGTGCAGCGGCGACCCGGGATCGGCGATCGCCAGCGCGATCAGCTTCGCGCGCGCCTGCAGCGCGGCCTCGCGCACGGCGGGCGCCACGCTCGCCGCCGACTGCGAGCCGCCCGATACCGGCGCGCGCGGCAGGCTCGAATCGCCGAGCGCGAAGCGCACGTTCTGCGGCGCGAAACCGAGCGCATCGGCCGCGACCTGCGTCATCACCGTATAGGTGCCGGTGCCGATGTCCTGCGTGCCCGACGCGACCTCGGCCGTGCCGTCCGGCAGGATGCGCGCCCGCGCCGACGCTTCGCTGCGGTTCGCCGGATACGTGGCGGCCGCCATCCCGAGGCCGATCAGCGTGTCGCCGTCGCGCAGCGTGCGCGGCGCGCCGGTGCGGCGCGACCAGCCGAAGCGCCGCGCGCCGACCTCGTAGCATTCGCGCAGCTTGTTGCTCGACCACGGCTTGCCGTCCTGCGGATCGACTTCCGCGTAATTCGCGAGCCGCAGCGCGACCGGGTCCATGCCGAGTTGCCACGCGAGCTCGTCCATCGCCGATTCGAGCGCGAACGAGCCCGACGCCTCGCCGGGCGCGCGCATGAACGTCGGCGTGCCGACGTTCAGCGGCACGATCCGGTGCGTGGTCGCGTGGTTCGGCACCGCGTACATGATCCGCGACGGCATCCCGCACATTTCCATCCAGTCCTCGAACGTCGACGTGGTGGCGATCGTGTCGTGGCGCATCGCCGTCAACGTGCCGTCCTGGCGAGCGGCCAGCACGATGCGCTGTTCGGTGAACGGCCGCCCGCCGACCGAGCCGAACATCTGCGGCCGCGTCAATGCGAGGCGAACCGGGCGCCCGACCTGCTTCGCGGCCATCGCGCACAACGACACGTGCGACCACGACGAGCCCTTGCAGCCGAAGCCGCCGCCGAGAAACGGCGAAATCACGCGCACGTGTTCCGGTGCGATGCCGAACACGGCGGCCACCGCCGTGCTCGCGCCCGACACGCCCTGCGTCGCATCGTGCAGCGTGAGCGTCGGGCCGTCCCAGCGCGCCATCGTCGCGTGCGGCTCGATCGGGTTGTGGTGCTGCATCGGCGTCGTATAGGTCGCGTCGATGTGCACCGCGCCTTCGCGCAGGCCTGCATCGACGTCCCCGCGCTGCGTATCCATCGCGCGGCCCTGCTGCTTCGGCGGCATGCGCGCGCCGCGCTTCGCGTGCGCGAAATCCGCGACGGCATCGGTCGCGCGATAGCGCACCTGCACGGCATGGGCGGCGTCGGTCGCCTGCTCGAGCGTTTCGGCGACGACGACCGCGACGGGTTCGTTGCTGTAGCGCACCGTGTCGTCCTGCAGCAACGTGAGGCGGCGCCCGGCCGGCGGCGACAGCGGCGGCCGGCCGCCGTTGGGCAGCCGCATCGCGTTCTCGTGCGTGATCACGATCAGCACGCCCGGCATCGCGCGGGCGCGCGCCGCATCGATCGACTCGATCCTGCCGGATGCGATCGTGCTCGTGACGAGCACCGCGTGCGCGAGCCGCGTATCGGAGAATTCGGCCGCGTAGTGCGCGCCGCCCGTCACCTTCAGTACACCGTCGACACGGTCGAGAGGCTGTCCCGTCATCGTGTTCATGCGGCACCTCCCGTCATGGCGGCTGCCGTTTCGACCGCACGGACGATCGCCCGCTGCGCGAGCGCGACCTTGAAGCCATTGCCGTCGAGCGGACGCGCATCGCGCAATGCCAGCGCGGCCGTCTCGCGCAGCGTCGCGTCGGTCGGCGTGCGGCCAACGAGATGCGCTTCCGCTTCCGTTGCACGCAACGGCTTGTGCGCGACGCCGCCGAGCGCGATCCGCGCGTCGGCGACGCGCGGGCCGTCCATCCGCAGGGCGGCCGCGACCGACACCAGCGCGAACGCGTAGCTCGCGCGATCGCGCACCTTCAGATAGTGCGCATGGTCGGCAAAGCGCGGCGGCGGCAAGTCCACCGCGGTGATCAGCTCGCCCGGTTCGAGCGTCGTGTCGAGATCGGGACGATCGCCCGGCAAGCGGTGAAACGAGGCGATCGGAATCTGCCGTGCACCGCGCGGGCCGCTCACCTGCACGACCGCATCGAGCGCGGCGAGCGCGACGCTCATGTCCGACGGGTTCACCGCCACGCACTGCGGGCTCGCACCGAGGATCGCGTGCATCCGGTTGTGGCCGCCGATCGCCGCGCAGCCGCTGCCCGGCTCGCGCTTGTTGCATTGCGCGAACGCGGGGTCGTAGAAATACGGGCAGCGCGTGCGCTGCATCAGGTTGCCGCCGACGGTCGCCATGTTGCGCAATTGCGCGGACGCGCCAGCGAGCAGCGCCTGCGACAGCAGCGGATAGTCGGCGCGCACGCGCGGATGATCGGCCGCATCGCTGTTGCGCACGAGCGCACCGATGCGCACGCCGCCGCCGGGCAGCGCATCGACCGTATCGAGGCCCGCGATCCGCGTGATGTCGATGAGCGTGACGGGCCGCGCGACACCGCCCTTCATCAGGTCCAGCAGGTTCGTGCCGCCGCCGATGAAGGCCGCGCCGGGCCGCTGCGCCGCGCGCACGGCGCCGGCGACGTCGGTCGCGCGTTCGTAGGAGATCGCTTCCATTGCGGTGCCCCTCCGCGCCTAGCCGTGCGCCGCATGCGCGGCGCGCACGGCGGCGACGATGTTCGGGTACGCGCCGCAGCGGCACAGGTTGCCGCTCATGCGCTCGCGGATCTCGTCGTCCGACAACTGCGCGGGACGGCGCCGCACGTCATCCGTGGCGGCGCTCCCGGCCCCCGCCGCGAACTCGTCGAGCAGCGCGGTCGCCGAGCAGAGCTGGCCGGACGTGCAGTAGCCGCACTGGAACGCATCGCATTCGACGAACGCACGCTGCACCGGGCTCAACACGCCGCCGCGCGCCAGCCCTTCGACGGTCGTGATCCGCTCGCCCTCGTGCATCACCGCGAGCGTCAGGCACGCGTTGATGCGCCGGCCGTCGACGAGCACCGTGCACGCGCCGCACTGCCCGCGATCGCAGCCCTTCTTCGTACCCGTGAGGCCCGCGTATTCGCGCAGTGCGTCGAGCAGCGTGACGCGCGGTTCGAGCTGCAGCGTGTATGCGCGCCCGTTGATGTCGAGATGCACGGGCCGCGCCGGCACCGTATCGCGGCGGGGCGCGGCCGGCGTGGACGCCGCGTGCGGCGACTGCGGATGAACGTGCGATGCGGCGCTGACGGTCGCGGCAGCCGCCGCGGATTGCAGGAAACGGCGCCGCGCGGCGCTGGACGGCGTATCGTGCGGCAACGGCAGCGGCGCTGAACGGCCGGGCCCGAGCGGCGACGGGGCAGCGTCGCGCGCCGGTTCGGCGGACGGAGAATCGGATCGATCGCTGGACATGGCTTCTGCTCGCTCCGTGGTTGATGGACGCGGGTGTGCGCCGCGTGCCCGGATGGCAGCGCGGTCGGCACGCGCATCGGCAACGAGCAATTCGGGTGCCGCGAAACTGCGGGGGGCCGCATACAGGTGCAGCGCCGGCCATCGTGCGCGGCGCGCACCGGGCGGCAGACGGACCGAGTTGGCGGTGAGAACGCTTCCATGACGCCACGCTGGCGCGCGGCTGGCCGTTCGCTGACGAAGCGGCAATAACGCCCGATTTTTGGGCGCGGCCGGCCGCGGATCGGTCGCAAGTTGCCGATCGCGTTTGCGATGCCGCGCATGGCGCCCGCGTCGCCGTGGCCGGGTCGCGGCGTGGCGCGCCGTGTAAATGCGCGCAGCATCCGCCTCTGCTGGAAAATTCCGCCATGCGTGCCGGTGGATCGCCGCGACGGCATTCGGTCAGCCGGACGAAACCATTTCGCGATCGCGCCGGAATCGCAAACGATTCACCGAAACGTCGCATCGCGCCCGCATACTCGAAAACGTTTCCCGATCAGCCTGCCAGGAGAGAAGTCATGCGTCGCGTTTCCGTCGCCGTCGTTCTGTGTACCGCCGTGTTCGTCGCCGCGTGCAGCGACGACGCACCGCACGACGCCCACGCGACCGACACCGTGCCGCAGGCCGGCGCATCGAGCGGCGCCGCCAGCGCGTTCAACAGCGACGCGACCGCGAATACCGTCGCATCCGAGGCCGCGCCGCTCGCGCCGCCCGTCGTGCATTACCCGCCCGATGACGACGACGATGCGAAGCCCACTGGGAACGCAGCCGCTTCAAGCGCCGCCGCGTCGTCGCCGGGCTGATCCCGCTGCCACGTGATAGGAGTCGCTACTGTTCAGGCAGCGCAGTGGGCGCGCGCGTCGAGCCGCCACTGACATGACGTAACGGTCGGCGACGGCGCGAACGGCACGGTGTCGCGCCGCTTCGCGGGCCACGTCGGGTACGGCCGGCCGAGCGATTCGGACCCGGCCGCGGCCGTCAGGGCCATGAGGCCCGCCTGCGCATGGCAAGCGCGACGGCCCGCCCTACCGCGACAGCCACCGCGCGGCATGCGCCGCGCGACCGGCCCGTCAGACCGCGTGCGCGAGCGCGCGATCGACGAGCGCGGCCTCGAAGCCGTCGTCCGCGTCGCGAAAACGCAGCGGCGCCGCGCAATGCACCAGCGTGTCGATGAAGTATTTCGCGCGCGGCCACGGCCCGTAGCCGGCCGCCGTGTTGATGTGCCCGGCATCGCCGAGGTTCACGAACGCGCTACCCAGGCGCTGCGCGAGCGTGCGCGCATCGCCGAGCGGCATCCACGGATCGGTCTCGCTGCCGATCACGATCGACGGCACCGCGAGCCGGCGTGCGTCGAACGGCCCGGCAAACGTGAATTTCTTCGGGCTCGCCGGCGCGACGAACAGCACGCCCGCGACATCGCCGACGTGCGGCCACTGCGCGAGCGCATGCGCGGTCGCGAGGCAGCCGAAGCTGTGCGCGGCGAGCACGAACGGGCCGCGCTCGCGATCGAGCAGCGCGCGCACCGCTTGCGCCCACCCCGCGAGATCGGGCGCATCCCAGTCGTGCTGCTCGACCCGCAACGCGCGCGGGAACTGTCGCTCGAGCCAGGTCTGCCAGTGAGCGCCTTCACTGCCGTGCAGGCCCGGAACGGTGACGAGCCGCGGCGGCCACGCCGATTTGCTGCATGCGCGCATGATTGCCCTCGCTTGCTTGAAGACGAGGTTCGATTGTGGCGTCGCGTACGCAGCGGCCGAACCAATATTTTGTGCTTTGCTTTTGCGCGGCGCGGTGACCGGCGGCCCGGCGACCGCGTGACGGCGGCCCGCGTCGGCCGTACGCCCCGCGCAGCGGCGCAATGTGCGGCGAAACCGTAGAATGTGGGCTTCCCGTCAGCGTCACACGGAACCGGTCCGCGCGCCGACGCGCCGGGCCGTTCGTCAGGAGTCGTCCAATGTCCGCTACGTCCGCCGGCGCGCCGCGCCCGGCTTCGCTCGCCGTTCCCGTGACGCGCCTCGCCGGCGCGCGCGCCGTCACGCAATGAAGATCCTGTTCCATTCACCGCATCAGGAAGCCGGCGCATGGCGCGACGAGATCGCGCGGGCGCTGCCGGAAGCCGAACTGCGCGCGTGGCAGCCGGGCGATACGGCCGCCGCCGACTACGCGCTCGTGTGGCGCGCACCGCGCGAGTTCTTCGCGCCGCGCGACGGCCTGCGCGCGATCTTCAACCTCGGCGCGGGCGTCGATGCGCTGCTCGCGCTCGACCGCGCGCATCCGGGCACGCTGCCCGCACACGTGCCGCTGGTGCGGCTCGAGGATTCGGGCATGGCGCAGCAGATGGTCGAATACGTGACGCACGCGGTGCTGCGCTACCTGCGCCGCTTCGACGAATACGACCTGCAACAGCGCGAACGCCGCTGGCAGCCGCTCGAACCGCATGCGCGCGCGCGCTTCACCGTCGCGGTCCTCGGCCTCGGCGTGCTCGGCGCCGAGGTCGCCCGCGCGCTCGCCGCGCTCGGCCTGCCGGTGCGCGGCTACAGCCGCAGTGCGAAGCAGCTCGACGGCATCGCGACCTTCGCCGGCGACGGCGCGTTCGACGCGTGCATCGACGGCGCGAAGGTGCTCGTCAACCTGCTGCCGAGCACGCGCGACACCGACGGCATCCTGTCGGCGCGCGCGTTCGCGCGGCTCGCGCGCGGCGCGTACGTCGTCAACGTCGCGCGCGGCGCGCATCTCGTCGAAGCCGACCTGCTCGACGCGCTCGCGAGCGGCCAGGTCGCCGCGGCCACGCTCGACGTGTTCCAGCACGAACCGCTGCCTGACGACCATCCGTTCTGGCGCGCGCCGCGCATCACGATCACGCCGCACAGCTCGGCCGAGACGCTGCGCGCGGAAGCCGTCGAGCAGATCGCCGGCAAGATCCGCGCGCTCGAGCGCGGCGCGCCCGTCAGCGGGATCGTCGACTACGCACGCGGCTACTGAATTCCGCCCTACACGAAACCGGAGACAACCATGACGTTCCCCACCGCCGTCAAGATCGTCGAAGTCGGCCCGCGCGACGGCCTGCAGAACGAGAAGACCTTCGTGCCCACCGACGTGAAGATCGCGCTCGTCGACCGGCTGTCGCGCGCCGGCTTCCGCAACGTCGAGGCCGCGTCGTTCGTGTCGCCGAAATGGGTGCCGCAGATGGCCGACGGCGCCGACGTGATGGCCGGCATCGAGCGCCGCGCGGGCACCGTGTACTCGGTGCTCACGCCGAACCTGAAGGGCTTCGAGCATGCGGTCGCCGCGCGCGCCGACGAAGTCGTGATCTTCGGCGCGGCGAGCGAAGCGTTCTCGCAGCGGAACATCAACTGCAGCATCGCCGAGAGCATCGCGCGCTTCGAGCCCGTTGCGAAGGCCGCGAAGGACGCGGGCCTGCGACTGCGCGGCAGCGTGTCGTGCGCGCTCGGCTGCCCGTATCAAGGCGAGGTGCCGGTCGCGTCGGTCGTCGACGTCGTCGAACGCTTCGCCGCGCTCGGCTGCGACGAGATCGACATCGCCGACACGATCGGCGTCGGCACGCCGAAGCGCACGCGCGAGGTGCTCTCCGCGGTCACGCGCGTGTTCCCGCGTGACCGCCTGTCGGGCCATTTCCACGACACCTACGGCCAGGCGCTCGCGAACATCTACGCGGCGCTGTTCGAAGGGATCGAGATCTTCCACGCGTCGGTCGCGGGCCTCGGCGGCTGCCCGTACGCGAAGGGCGCGACCGGCAACGTCGCGACCGAGGACGTGCTGTACCTGATGCAAGGCCTCGGCATCGAGACCGGCATCGATCTCGCGCAGGTCGTCGCGGCCGGCGACTTCATCTCGAACGCGATCGGCCGCGCGAACGTGTCGCGCGCCGGTCGTGCACTGCTTGCCAGGGCGCAGGGCGCGGCCGACGCCGCGAACTGCGTCTGATCACGCCCTCCCACGGACGCCCCCCCATGACGACACCCGCTTCATTCGATTCCCTCCCCGATTCCGCGCGACGCGTCGCGCTGCTGCTGCGCGAGCGCGGCCATGCGAAAGGCATCGTGATGCTCGCCGAAACCGGCAAGACGTCGGCCGAGGCCGCGGCCGGGCTCGGCTGCTCGGTCGCGCAGATCGCGAAGTCGATCCTGTTTCGCCGGCAGGCCGACGGCGCGCCCGTGCTGGTCGTCGCGAGCGGCGTGAACCGCGTCGACGAAAAGAAGGTCGCCGCGCAGGTCGGCCCGGTCGGCCGCGCGGACGCGAAGTTCGTGCGCGACAACACCGGCTATGCGATCGGCGGCGTCTGCCCGATCGGCCATCTGGTCGAACCCGTCACGCTGATCGACGCCGACCTGCTCGCGCTCGACAGCCTGTGGGCCGCTGCCGGCCATCCGCACGCGGTGTTCAACCTGTCGCCGCACGAACTCGTGTCGCTGACGGGCGCGCCGGTCGCGGACGTCGCGTTGCGGGAGCCCGCATGAGCGACGTGACGATGCCGGTCGCCACGGTCGCGTCGCCGTGCACCGACGTCTGCCGGATCGATCCGCGCACCGACTGGTGCGCGGGCTGCCTGCGCACGCGCGGCGAGATCAAGGGATGGCGTGAGTCGGACGACGACGCGCGGCGCGCGCTGCTTGCGCGGCTCGACGCGCGGCGGCGGCTGATCGCGGGCAGCGAGACATAAAAAAAAGGTTCATCGCGGGAAACCGTGGAGCGTTTGAGGGGGATTGCGTAATCTGACGCCTGACTTTAAAGACGT